>JABDKF010000062.1 GCA_013003155.1 Woeseia sp. | reverse complement strand
TGAACGCCAGTTGCCATTCGCCGGTCGCAAGTTTTGCGGTGCTGGACGGCGCGCAGCTAAATCTGGAGGCGCTGGTTGCACGCGCCGATGGCTCAGAAGTGCTGCGCCGCAGCGCCGTCGGCAGCGCAGACAGCGCAGCAGAGCTGGGTACTGCGCTCGGCGAAACGCTACTCGCCGCGGGCGCTGCCAGAATACTGGCGGAAAGCGCCGCGTGACGGATCGAGAGGACGAAAAATTCAGCGTATTGCTGACCCGGCCACGACAACAGGCGGGACCGCTAGCCGCGGCAATCGAGGCAGCCAACGGTCACGTAGTTCCGTTCCCGGTCATGGCTATCGAGCCGCGCAATGCTGCCGAAATCGCCGCCAAACTTGCAACGCTGCCCCCTGCAGATGTCGTTATTTTTGTCAGCCCAAACGCCGTGCAGCATGGCCTTGCAGCGCTTGCCGGCGCGGCGCGGATTGGGGCGATTGGTTCGGCAACAGCCGCTGCCCTTAAGGCCGCAGGCCACGCAGCCGACATTTTTCCAAAGTCAGGCTTCACGAGCGAAGCACTGCTGCAGGAACAAGACCTGCAGGAGGTCGCAGGCAAACGCATCCGCATCGTACGCGGTGACGGCGGACGAGAGCTGCTTGCGGCAACGCTTAAGTCGCGGGGCGCAACGGTTGACTACCTCACCGCGTACCGCCGCCGCCGCTACAGCGCAACCAGCGCTGAACTCGTCGAACTCGAGTCCCTCTGGCGAACAAGGCCCGTGGACTACGTCATCGTCATGAGTATCGAATCGCTCGAATTCCTGCTCGAGCTGCTGCCCGGCTGGTGTCGGCAAGCCCTGGGGGCTGCCGCGCTGGTGACCCCCAGTGCTCGTGTGTTAAAAACGGCACAGGAAAGCATTCCGGACACCCGCACCCTGCTGGCGGACAGCCCAGATTCCAAGGATCTGGTCGCTGCAATGCTCGCGGACCAGCAAGCCCTGACGGATAAATCGCATGAGTGAAGATTCAAAGCGCGGCGCAAACGATGATCCCGCAACCGACGATCCCGCTTCCGACGATCGCTTGGCGACGGCTGAAGAAAGCGCCGCTGATGACGAGCAGAACGAATTAGCCGACGGCCACGAAGATTCTGCCAGCCACGCGGATGACAGCGAGGCGACCACCATTGACGTCAAGGAGAAGGGAGCATCGCGGGCACCCATCGTCCTTGCCGTGCTTGCTTTCCTGATCGCGCTGGCGAGCGCAGCCGGTGTCGGTTACCTGTGGTCGCAACAAGCTGCCGACCAGACCGGACGGCTGGGCAATGAGCTTGAGTCACTCTCCAGCAAGCTCGGCGCAACGACGACGACCTTGCAGCGCAACGAGCAGGCGTTGGCAGAGCTGCAGTCTGCGAACTCGCAGGCGAGTGGCGCACTCGACAACATGACGCGCACCCTGGATCAACGTCTTGGCACGCTCGAGGCGATTCCCGGTCGCCTGTCAAATCTCGAATCTTCGCTGTCGGCACTGCAAGGCATCTCGAGCGGCCTGCGCGACACCTGGCTGCTCGCGGAAGCAGAATACTACCTGCAGATTGCCAACGCGCAGCTACAACTTGCGGCAAACGCCGAGCTGGCCGGCATCGCCCTGGAACTCGCCGATGAACGTCTGGCGTCGCTCGGCAATCCGGCGCTTACCGACGTGCGTCGCCAGATTGCAAATGAATTGCGCGAGCTTGAGGCGATGGGAGACGTCGACCTGGAGGGCGCCGTATTGACGCTCGGTAGTCTGGCCAACGCGATAGAAACACTGCCCCTGAAAAACGATATTAAAGTCGAGGCCGCGGATGACACGCTGCCCGATGCGGAGCAAACTGGCATGGCGCGCGCGATGGCGTCACTAAAGAATGCAATGAGCGACGTAATTTCGGTGCGCCGCAGCGATACGGCAGTGAAGCCGCTGCTGCCGCCCGATGCTGCCTATTTCCTTAGAAACAATCTGACGCTGCAACTGCAGACGGCGCGCCTCGCGATGCTGCGCGGCGAACAGACAGTATTTGAAGAAAGCCTGGCGGATGCCGCTGCGTGGATTGGTGAGTACTACGATCCGGAAAGCCAGGCTGTCGCGAGCGCCCTGCAAACGATCAATGAATTACGGGGCCTGCAGCTCACCGTCAGCAAGCCGGATATCTCCGGTTCACTCACGGCGTTGCGACAGTTTGTGTCCCTGCGTGACGAGCGCGAGCGCGCTCCAGCCGAGCCCGCGCAATGAAATTCGGCCTGCTAGTCGTTATTGCCGTCATCGCGAGCGCGTTCGCGGCAAGCTTCCTGCTCGAAGATCCGGGTTACGTCGTTATTCAGTTTCGCGGTTACCTCGTGGAAATGTCGGTCCCGGCGCTGACAGGTTTTCTGGTCCTGTTATTGCTCGGCGTCTGGATGATCGTCAAAATCCTGCGCGTGCCTCGCAAACTTGGCGAAGCAGCGGGTCGCTACCGCAGTAATCGTGCGGGCAGCAAATTAACGCGCGGCATGATTGCTATCGCTGAAGGTAATTTTTCCAAGGGCGAAAAGTTACTGTCACGCTCTGCGAGCGTCAGTGATGCGCCGCTGCTGAATTACCTGGAGGCCGCGCGTGCCGCGCATCTACAGGGTGACGAAGAACGCCGCGACGACTGGCTGCGCCAGGCATTCGAGAAATTACCGGAAGCCAAGAACGCAGTGTTATTGACGCAAGCCGAGTTACAGCTCGACGGTGAACAGTATGAGCAGGCGCTCGCCACGCTGCGCAAACTTGATGAGAACTCGCCCAACCACGGGCACGCGCTGGCGCTGATGGGGAAACTCTATTACCGACTCTCGGACTGGGAGAAGCTGCGCGAGCTAATGCCGCGCATCAAGAAGCATGGCCGTGTTGACGCAGACACCATCCAGCGATGGTCCGTGAAGGTTCATTGTGAAGAGTTGCGCCATGCCGCCGAACCAAAAGTTGCCTGGCGCGCGGTCCCGCGCAAGTTAAAGAAAAATCCTGAGCTGCTGGAAGCTCACGCGCACGCATTGATTGCCAGCGGTGAACAGGGTCTTGCTGAGAAATCGGTTTCCGCGACGCTCAATCGCGACTGGCAGGCGGGGCTCGTCAAGATTTACGGCGACATCAAAACCGACAACGCCACGCTGCAATTGAAGCAAGCCGAACGCTGGTTAAAGAAGCATCCGGAGGACCCTGATCTGTTGCTGACCAGCGCCAAGCTCAGCTTGCGCAACGAGTTATGGGGCAAGGCGCGCAGCTACCTCGAAGCAGCAATCGCCATTCGGCCGACGCCCGATGCCTACCAGGAATACGGGCGCCTGTTGCATCAGCTTGGCGAAGGCGAAGCCGCGGCCGAGGCCTATCGGGCGGGCCTTGGCCTCGTTACGCCACTCTCCGCAGCGGCCATTCCCTGGCTGGGCCCGGACCCGCTGCAAGACTAGACGCCGCCTGACCGATGGCCAATTTCAGAGTACTCGTTGCCGGTACCGGTTACGTAGGCTCGCGGCTGCTCGCCGCGCTCCCCGCAGAATCGACCCTCGGCGTCAGCCGCAGCGCGCCCGATGTAGTCTCGCAGACGACAGTGCATGCCGATTTCGATCAGGATCTTGCCGCGTTGCCGAGCGCAGAATCAATTGTGTACACGGTGCCGCCCGCAGGTGACGACTCGCAGGACCTGCGACTCGCGCGGTTCCTTAAGGCAGTACGCGTTCCACCGAAACGTTTTGTTTACGTCTCAACTTCCGGCGTATACGGGGATTGCAACGGTCAGCGGGTTGATGAGCGCAGCAGAGTGAATCCGTCAACGGCAAGGGCACGTCGGCGGGTCGCTGCCGAACAACTACTGGCGTCATGGTGTGAGGCCGGTGCCTTTGAATTATTCGTGCTGCGGGTTCCGGGCATCTATGGGCCTGGCCGTCTTCGTCTTGATCGAATACAAGCGGGCGAACCCATCTTGCGCGAGCAGGACGCGGGACCGGCAAATCGCATTCACGTGGATGATCTCGTCACGTGCCTGTTAGCCGCAGTGACTACCGCGTGCCCCGCCGGTGTTTTCAACGTAGGCGATGGCGATCATCGCAGCAGCAGCTGGTTTTCCCACACCGTGGCAGAGCTCGCGGGGTTGCCGTCGCCGCCGGAACTGTCGCTCGCCGAAGCGAAGGAGCAATTCAGCGAAATGCGCCTGTCGTTTCTGCGTGAATCACGGCGCCTCGATGTGCGCCGCATGCGGGAAGTGCTTAGAGTGTCATTAAAATACCCGGATGCACGCGAGGGCATCCGCGACAGCCTGCCGCATTAGATTAGCGGGGAATGTCTGCTGACGATCAGGCTGGCTGGCTGCGTTTGCTCCGCAGCCATTTAACGAGCGGATCCCACTGTTCCCAGTCAGGCCACGCGAGGTACTCCGGCAGATCGAATATGCCAAGTCCGCGAGTGTAGGAGCGCACGTAGTTTTGTGCCTCGCGCAGCGCGGTGATGTAGGGCACCCGCATTGCTGTCAGGTGTTCGTCCAGCTCTTCGAAAATCAGCGTGTTTTCGCGAACACGATTCGCCACCAAGCCGATTTTTGCTTCCTTGCGCTCGATCTTGCTAACGCCTTTCAGCTCTGTGATGAAACGATCGGTAGCCTGCATGTCGATCGTTGATGGCAGCACCGGCACAATAATAGTTTCGGCGTGCCGCACCAGTTCATTAAGTTCCTTGTCGTGCGATCGCGCGGGTGCGTCGATGATCAGGTACTCGGCACTGCGCGGGGCGCGGCGGAGACCGTCCTCGAAGCCTGCGACACCGGCAATTTCCGGTCTGTCCGCGGGCCGGCGTTCCAGCCAGTCGAGGCTGGAGCGTTGCGGATCGTAGTCCGCGAGCGCGACAGCGTAATCTTCACTGGCGAAGTAAGACGCTATGTTGGTCGCAAGCGTGCTTTTGCCGCAGCCTCCCTTGGCATTCATGACCACGATGTGACGCATTTCGCTCCCCTGTTTTCGCTTTACTTGTTGTTCGCAGGTCCAAGTAAAGTACCGGTGCAGCCGGAAAAAGTCCATTCGCCGGACGACCGGGGCCTTACCGTTCGGCGGACCTGCCGGCGGCCTCGTCTGCCCGCGTCGTGAGGCCCTTGCCGATCGTGCTAAGCTCGTGCCGGGAACGTCACTGGCGCGCCGCCCTGCGCCCAAAAATGCTAGAGGAACCAAGGTGATATGAGCAGTCAGATGAAGCCGGAATTCGCAGCGGAACCACTTTCAGAGCAAACGGTGCACGATTTTCTGGAGGATCACCCGGACTTTTTCGAGCGCCACAAATCCTTGCTCGGCGCGCTGCGCCTGCCGCACGTGACAGGCGGCACCGTGTCGCTGGTCGAACGTCAGGTCTCCGTGCTGCGGCAGAAGGACATCAAGCTGGAGCGTCGCCTGCGCGAGCTGTTAACGGTCGCCCGCGCCAATGACGTGCTCGCAACCAAGATCCACAATCTGGCTGTGTCCTTACTGGCAACCAAAAACCTTGAGGAAACGCTGGCGGCGATCGAGCGATCCCTGCGCGCGGAGTTCGATGCCGAACATTCTGTGCTGGTGCTTTTCGGCGAACCCGACAATTTCACCGACATCGGCAATGGCCGCTTTTTCCGCCCGATGCGGCGCGAGAGCGAAACGCTGGCGGCGTTTTCGACGTTCCTCGAGAGCGATAGTCCGCGTTGCGGCCAGACGCGCGACGCGCAGCGCGATTTCCTGTTTCCGGGCAACACCGACGAGGTCGGCTCCGTCGCCCTGGTGCCGCTGGGTTCGAGATCGGCAACCGGTTTCCTGGCTATTGGCAGTGCAGACGCCAACCGCTTTCATCCGGGCATGAGTATCGACTTCCTGGGGCGAATCGGGGATCTCGTCGCCGCAGCCTTGCGACGCTACTGAGAGACCCGGGGCAGGCGCGAACGGTGCGTGAAACCGACCTCCAGGATATAGAAGCCTTTATTTCACACCTGGCGATAGAGCGTCGCCTGTCTCCGCTGACCTGCAACAATTACCGCCACGACCTGCATACCCTGGCCGACTGGTGCGGGGAACAAAAACTCGACGAATGGCAACAACTCGATGACGAGCATTTTCGCGCCTTCAGCGCCAGCTGTTATCGCAAAGGCTTGTCTGCACGCAGTATTCAGCGACGTTTGTCCGCCTCGCGCAGCTTTTTTCGCTACCTGTTGCGCGAGAATAAAGTTGAGCGGAATCCGGTTGCTTCCGTCAGTGCGCCGAAATCGAGAAAACGCTTACCCGGCAATCTCGACGCGGACAGCATGGGGCGATTGCTGGATATAAAAGGTAAAGGACCGCTGGTGGTGCGCGATCGGGCCATCCTGGAGCTGTTTTATTCGTCGGGGCTGCGCCTTGCAGAGCTAACGGGACTCAATATCGCTGATCTCGACCTTGCCGACCGCCTCGTCAGGGTTACCGGCAAGGGCAACAAGGAGCGCATCGTGCCGGTAGGCAGCAAGGCCATTGACGCCTTGCAGGCGTGGCTGACCCAGCGGCTTACGCTCACCTCGACGGAGGATGCCGCGCTATTTGTGAGCCGCAACGGCACGCGCCTGTCGCGGCGTGCGGTGCAACAGCGGGTTGCTCACTGGGCAAAGCAGCAGGGCATCAGTGCCCGCGTTTATCCCCACCTGCTGCGGCATTCTTTTGCGACGCACCTGTTGGAATCGAGCCACGACCTGCGTGGCGTGCAGGAGCTGCTGGGGCATGCCAATATCAGCACAACGCAAGTCTATACCCACCTTGATTTTCAGCACCTGGCCCAGATATACGACGAGACTCATCCTCGCGCACGGGCTAAAAGCAAAGACTAGCGCCGGTGTCGAGACCGGCATCATGCTGCCCGCAGTGGCACCCAATACTTTTGCGCCGCCAGCCACGGGCGCGGCGTAACAGACGTCAGGATCTATCAATATGGAACAATTTCGCGGCACCACGATCGTCTCCGTACGACGTGGCAACAGCGTAGCTATCGCAGGTGACGGTCAGGTCAGCCTCGGTAATACGGTCATGAAGGGTAACGCGCGGAAAGTCCGCCGACTCGCGGACGGTCGGGTCATCGCAGGTTTTGCCGGCGGCACAGCCGATGCGTTCACCTTGTTTGAGCTGTTTGAAAGCAAGCTCGAGCAGTACGGCAACCTGACGCGCGCGGCGATCGAGCTCGCCAAGGACTGGCGGACCGATCGACGTTTGCGCCGCCTGGAAGCGCTGCTGTGCGTCGCCGACGAAGAATGCTCCCTGATAATCTCGGGCAACGGCGACGTGATCGAACCGGAGAACGACCTGATGGCGATCGGCTCCGGTGGGCCCTATGCGCAGGCGGCGGCCATGGCACTGTTGCAAAACACCGAGATGGATGCGCGCGAGATCGCCGAGCGCGCGCTGAAAATTGCCGGCGCTATCTGCGTCTTCACCAACGACAACATCCTTATCGAGGAACTGCCGTCAACCAGCGGCGGGGATAACTAGTATGTCTGAGATGACCCCCAGGGAAATCGTCCAGGAACTGGACAATCACATCATTGGCCAGGACGAGGCCAAGCGCGCGGTCGCCATTGCCTTGAGAAACCGCTGGCGCCGGGTGCAGGTCGATGAGCCGCTGCGCAGTGAGATCACGCCGAAGAATATCCTGATGATCGGCGCGACCGGTATCGGCAAGACCGAGATCTCGCGCCGGCTCGCAAAGCTCGCGAAAGCCCCGTTTATCAAGGTGGAAGCCACCAAGTTCACCGAAGTTGGCTATGTTGGGCGCGAAGTTGACAGCATAATCCGCGATCTTGTCGACATCTCCATCAAACTGACCCGGGAAACCGCGATGGACAAGGTGCGCCACCGGGCCGAGGATGCGGCGGAGGACCGCCTGCTGGAGGCGCTGTTACCCGGCAGCCCGCACGCGGACGATACGCCCGAGACGCACGACAACAGCGATACGCGCCAGAAATTTCGCAAGATGCTGCGGGAAGGCAAGCTCGACGAACGCGAGGTCGAGATCGACGTGCAGACCGTCCCGGTTGGCGTTGAAATCATGGCGCCGCCCGGCATGGAAGAGATGACCAGCCAGTTACAGGGCATGTTTCAAAACCTCTCCAGTAACAAGCGCAGAACGCGCAAACTGAAAGTCAGTGAAGCAATGAAGCTGCTGACCGACGAAGAGGCGGCGAAGATGCTGGATGAGGAAGCGTTGAAAACAGAAGCCGTCAACGCGGTTGAGCAACATGGCATTGTCTTCCTTGATGAAATCGACAAGGTCGCGCGGCGGGCAGAAACGATGGGTGCGGATGTGTCTCGTGAAGGCGTACAGCGCGACCTGTTGCCGCTAGTTGAGGGCTGCACTGTCAATACGAAATACGGGATGGTGCGCACCGATCACATCTTGTTCATCGCCTCCGGCGCATTTCACGTGTCCAAACCGTCAGACCTGATTCCGGAACTGCAGGGGCGCTTCCCGATCCGCGTACAGTTAAAGTCGTTAACCACTGAAGATTTCGTGCGCATATTAACCGAGCCCGATGCATCTTTGACTTCGCAGTACAAAGCACTTATCGGGACTGAGGAAGTGGGCCTCGAATTCACCAGCGACGGCGTGCGGCGCCTCGCGGAGGTCGCGTTCCACGTCAATGAAACCACCGAGAATATTGGTGCGCGCCGCTTGCACACGGTGATGGAACGCCTGTTGGAACAAGTCTCTTTCGAAGCATCCGACAAGAGTGGCTCTAAGGTGGTCGTCGATGCCGACTACGTCGACAAGCACGTTGCTGAGCTGTCGAAGAAGGAAGACTTAAGCCGCTACATTCTGTAGAGCCAATCCTGATGGTTAAGACCCCTTCCGAAATTCGCCTGCGCAAGGGGTCGCGGTGTCTACGCGTCAGCTTTCCGGACGACGAAGTTTTCGATTTGCCATTTGAGTATCTGCGTGTCTACTCACCGTCTGCAGAAGTGAAGGGCCACGGTCCGGGGCAGGAGGTTCTGCAAACCGGCAAGGAAAACGTGGCGATTACGCGGCTCGAACCGGTTGGCCATTATGCGATTCGCCTCGTGTTTGACGATGGCCACGATTCCGGCCTTTATACCTGGCAGTATCTGTATGAACTCGGCAGTGAACAGGCGGCGCGCTGGAGCGACTATCTCGACCGCCTGACAGCTGCAGGGTATGCTCGCCCGTCTGCCAACGACGGTTGAAAATGAGCGACGACACGACACACTTCGGGTTCCAGAAAGTCTCGCGCGCTGACAAAGCAGATCGCGTGCGCGGTGTCTTTGACTCGGTGGCCAGCCGTTACGACCTGATGAACGACCTGATGTCGGCCGGCATGCATCGGCTCTGGAAGCGCTACACGATCGAGCAGGCGGCCGTGCGGCGTGGGCAGTGCGTACTGGATCTTGCGGGCGGTACCGGAGATCTCTCACTCGCGTTTGCACGACAGGTCGGCGCAGCGGGCCGTGTCGTTCTGGCTGACATCAACGCCAGCATGTTGCGCGAAGGGCGACGGCGACTGGTTGATGCCGGCATTGCCGGCAACCTGTCGATTGCGCAAGTCGATGCGGAGCAGTTGCCGTTTGCCGCGGCGAGTTTTGATTGCGTCACCATTGCATTCGGTTTGAGAAACGTCACCGACAAGGACCGTGCGCTGCAATCAATACTGCGCGTGCTTAAGCCCGGCGGCAAATTGTTGATCCTGGAATTCTCGAAACCGGCTGAAGCCCTGCAGGGGGCCTACGACGCGTATTCATTCAGGGTGCTGCCGGTACTCGGTAAGCTGGTCGCGAAGGACGATGCCAGTTATCAATACCTCGCCGAGTCGATACGCATGCATCCTGACCAGGAGGCCCTGCTCGAAATGATGCAGGCGGCGGGATTTGAGAACTGCCGCTATCGAAACCTTGCGGGCGGCATCGTCGCATTGCACTCAGGGTTCCGCATCTGATGGACCCTTTATATGCACTGTTTGCACCGTTGCTGGCGCTGGTCAATTCACAAATACGTGAATCAACGCCGGCCCGCGAACTTTGCGACAAACTTGATGGCCGCACGATCGCTGTGCGGGTTCGCGATACCGCACTGGCTGTCGTGGTATCGGTCAATGCGGGCAGACTGGACCTTACGACTGTTGATGAATGCGAGCCCGATGCGGTTATCACCGGTTCGCTGTTGTCGCTCGCGCGACTCGCAACACCGGACGGTGAGAAATTGATACGTGAGGGTGTTGTCGATTTTGACGGTGATGCGCTCCTCGCCAATGATTTCCGGGCATTGCTGCGTTACGCGCGACCCGATTGGGAAGAACAGCTCTCTGGCGTGGTGGGCGATATGGCGGCCCACAGCATTGGCACAGCGGTGCGAGGACTCGGGCAATGGGGTAAGCAGGCGCGCTCGACTGCTGGACAAAATCTCAGTGAGTACCTGCAGGAAGAAAGTCGTGCCGTGCCCAGTCGCTACGAAGTTGAGGCGTTTCGCAAGAAGGTGCAAACCTTGCGCGACGACGTTGCGCGTTGCGAGGCGCGCCTCGCGCACCTGGAGGCCGCGGCCGGGAGCGACGAATGACGGCTCGCTGGCGCGTTTTAAAGCGCCTGCTCGGTATCCAGCGCGTACTGGTTCGACACGGTCTCGATGATTTCATCAAGAGCACACATTTCCTGCGGCCAATGCGCTTCATCTTCTATCTTTTGCCGCGGGCGAAAGATGTCGATGAGCCGCTCGGCAAGCGGCTGCGACTGGCCCTCGAAGAACTGGGGCCGATTTTCGTCAAGTTTGGGCAGGCAGTTTCGACACGTCGCGACCTGTTGCCCCCCGACGTCGCCGATGAACTCGCGAAACTGCAGGACCAGGTGCCGCCATTTCCAGGAACGGTGGCCATTGAGATCATCGACGCGGCTTACGAACGCTCGGTTCACGAAGTCTTCAAGCGCTTTGATGCAGAACCATTTGCTGCCGCATCCATCGCGCAGGTTCATACCGCGGCCTTGCAAAACGGTACGGAAGTCATCGTCAAGGTGTTGCGTCCCGGGGTGCGGGAACTGATCGACCTCGATCTTGAAGTACTGTTTGCACTGGCCGGCCTTGCTGACAGGTACTGGGCCGAGGGTAAACGCCTGCGACCCCTGGAAGTGGTCGCCGAGTACGAAAAAACCATCATCGATGAACTTGACCTGATGCGCGAAGGCGCCAACGCGGCCCAGCTAAAGCGAAACTTTGAAGACTCCGACCTGCTGTACGTTCCGGAGGTTTACTGGGATTTCTGCCGGCCGGAAGTGTTGGTTCAGGAGCGCATCTATGGCGTACCGATCAGCGACATGGCTGCACTGCGTGGCGCAAACACCGACATCCAGAAGCTTGCTGAAAATGGCGTGGAAATTTTCTTTACCCAGGTCTTCCGCCACAATTTTTTTCACGCGGATATGCACCCGGGCAATATTTTTGTGCAGATCGACGACCCGCAGAACCCGAAATACGCCGCAATCGATTTTGGCATCGTCGGCACGTTAAGCCCTACGGACCAACGCTACCTCGCCGAAAACTTCCTCGCGTTTTTTGACCGTGACTACTACAAGATCGCGAAACTGCATATCGATTCCGGCTGGGTACCGCCGAACACGCGCATTGATGAACTGGAATCTGCGGTACGCACGGTGTGCGAGCCCATTTTTAACAAGCCGCTTGCCGAGATCTCTTTCGCACAGGTATTGATTCGCCTCTTCGACACCGCGCGGCGCTTCAACATGGAAATACAGCCCCAGCTGATCCTGCTGCAGAAGACGCTGTTTAATATAGAAGGGCTGGGCCGTGAGCTCTACCCGCAGCTAGATTTATGGAAGACAGCGTACCCGGTGTTGCGGCGCTGGATGGATGAACAAGTCGGAGGACGCGCCGTAATCGACAGTATTCGCAGCAACTTGCCGCAGCTGCGTGAAGCCCTGCGCGAACTGCCCGGCGTCGTCAAGCACCTTGCCGATCAGGCAGCCGATGGCAACCTGCACATGACGATTCGGTCGGAAGAATTGACGCGCATCGAACAAGCGCTGGCCAGGCAGCAGCGTGAACGCTATCTGCTGATTGCCGCCGGCACGGCAACTGTAAGTGGCACTCTGCTGCTAGCGCTGCAGACGCTGCCGTTGCTGGGTTGGTCGTTGTTGGTCGCGGGGGTACTCGGCTTTTTGCTCGGACGACCGCGCGGGAGCTGACATGCACAGACCCAAGCGCGGCGTTCCCGAAACAGGGTGTTGTTGATGTCCCAAACGGATTCGCCGTGACCGCTGGCAAGAACCCTCGCACAGTCCGCAGCTTCGTTCGGCGCACCGGCCGTTTAACGCCTGCGCAGCAGCGTGCACTGGACGAACTTTGGCCAAAGTTTGGTATCGAATTTGCTCCTGCACAGCTTGATCTTGAAAGAACATTCGGTCGGCGAGCGCCGTGCGTCTTTGAGATCGGTTTCGGTAATGGCGAGACACTGGCCGAACAAGCGTCGCTTAATCCCGAACGCAACTACCTCGGCGTAGAGGTGCACGAGCCCGGCATTGGTCATTGTCTATTGAAGATTGAAGCGCAAGGCATCGCAAACCTGCGACTGCTGCGACACGATGCGATAGAAGTTTTAAAGGACCAGCTGCCCGAGCAATCGCTCGACCGAATTAACCTGTACTTCCCCGATCCCTGGCCGAAGAAGCGGCATCACAAACGACGTATTGTCAACGCAGCGTTTCTCGATTTGTGCGCGCGGGTATTGGGCCTCGGCAGTCATTTACATATCGCGACAGACTGGGAAAATTACGCAGAGCACATCGATGAACAAATTGTGCAGTCGACAAACTTTCGCTGTGCGGAACGCCGTAAACATAACGGGGATCAGCCGCTCGAACGCCCGAACACCAAGTTCGAGCAACGCGGCTTGAAAATTGGTCACAAAATCGTCGATTGGAAGCTGGCGAGAATTTAATTCGCGTAATCAACATCCTGCGTCATCCGAGTATAAATCTGGGCAAAAAGTGTGCGCAAACACACTTGCTCTCACGCGCGTTAGGACTATAGTAAAGCAGAGGCCACGGATGGTCGCCCCGTCAACCCATGGACGGACTGTGAAAGTACAACCAGCGAGGGATTTGCTATGGCAGTTGTATTTCCCGTCATCGGAAAATGGTACCGGCGCACGAACGGCACCCTGTTCGAGGTGGTCGCGGTCGATGAGCATGACGCAACGGTCGAGTTGCAGTATTTCGACGGCACTATCGATGAAATTGA
>JABDKF010000064.1 GCA_013003155.1 Woeseia sp. | reverse complement strand
CGTTTGTGCTCGGTCAGCCGCTTGGCCTTCTCGATGACCATTTCGGCTACCTGCACGTGGCGACTGGCCGGCTCATCGAACGTTGAAGAAACCACCTCACCGCGCACCGTGCGCGCCATCTCGGTGACCTCCTCTGGCCGCTCATCGATCAGCAACACGATCAGATCGCAATCGGGGTTGTTGGCTGCGATCGCCGAGGCAATGTTTTGCAACAACATTGTCTTACCGGCCTTCGGCGGGCTGACGATCAAACCGCGTTGACCTTTGCCGATGGGCGCCACCATGTCGATAATGCGCGCGGTGAGGTCTTCTGTGGAGCCGTTGCCTTGCTCAAGCTTCAGGCGGTTACGCGGAAACAGCGGCGTCAGGTTTTCGAACAGCACCTTGCTGCGCGCGTTTTCCGGCGCATCGTGGTTGATCTGTCCGACCTTGAGCAGTGCGAAATAGCGCTCGCCCTCTTTCGGTGGACGAATCAAGCCGCTGACAGTATCGCCGGTACGCAGGTTGAAGCGTCGAATCTGACTGGGCGAAACGTAAATGTCGTCGGGGCCAGCCAGGTACGAGCTGTCCGAAGAACGCAAAAAGCCGAAGCCGTCTTGCAGAATCTCCAGAACGCCGTCGCCGTATATGTCTTCGCCATTCTTGGCGTGCGCTTTCAGGATCGAGAAAATGATGTCCTGTTTGCGCGACCGCGCCAGGTTTTCTAGTCCGAGGCCGGCGCCTAACTCAACCAGGTCTGACGCGGGACGGTTCTTGAGATCCGTCAGGTTCATCGCGTTTTTACTGAGTTCGAGTTGATCCGGAGAAATTACCTCCAGGTTACCGTCGTCGTCAGGGTACTCCTCGACGTCGCGTCTTTTGCGGCGGCGGCGATTGCCCTGATTTCCCGAATTTTTTGATTTCGCCGATTTCGGACGGCTTCGTGTTTGATTACCCAAGTACCCTCTCACAGATTAGTGTCCAGAAACTCTGTTAGTTGCGATTTAGACATCGCGCCCATTTTTTGCGCGTGTACTTCACCATCTTTAAACAGCATCAGAGTCGGTATGCTGCGAATGCCAAATTTTGGCGGCGTGGCAGGATTTTCATCAATATTCAGTTTGGCAACGGTCATACGGTCTGCATAGCTTTCCGCAATCTCGTTCAATAGCGGCGCAATCATCTTGCACGGGCCGCACCATTCAGCCCAGAAATCGAGCAATACAGGCTTCGATGACTGCAGAATGTCTGCTTCAAAATCACCGTCATTGGTGTGCACAATCTTGTCGCTCACCGGCATCTACCTCCAATGTTGAATGTTTCAGGCTGGCTTTGGGAGAAGTCCCGCATTCACCACGCAGTGGCTTGCAGGCTTCGCAAAAATGGATGACGCTGCCCCTTCTATCAGGCAATATGTCGCAGCTTTAGCGCGGCATCTCTTGGAATTCGTTGATGGCGAAACTGGCAGGTGCGACGGCTGTCGCGTCTAGTTGCCACAATTTGACCGCTTCACGGCGCAATTTGCAAGCCCATTATCCAAAATTCTCTACGGAACCCCATGACCGATAATCACCTGAGCGACCTTCGTTTCGATACCCTTGATCTGCATCCGGACCTGCGCGCCGGCATCAAAGCCACCGGTTTCGAGTTCTGCACGCCCATTCAGGCCCAGACGTTGCCACTCGCTCTCGACAATAAAGACGTGGCCGGCCAGGCGCAGACCGGCACCGGCAAGACGGCAGCCTTCCTGATCGCCGCTTACCAGCGGCTGCTGACTACCCCGCGGCCCGAGAGCGATGCTCAACGGCAGCCGCGCACCTTTATTCTGGCGCCGACGCGCGAGCTGGCGGTGCAAATTGCAGCTGACGCTGCCGACCTTGGCGCACACACCGGCTTCAAGATTGGCCTCGCTTACGGTGGCACCGATTACGAAAAGCAGCGGCGCATTATCCAGGAAGGCATTGACCTGCTGGTTGGCACACCCGGCCGCATCATCGACTACTACAAGCAAGGCGTGTTTCGCCTTGACGAGGTCCAGGTTGCGATTCTCGACGAGGCCGATCGTATGTTTGACCTCGGCTTTATCAAGGACATCCGCTATCTGCTGCGGAAATTGCCAACGCCTGACAAGCGCCTCAACATGTTGTTTTCGGCAACCCTCTCGCAGCGCGTAATGGAACTTGCTTACGAGCACATGAACGAACCCGAGCTGATTCGGGTTGAGCCGGACAAGATGACCGCTGATCGCGTGCGCCAGGCGATATTCTTCCCGTCAAACGAAGACAAACTGCCGCTGCTTGTCGGTTTGATACGCGAGATGGGTGCGGGCCGCATCATGGTCTTTGTAAACATGAAGCGGGATGCCGAGAAGGTGCAGGCTTACCTGCAGGAAAACGACATCAACGCGCTGGCCATTTCCGGCGATGTGCCACAGAACAAGCGCCAGAACATGCTGAAACGCTTTCAGAGCGGCGAATTGCAGGTACTGATAGGGACAGACGTGGCATCACGTGGACTGCACGTGCCGGATGTGCAATACGTGATCAACTATGACTTGCCCAACGATCGCGAAGACTACGTACATCGTATCGGCCGCACGGCACGCGCCGGCGCCGCCGGCGATGCCATCAGTTTCGGCTGTGAAACCTACGTCGAATCCTTGCCGGATATCGAAAATTACATCGGCCACAAGATACCCGTTGCCAACTACGACCACTCGCTGTTACCGAAGCTGAAAAAGCCCGCGCCGCGGCCTCGCAGAAAGCAGGGCCACGGCGGCAAATCGCGGCATAGTGGCGGCAACAAATCCAGGGCCCGCCGCTAACGGCAACGGTGCGGCTGCCGCCTTCACTCGAGCAGTTCCATAACGCTGGCCACATGCGGAAAATTTTCGCTCGGACGAGCGTCGCGCGTGGTGTCCGGGCGGCTAATTTTAACGACATGGTTAACGCCAAAAGCGCGGGCGCTGGCGAGCACGGGCTCCGTGTCATCGACGAACATCGTCGAGCTCGGATCGAATGATTCTCTCGAGGCCAGTATCTCCCAGAATTCGCGACGCTCTTTGGGAAAACCAAAGTCGTGTGCCGTGTATATTTCGTCGAAGTACGTTGCAATGCCAGTGGCCGCTGATTTCAGGTCCAGTGTGTCGCGATGCGAGTTTGTAACCAGGAGGACCCGCAACCCCGCGTCCTGCACGCCCTGCAAAAACTCCTGCGCCCCGGGCAACCAGCCGATCCGGGCACGCTCTGCATGGTGCAAGCCGACAATATCGAGCTGCAGTCGATCGCTCCAATGATCGAGGCAATACCACTCCAACTGGCCGCGCAGGCGGCCGAACTGTTCGTAAAGCTCTGCACGAGCCAATTCTTCCGGCAAACTGCGCGCCCGCGCGTAGGCTGCCGGAATGTGCGTGAGCCACATGTAATTGTCGAACGCGAGATCGAGCAGGGTGCCGTCCATGTCCAGCATCAGTGTACGACTTTCTTTTAGAGCAACGCGCTTATTCATCGCCTCGTCCGCACTTCACCGCCGGTAGTTGATCGATGCTTTATACTGCCGGCGGTACCCGCAAGCAAATCAGCATGGCCGAAGCAGAATGACAATAAACCTGAAAAAATTGCTCGAGCCCATTGTCGAGCTATCGCAAATTGCCGGCGCCGCCATTCTCGAGGTCTACCAGACCGATTTCGCCGTCGAAGACAAGGCGGACGACTCGCCCCTGACCAAGGCGGATCTGGCCGCGCATAACATAATCAGCAAGGCCCTCAGATCGTTGACGCCGGACCTCCCGTTGATTTCGGAAGAAGGCGGGCTTGCGGATTTCAACGAGCGCAAACGCTGGGAACGCTATTGGCTGATCGATCCACTCGATGGCACGCGTGAGTTCGTCAAGCGTAACGGTGAGTTTACGGTGAACATTGCATTGATCGACAACCATCGGCCGGTGTTGGGCGTTGTCCACGCGCCGGTCCTTGATCTTACCTACGCGGCCGCGGTCGGCTATGGCGCATCTCGCAGCGAGTCGCGCGGTCCAGCCATGCCCATTTCAGTTGCCACGACCAGCGCGGCGTCACCCCGTATCGTTGGCAGTCGCTCGCACCGCGGCAGCAGCCTCGATGCCTTTCTCGCAGCGGTCGGCGAATTTGAGTTGCTGCCAATGGGCAGCTCGCTCAAGTTCTGCCGTGTCGCCGAAGGTGCGGCGGACCTGTATCCGCGAATGGGTCCAACCTCCGAATGGGACACCGCCGCGGCACAGGCGGTGGTCGAGCAGGCCGGCGGCGCCGTCCTGTGCATGGACGGCAAGCCTTTGTTATATAATACGAAAAAGGAATTGCTGAATCCGCATTTCATGGTTCTCGGTCCACGCGACCGGGACTGGCTGGCGCTGGCTGCAGGCGCGCAAGACGATGACCATTAGGCTAATATTGGCAACACCTTGATGTATCCCAGCCACTATCGATGACCGATAAAATCGACACTGAATCGTTTCGCGATTACGCCAAGTTGCGAGAGATGCGCATCAATCATCGCGACCTTGACGATCTTATCGATCGCCTGTCGCACGATCCGCTGGTCGACCAGTTGCGCATTCGAAGATTGAAAAAAAAACGCCTTATCCTGAAAGATATGATCACGCGGCTGGAAAGCGACATTATTCCTGATCTTGACGCGTAGCTTTTTCTGCATCGCTGCGTAACGACTCCCCGCAGCGTCCGTTTTTTTGTGGACGCGCGCCGATGTGCATTTCTCCCCGGGCCCGTGCCAGTTTCACTTGCCGGCGCCGTTCTTCGAGCCGCCCTGCGCGCTCTTTTGCGATCTGGTTAACGCAATGCGGGCAGGACACTCCCTCGCGATAGTCGGGAGAGGCAACGTCAGCGGACGACAGCGGCCGGCGACATGCGTGACATTGTTCGTAGCCGCCCTCCGACAGGTCCCGGTCAACGGCAACTCTGCTGTCAAACACAAAGCATTCGCCGCTCCAGCGATTATCCTCACCGTCGACTTCCTGAAGATAGTTCAGCACGCCGCCCTGAAGTTGATAGACCGTCGAGAAACCCAGGTCTCGCATTAGCGCGCTTGCCTTTTCGCAGCGGATGCCACCCGTGCAAAACATTGCAACCGGTTGGTCACGGTGACGCGCGGCGAGCTTTTCAGCGAATTCAGGGAATTGTCGAAAGCTGTCTGTCGCTGGATCGACTGCGCCGGGGAAGGTGCCAACCTCAATTTCATAATGGTTGCGCGTGTCGATAATCAACATGTCGGGATCTTCGATTAATTTGTTCCACGCGGCCGGCGACACATGCTGGCCGGCGTTGCGTTGCGGCCTGATATCCGGTCGGCCGAGCGTCACGATTTCTGGCTTTACCTTTACCCGCATACGACGAAATGGGGGTGTGGCAGCCTCGGTCCAGCGAGCGTCGATCGCAGCATCAAGGGCCAGGTGCCGGCCGAGCCACGCGAGTACCGCCGCGACGCCCGCAGTCGAACCCGCCAGCGTACCGTTAAAGCCCTCATTGGCGAGTAGCACCGTGCCGAGCAACTGCTCTGCAATGCAGATCTCGTGCAGTTGCTCGCGTAGCGTGTCTGGCGCACCGATATCAACGAAGCGATAAAAAGAAACGACGTTAATCAAGGCTGCTCGCGCGACGCTGCCGGGTCTTTAGCAGGCGTATCAGAAAAAGTAAGCGAAAGAATGCTGTGACGGATTTCCTCGCCCAGAACGAGCCGGGCGTCTTCACCGATCAGCTTGATATCTTCGTCAAACTCGAGGCTGCCCGCGCTATTGCGCCGCAACACGTCCTGCTCCCTGAGTTTGGCGATAAAGTCGTGAAATAACGCTTTGTCAAAGAAATCCGGCGAATTCAGGCCGTAAATCATCGACAGGCGTTGTGCACTTTGCTGGCAAAGCGCCTCCAGCGTGCCGCGCGTTAATTTGCCGGGACCGTTGCGGACCAATAAAGCGATTACCAGATAGAAGCGTTGCAGCATCGGCACCATGGCGTGACCCAGTAACAGCAATTGAAACGCTTTGCCCGAACCGGCCGCCGGTCGAACGAGCGTAGTGCCGTCGTCGTCGTAGGAAAGTAATCCCAGATCGATCAGGGCATTGATCGCGTCAGTCGTTACGTTATCGATATTTTCGAAATCCCACTGCAGCGTCAATTCCTGTTTCATAAATGGATAAATTAAACGAATCAGACGCTGTAGCTCTGCATGAGGCAGGCGCCGGCCCTGGATAAAACAACAAGCAATACTGGCGGGAATGGCATAAAGGTGCTGCACGTTGTTACGAAAATAGGTCAGCAGTACAGCGTCGCGCTCCTGCATACTGATAACGTCGCCCAATGGATGCGGCGTCCTGGAAATAACTCCAAGCCGCAAGCCATGGGCGATGATGTCGGCCGGCGACCATCCCGGCTGGGTTACCGATTCGGAATACTGAAAGCGCTGCAGCAGGTCGATGCAAAGCTGAATTTGTCGCTCGAGCTCAACCTCGCCCATGCTCTGCTTGGGCGTCGACAATAAACCCGTTGCCAGCAGACTAATCGGCGTCACCGCGGCGGCGGAATTAATCCCGCTCATAATTTCAAAACCGAGTTGGTCGATCACCTGGGTCATCCAGGGCGGACGCTCTGCGTCGTTTGCATCGATGTCGCGCCAATTGGCACAAGTTTCGTCGAGCAGATGTTCAATCTCTATGGGTTCGCCAACGTTCACGTAAACCTTGCCAAAATTGTCGCGTAACGAACGAACGCTGCGAAAAAGGCCGAGCAAAGTTTCCTTCTTTTTGCCCTCGCCGCTCAATTCCTTAATAAAGGAATCCCCTTCAATCAATTTCTCATAACCGAAGTACACGGGCACAAAAACGATCGGGCGTCGCGGATCCTGCAGGTAGGACTGCACTGTCATGGCCAGCATCCCACCTTTGGCCTGCAGCAGGCGGCCGGTGCGGCTACGTCCGCCTTCCACGAAATACTCGATGGCGTGACCGCGCACGAGAATTTCGTGCAGATACGCATGGAATACCGCGGCGTACAGGCGATTGCCCTTGAAGCTGCGACGCAGAAAAAACGCGCCGCCGCGCCGCAGTATCGAGCCAATGACCGGCATATCCAGATTAATGCCGGCCGCAGTGTGTGGAATACTCAGCCCCTGGTGGTAGACAATATAGCCAAGCAACAGGTAGTCGATATGGCTGCGATGGCAAGGCACGTAGACGATCTCCTTGTCTTCCGCGACCGATTGCAGGCGCTCGACATGCTGCAATTCGATGCCGTCGTAAATACGGTTCCACAACCACCCGAGAAAACGCTCGACCATGCGAATCGTCGGATAAGAAACATGTGCCGCAATTTCCTGGGCGTACTTGCGTGCTTTTAGTCCTGCTTTTTCCTGCTTGGCAAGATCGCCGTCCGCCTCAGCTTCAATCACCTTTTGTACCTGGGGATCGCGCAGTACGACGTTGACCAGCGTGCGTTGATGCGACAGGTCCGGTCCCAGCGTCGCCGCACGCCGGTGCCTGAAATGCACGCGCAGGATGCGCGATACTTTGCGCCAGGCTACGCTCTTGTCCAGGTCGTCAGTAAGGATGGATTCGAGTTTGAACGGTTCGCTGTAGCGAAGCAGCGTATTACGGCCATGAATCAGCGTTGCGAACAGTTTTCGGGTGCGTCCTGCGACGTCCCAATTTTCCGAGAACAACAGCTTGAAGAACGACCGCTCTTTGTCCGGCGAGCGGCCCCAGTAAATCGCAACTGGAACGAAGGTCAGCGCCTGGTCGTGATGCACTATCGACGCATCAACCAGCTGCCGGAGTCGGGTCGGCCCCTTGGTGCTCGGCTTTTGAATCAGAAAGCCACGGCGGCGGCGCAGCACAACGGTGCGACGAAAATCGCCCAGACCGGCAAAATTCAATGACTCCGAAGGCGACGGCATGCCTTCCAGACGACAAACCCTTTCAAGCGCCAACATATCGGCAAGACCGCCACTTTCCAGCACGTAGCAAATCGCACCTTTGGCCTCGTTAAGTAAATCCGTCGGCACCGCAGGTTGCACTGTGGGTCGCGCCCACAGGCCAAAGACTTTGCCAGCCAGCAGATACAGGGGCCGCAACAAGAAACGTGTGACTATCATGGGCGGGCGATATTACCGAAAATCGAGGCGTTGCGTTGCCGGTTACCAGTTACAACCGGCCGCAACCTCTAGTTCGGCGGCTGCTCCGCGTCTTGCAGGGCTCGGTCGAGGCGGTCTTTCTGCTCCTGCATTTGTTGCTCGACGGCCTCCGCCTTTTCGATCGATTCCGTCAGCTCGTCAAACGGCGCAGCATCTGGCGTTGTGGGCTCATGATCATCTGCGCCACCACAGGCGCAAAGCATGATTGTCGAAACAAACATTAAGGTCTTCATTGTTGCCCCCGTAAACTAGGTTTCCAGATGCCTGATAAACATCACAAGGTAGTCGATTATTTCGTCTATATTGTCGGTCAGCCGGTGATCCCCATTGAGTAAATGAAGGGTCGCACCGGCATCCCGCGCATAGCGGATGCTGTTGTCAACAGGAACGACGTCGTCTCGCCATCCGTGCACAATGGTAAACGGCATTGTCGGCGGTGGTGGCGTCAGCGCCTCAAAACCCGGCATGAAATACGCTGGCGCCAATACGAAGAGGCCACACGCGCGCAATTCCGTCGCCGCCGCGGTCGCCACATGACCGCCCATGCTTGAGCCCACCAAAACCAGCGGTGCTTCGCTGTCCCGGCAAGAATCGAGCAATTTCGCCACCCGCGCTGACGGATCTGCGATGCCCTGGTAATCAACGCTCTCGACCTCACAGCCGAGCGCACGAACCGCCTCAGCCATGCGGGTGATTTTCGTGCCCCAGGGACCACTTTCCTGCCCGTGCGAGAAAATCACGGCCGGCATTTTTTTATTGTTATTTGTCATGGCGGCAATTAATGCTGTTCTCCGGGTTGCGGCGCTTCGGCGAACAACATCGCTCGAGTGGCCGCTACCGTGCGCTGCCTATTCTAAACGCCGCGATGCCACAAAAACCGCTTGACAAGATTTGTTTTCATAATTTTTGCGTGAAACGGCCGACGTCGCATCAGTCCCATGCGGCAGAGGGCTTCCACAAAATCTCGTCGAGATCCGGCTGCCAGCGGTAGTGCTGCATCTCAATACGTTGATCCTTAAGAACCACGCCTTCTTGCGCCAGTTTTTTGGTCTGGTGGTGCCATGGCGCACTGCCGACGGCGAACGCCAGCCGACCGGAAGCCGTCACGATCCGGTACCACGGCACGTCACTCCCTGCCGGTAATTCGCGCAGCGCACGGCCGACCTGGCGCGCACCATTATTCAGGCCCGCAAGCGCCGCGACTTGACCATAACTCGCAACGCAGCCTGCAGGGACATCGCGAATCACGTCCAGAATGCGTCGGGTACGCGCCTCGCGCTCGTCCTTTTCCAGCAACTTGCTCACAGGGTCAATTTTTGATCATGCCAAGGCGAGCGCGAATTTCGCTGCGCGCGTCGTCAAGAACTGATTCGTTTTTCAGACTGTCCAGGATTTCGGTCACTACCTGCTTCGGCCCACCGTCACCCCAGGATTTGCCCTTGCCGAGATACTCTCCAGCGACCCGACCAACGAGATAGGTGCTATACCAGGCGATTGCGCCCTGCGCTCCCGCGGTCAGTATCGTCGACAGACCGAGCGTGCCTACCTTCAGTGCGCTCGACAGCAGGTGCAATGCCCAGACGGTTCCCATCAACGCGGCCGCTTCGGCTGCGATGACAGAAATCAGCGATCCGGCTTCCTTGCGCGACAGCGGCAGGTCGTAGACGCGCGACAAATGCATCACCATGCCAACGTCGATGAACGCCGCGGCAAACAGGTCGGCAACAGGAACCGGATTGAACGCAACGGCGACACCCTTCGCGATGCAATAGGTGCGCACCAGCCGATCACCGATCTCACGGCGCGCGCCAAGAATTCGCTGCCCTACCTGGTCGCTGAGCGATGCCGCGAACAGACTGGCGTTCAGTGCAACCAGTGTTTTGCCTTCGGCCTCCACAATTTCCCAAAGACGCAGCCGCAGCTCCTCGATTTGTGCGGCCTGCGGCCGGCTTGAACTTTTTTCCTTACCTGCGGCATCAATTTCGAGGACTTGTTGTGGGCGCGGCTCGGCAGCAACCGCGAGCACCTGGCGTGCCGGTACGAGGCCGTTGGTTTTGGTGCGAATCGATTTTAATAACTCTTCAATCTCATCGCTCGTGTAAAGGTCCCGTTTGTTCAATGCGACGATCACCGGCCGGCCTGTTGCAAGGAGTGTCCGCAGCGCCGTTAGCTCGCTGTCCGTGATGTCGCTGTCCAACACGAAAATGACGAGATCCGCGCGCTCGGCGACTTCACGCGCGATGCGCTCCCGGTCCTCGCCGCCGGCTTCATCCAGTCCGGGTGTGTCGATCAGGTAAACGCCGCCTGCTTCAACCTCGTGCCATGCCGCCATCGCCGACTCGCGCGTCTCGCCGTGCAACGGACTTGCCGCGAAGCGCTTTTCACCAATCAGTGCATTCAATAGTGAGGATTTGCCGGTGCTGACACGACCGACGACGGCGATGTGCAGATGGCCGTGTTCCAACTTGTCGAGCATGGCGCGCACTTGTGCATAGTCGGCCGCGAGCGACTCGCGAACACCCGCCGGCAGACGCGCATCTGAAATGAGCTCGCTTAGGCTTTCGCGCGCAAGGTCCAGATGACGCGAACCACCATCTGCTTCAACCGTTTCGGTCTTTTTCGGCGAGCGCCATGCCGACCACTTGCTTAACGCCCGCTTCAATATGTTCACCGAAATTTTCCCCGAATTCATCTGCGGCTCGCGCGGGTTGCAGCTCGCCATGTTTTTCCAGCGTCAGGATGAGGCTGTGGCCCAGCGCATCAAAGATCAATCCGTAGGCTACCGCATGCGCCAGTCCACCGGCGACTGTGCCGACACCAGGAAAAGCTTTTAGGCCGTTGCCAGCGACAGCCAGTGACAGCGGCAGCGCTCTGCCTGCGCGACTCTGGCTCAGTGTCAGAAATTCCTCGATATCGAGATCACGCGGCTCCGCGCCGTAGAGTCGGCAAATACCGCGAGTCATGGTCGTCCCTATGTACCCCTGGATAATGACGTCGGTACCGGGGCTCACAGCGGCCAATGCGCCGATGACCGCCTTACGTGTGGAGCTGCGAATAATCTGTTCCGCGCGCTCTTTGCGATAACGCTGCTCTGCGTCCGCGAGCTTGTCGGCTGCCAGTCGAAATATGGCGCGATCGCGACGCTCATCGAAATTGGCAGCATCCCCTGCCAACAAGCTGTTGATGGCAACGACCAGCACACCGGTGTCAGCGGGACGGGTGCGTCGTGCAAGCTGCTCGCGTCCGTCAGCCTGCCGTTCGATGACGTCAGATTCGCCACCCGCCGAAACGGCGACGACCTGATCGCGATCCCAGCTGCCGCCCAAATCGTTTAGATGTTCAAGCAAGCGGCCGATGAGCTGCGCCTGTTCCGTCGCGTCGTAGCGGTCAGACTTGTTCAGGATCAGGATCAGCGGCTTATCGAGCTGCAACAGGCGTCGAAGCGCGTCTTTCTCAATGCGCGCCAGGTCGCCGTCGGTTACGAACAGGACGATGTGCGCACGCCGGGCCTCTTGTTCAGCAACCTGGTCGAGGCCCGCGTCAACGCCGCCCGTTCCCGGCACGTCGGTCAGCAATACCCGGGCGCCATCTGGCGCCGTCCACTCGTAGTGTTGAATATCAAGCGTCGAACCGCCGACGGCACTCACTTTTACGTCTGCGGCGGGAACCAAAGCGCGCACCAGGGAACTCTTGCCACTCGAGATTTCACCGAAAAAACACAGATGCACGGCACGCGCCTGCTGGCGCGATGCAAGCTCACTCAGCTCGGCGCGCGCAGAACGGGTATCAATGCCGCTGTCGTCGGCGCTGCGCAGGCGCTCTTCGATCTCAGCGCGCGTCAGAGGACGGGCAACCTGCTTCTTTTGACGCGGACGGCGGCGCACCACGAGGCGCAACATGAACCACAGGCTGGCACCGACCAGCAAGGCGACTGCGGCAACATAGCCGTAGAGCAACAGGCTGGGTCCCTCGCGCAGCCGGTCCCATACATTGAGGGCCGACTCAGTCACGAACAGTAGTGCGGCCAGCGCGATCAACATCGCCACGACGATTAACGCAGCGATTGCAACGCGAATAAATTTATCGACTTTCATCGCCGCAAAGACTGCACGAAAATCAGCAACATAGGAAGCATGACGCGGACGTTTTTCTGCGCGACGACAGCCTGTCGCGCAACAGGCAGCGCAGGTCAGGCCGCGTCGGAACCCACGGCGTGCAGTTCGTCAACCGGGGCGAACGCGGTGCTCGCAACCCGGCAACCGGATGCCGTCTGGTAGAGCGTCAACGAAATGAGTTCCGGATCGGTGCGTGTTTGCAGGACCAGCATGACCGCAAGACCGCGCTCACTGTCGAGGTGCGGCGTGTCATGGTGCGTTTCGCAGCGCACAAATGCCGCGCGAATCGCACCGCGTTGCCCAAGCTCGTGCAGCAATTCCTCGACCTGCCGCTCGACACGATCCGCCGCCAGCGCCCGGTCCTGTTCAAATACCGCCCAGCGCGTTGCGCGCTCGACGGATCTTGCGATCTTCAGCGCAAAGCGCTTGGTTGCGAGACTCGAGTTAATGACGTTGAGTTGACCGTCTCGTGCCAGCGTAACGCCGCCGGCCAAGGTCAGTCTGCCGTCAATGCCAACGCTGATCGGGTTAACGCCGTGACGCAGGAGTAACTGCTTTTCCGCCTCGCTGACGTCGCGCGCAGGGCGCATGCCACGGCCAAACGTGTAGCCCTCCGTTGCCAGGCTCCCCCACGGACCGCGCAGTGCGTCGAGCTTGCACAACAGGCCAGCAACAGCTGCGCCGGCCGGGTGTTCGTTTTTCGCCTCTATCAAGCGCGGGAAGTAAGTCACAATATGGGCGCTGGCAAGACCCGTTTCTTCGATGCCGTTAACGGCAGCCTGTGCATCGCGCCAGGCAGACGATGGATCCATAACCAGCATTGCACCGCGACGCCTGCAATAAACTTCTGCAGCGAGCAGAGCCGCGGGTCCTGCATCGTGCTGCGGCGACCTTGGCGGCAGGTAAATGATATCGAGATCTTCGACCGCTTCCAGGCTGAACAATCCGGTGCCGCGCTGTGCCGAGCCAACAAGATCATAGTCGCAAAGGTCCGCACCATCGCTGCCACGTGTCGCCGCAAGAATATACGGCGCTCGCGCTTCCGCGGCGGGCCCCATGGTCGCGTAGGGTTTGCCCGACGGAGGCGCAGGAGACATCTCCACCAGCCGCGACTTGATAAGAGCGTCGCCAACGAAGTCGGCTGTGCCGGAATTGCAGCTGACGCCTGAAAAAATTTCCTGGTCGATTACAAAACGATTCTCAGGCGACAGACGCTGAATGGTCAGATTGAACTGCGCAGGATCGTCGATGCCGTCGTAGTCAACAGCAGCGCGCAAGACCTCGGACGTCCCGGGAGCGAGTGCGCACAGGCGTAACACACCGTACGGGGCTGGCAGCTCCAACGTCGCGCCGGTTGCGTTGTTAGCGACTCTGACGACATAGAGACGCTGGCCGCCGTGCAGGAAAAACTGCTCGGCAGCGTCAAACAGGCTACCGCGTTTCCAGCGACCGCCGAAACGACGCGTGAACGCGCCGATACTCTCAACCAGCACCGGTGTATCGAGCGGCCCGCGCAAGGAGCGACCGATGAAAGCCGCAGTCGAGGTGCTGGACCAGCGAATCGGCTGATCCATAGGACTAATCTCGGTAACGGTAATGCCGCGGTCCGGATCGCTTACCGTCATAGAGTAATCAACACGCGCTGCAGGCCCCTGACCCGGGTCCAGGCTGTCGGGATCGGTAGCAAAACTGCCGGAGTATTTATCGTCGTGGCGGGCATCTGACCAATTGTCTCCGCAAATTTCATGTCAGATCTTAAGATCGTAGCAGGTTCTATTCTAAGGTCTGGGCTCGCAAGATGCCATGTGCGGACCAGGCCGTTGGCGCCCCCGGCGAATGCAGCGGATAATCGGCTTATGTCGAATTTCAGTGACTTGCGGTCTGCGTATCCTGCCTTGCGCGAGGCGCTGCCGACCGTGCGCTTGACCGACCTGCCCACGCCCGTTCGATCAGTCTCACTGGCGCATGCAAGCGGTACACGCACCGTCCTGATCAAGGAAGATAATCTGAGTGCCGGGCTATACGGTGGCAACAAGGTTCGCAAACTCGAATATTTGCTGGCGCGCGCCATTCTGCGCAAACGCAAGACAATCGCAACATTTGGCGCGGTAGGTTCACATCATGCGCTGGCAACGACTCTCTATGCGCGACAGTTGAACTTGCACACCATCGCCTTCCTGTCACATCAATCGCGGACCCGGGATATCGCCGCAACTCTGAGTACGCATTTGGCTGCGGAAACCGAGCTGGTCTCATACGGTGGTTCGTATGCCGAACGGATTGCGACCTTGCGCCAGCACCTGCGCGGTCGCCGGGCGATGATCATTCCGGCCGGTGGCTCATCCTGGCTTGGCAATGTTGCATTCATGGATGCCGCGTTTGAATTTGCCGCACAAGTATCGCGTGGAGAATGCCCACTGCCGGACCGGGTATACGTTGCAACCGGCACGATGGGAACGGCAGTCGGCCTGGCACTCGGTTTCGCGCTTTGCAAACTCCCTACAGAGGTTCATGCAATACGTATAACGCCCAGCAGCATCACTGACGAGACCCTGTTGCGACGACTGGCCACGAAGAC
>JABDKF010000055.1 GCA_013003155.1 Woeseia sp. | reverse complement strand
GCGCCGTGTGAGGCGCAAATTATTTTTGACTGGTCTTTCGTCAGGAAACTGTCCGGTTTGAAATTCAATGGATGCCCGACGTGCTTACAATAATTTTTGTAGGCGTATACGGCATTGCCCTGGCGGACGATGAAGCCGCGAAAAGGCCAGTCGCCATCGCCGATGGTGAATTCACGACAGCCAGGATCATCGACTTCGTCAAGGCGGCCAACCGCTACCCTTCTGATGGTTACGTCTGTCATTCCTTGCGAGCGTTCAATTCGTCAAGGTGCCGCGCAACGAACACTGAAAGCAGAATTGCCGGTATTCCGAGTGCCGCGGCATACAGAAAGAAGCCCAGCCAACCGACCGCCTCCTGCACGTTCCCGGAATAGCCAGCGGTGAACTTGCCAAACACCGTGCTCATCGAACTGAGAAGTGCGTACTGTGTTGCAGTGAATGAAAGATTGGTAAGGCTTGAGAGATAGGCGATAAAAACAGTACCGGCAAAGCCCATCGTAAAATTGTCTGCGCTGATCGTCACCGTCAGCATCGCAAGATTTGCGCCGGTGATGGCCAATGCTGCAAAAAACAGGTTGGTGCTGGCGATCAGCACGGTGGCCGTGACGACACAGCGCGACAAGCCGAAACGAAGTATCGCCCATGCGCCGGCCGCGGTTCCGGCCAACGAGACCCACAGCCCGTAAATTTTTGCGACGCTCGCGATCTGCGCTTTGCTGAAGCCAATATTGAGATAGAAAGGATTGGCAAGAATCCCCAGCACATAATCGCTGATCCGAAACAGTCCGATAAACGCCAGTAACAAAACGGCATGCCGGCCGTAGCGATCAAAAAAATCCATGAACGGGCCCGCTACTGCGGTCGTCAGCCAGCGCCCGACTCTCTCCACGATATTGCCGGTGAAGTGCAGCGTTGCCCGCGCACTGACGGCAGGTTCATGCGACAACAACGTGGTCAGTACGCCCACCGCCATACAGGCAGCCATGGATTTGTAGGCGATCGACCAGGAACCAAATTCGGCGATATAAAGCGCGCCGGCCGTGCCGACGGCGATGGCGATTCGATAACCGTACTGGTACGCGGCGGCGAGAACGCCCTGCATTTCTATTTTTGCAATCTCGATGCGATACGCATCAAGCGCGATGTCCTGGGTGGCCGATAACAGTGCGACGGCGATTGCCACGCCGGTAAACGCGCCAAGGGCTCTCGCCGGATCCATGTCGCCCAGCAGGAAAAGGCTGATGCCAATTCCAATCTGCGCGGCGAACAGCCACGCACGGCGCCGACCGAGCAGGCGCGTGAGCAACGGCAATGGCAAAGTATCGACAAGTGGCGACCACAGAAACTTGAAACTGTAGGCAAAGCCAAGCCAGGCAAAGGTGCTAATCGTGCTGCGCTCGAGCCCCGCCTCTTCCAGCCAGGCGGTCAGGGTTGAATAGACCAGCGGAAACGGCAGGCCCGCTGAAAAACCGAGGAAGAACAGCGTCAGTACTTTTTTTTGCAGGTAAAAGCGCCAGTCCCGCTGTTCTTCTACCGCTGCGGCGCCTGCCCCGTCAGTCAACGCTTTATCCCCACTGGTAGTCGAGTATTAACGGCGCGTGATCAGAGAAGCGCGCATCCCGGTAAATCTCGCTGCGCAGGATTTTGTCCTGCAGGCCGGGTGTAACAATGTGGTAGTCAATGCGCCAACCGACGTTGTTGTCCCATGCGCGGCCGCGGTTTGACCACCACGTGTACTCTTCCTTGTCGGGATTGATGCTACGAAATGCGTCCACGAAACCGTGCTTATCCAGCAGTTGATCCATCCAGGCACGTTCTTCTGGCAGGAAACCGGAATTCTTGCGGTTTGCTTTCCAGTTCTTCAAATCGATTTCACGGTGCGCAATGTTCCAGTCCCCGCAAAGGATATATTCTGCGCGTCGTTTCTTCAGTTTTTTCAGGTGTGGCTCAAATTGATCCAGGAAGCGGAACTTGGCGGCCTGCCGCTCTTCGCTGGACGAACCGGACGGTAAGTACAGAGAAACAACGGAGAGCTTGCCCAACTGCAGTTCGAGGTAGCGCCCCTCGTCGTCGAACTCCGGGACACCGAAACCGCGAATAACTTTTTTCGGCCTGTGCCGCGAGTAAATTGCGACACCGCTGTATCCTTTTTTGACGGCGTCTTCATAGTAACAATGGTAGCCGTCGGGCGAAAAACATTCGTCCGCCAGTTGATGCTCTTGTGCTTTGGTTTCCTGCACGCAAACAACGTCAGCATCTTGCGACCGCAGCCAGTCGAAGAACCCCTTGCGCGCCGCGGCCCTGATGCCGTTGGCGTTAAGACTGATTACTCGGAACACCCGTTAGCCTATTTTGTGGAATTTTTTGCGTGATCACCGCGCTTTGGAATCGTCGCTTACCAACGGTTTCAAGCGAAAGAGCAGCTGTGTCATACTCTGTCGCCCGATGCTGTAACAACGCTTTTGATGCCGCGACACCCAAGCTCTGCATCATACAGAAGACGAGTCCTGGTCCAACATAATGCGCGCCTACAAAAACGAATTCCTGGATCTGGCATTGGAACTTGGCGTGCTGCGCTTCGGCGAATTCACCCTGAAGTCCGGTCGCAAGAGCCCGTATTTTTTTAATGCCGGGCTCTTCAGCAGCGGTTATGCCGCCGCCAAGCTGGGCCGCTACTATGCGACCGCAATCGCAGAGTCAGAAATCGAATTCGATATGCTGTTCGGGCCCGCTTACAAAGGCATTCCGTTGGTCACCCTGGCGACGGCGGCGCTCGCGGAGCATCACGACATCGACGTGCCTTATGCCTTTAACCGCAAGGAGGCGAAAGGACATGGAGAAGGGGGCAGCATTGTCGGCGCACCGCTGGAAGGCAGGGTGCTCATCGTCGATGATGTCATTACTGCGGGGACTGCGGTCCGGGAAGCGCATCAGATCATTGCTGCCACCGGCGCAAACGTCGCCGGGCTGGTTATTTCACTGGACCGGCAGGAGCTGGGTCGCGACTCGCGTTCCGCGGTGCAGGAACTGGAACAAACTCTGCATATGCCGGTCGTCAGTATTGTTACCCTAGAGGACCTGATCGAGCTGCTTGAGGAGTCCAGCGAGTTCGGCGCGCACCTCGCGGCGGTGCAGGACTACCGCAGACGTTACGGGATTGCTGGCACTGTTTAGTCAAGACTGTGAAGGCGGTCGGTTTACAGGCCGGTTTTCGGCGACTAAGCTAGAAAATCGCGAACCAGTACCTCCAAGGCTGTGGACAACTGTGTGATATTTTGCCAATGCGGCTTTTTTCCATAATATTTCTGCTGACCACCCTGATACTGGGCGCAACGCTGGCTGATGCCAGCCAGCGCCTGTATCGGTGGGTCGACAAGAACGGCGTCGTGCACTACGGCGATAGCGTGCCCGCGGAATACGCCGAGGTGGAAAAACAGGTGCTGAACGATGCCGGCGTCACGGTGGAGGTGCTGCGCGGCAAGCGAACCGCCGAAGAACGTGCCGAGGAAGAGCGCCAGAGAAAGCTCGCCATGGAGCGTGAGCTGCAGCGGCGCGCCGATCAGGCCCTGCTGGCAACCTACCTTTCTGTCGATGAGATCGAGCTGCACCGGAACCGGCGGGTCGAGCTGTTTCAGGCGCAGGCGCGGGTAACCGAGCTGTATTTGCGCAATTTGCAGCGTCGGCTGCAGTTGTTATTGGATGAAGCAGCAAATTTTCAGCCCTACAGCAGCGACCCCGACGCGCCGATGATCGATCGCGGCCTGGCCGAAGAATTAAACGAAACGCGGGAAACCATCGAACGTCACCAGGCCAATCTGCAGCGCTTCCGCAATGACGAACAACAAATCGTAGCGCGCTTTGATAACGACATTGGCCGCTTTAAGGAGCTCACGGGCCTCAACTGACCGTTGCATGGCCTGATGCGGCGCCGCACTCGCGCGAGCGCGTCACCCGGTGCCCGAGTGACCGAAGCCGCCAGCCCCTCGCTCGCTTCCAGCGAATTCCTCAACAATCTTGAACTTCACCTGCGCGACGGGCACGAATACCATTTGCGCGATGCGTTCGCCGGGGACGATCTCGTAGCTTTTCGAACCGCGATTCCAGCAGGAGATATACACCTGGCCCTGGTAATCAGAATCGATCAGTCCGGTCAGGTTGCCAAGCACCAGGCCGTGCTTATGTCCGAGGCCCGAACGCGGTAGCAGCACGGCAGCCAGCTCGGGGTCGGCAATGTGAATAGCCAGCCCGGTTGGCACCAACGTGGTCTCACCGGGCGCGACTTTGAGCGGCTCATCAATGACGGCACGCATGTCGAGCCCGGCCGAGCCAGCGGTTGCGTAAGCCGGCAGCGGAATACTGTCGCCCACACGCGGGTCAACGATTTTAAGTTCTATCTGGCGCACAGAAATCCTTTAGGGCCGATCCTTTAGGGCCGACTGGACAGCGCCGGCAGATCCGGCTGGGTAGAGGCGTTGAGTCTTTCCTGGTAACGCTCGGCGATTAACGCAATCAGATCGCGTGCGAGCTCAGTCTTCAAGGCCTTCGGGAAACTTTTTTCGCCAGTCGGCCAGAAGACCTCGACCGCGTTGTCGTCTTTATCGAAGCCCTCGTCGGGACCCACCTGGTTGGCCACGATCATGTCCAGGTTCTTGTTCTGCAGTTTGCCGCGAGCGTAGTCGCGCAGCCGGGTAGTCTCTGCGGCGAATCCGACGGTAAAAGGACCGGGCGACAGCTTCGCGACAGAAGCCAGGGTATCCGGTGCACGGGTGAGTTCGAGACTGATCTCTACCTGCGACTTTTTGATTTTGTGTTTTGCGACCTGTTGCAATTGGTAATCGGCTACGGCCGCAGCAGCAATGAAAATATCGGTGCCCTTAATGTGCGCGTGTGTCGCCTTGTAAAGGTCTTCTGCCGACTCGACATCGACGCGCTCCGCGCCCGCGGGTGTCGCAAGATTGACGGGGCCGCTTACCAGAATGACGCGCGCGCCCGCGAGAAGCGCGGCCTCTGCCAGCGCATAGCCCATTTTTCCCGAGCTGCGATTGGTGATGTAGCGCACCGGGTCAATCGCCTCATGCGTCGGACCGGCGGTAATCAGCACCGTTTTGCCGGCCAGCGGCCGGGATTTGGAAATTGCGGCAGGGCGCACGGGCCCCTGCCTGCCAGGCAGCGCTTCGCCCGCGAACATCAACGCCGCTATCGCGTCGGGCTCGCTCATGCGACCGAGACCCTGTTCACCACAAGCCTGGTCACCAGCGTCGGGTCCGACAATACGCACGCCGCGCCGCTCAAGAATCTCACGATTCGCCTGAACGGCGGGATGGGCCCACATGACGCGATTCATTGCCGGGGCAATCGTCAACGGTGCCTCGCTCGCAAGACACAGGGTACTGAGAAGGTCTGCCGCCCCACCGGCCGCCAGTCGCGACATGAATTCGGCAGTGGCCGGAGCAATTAACACCTGGTCGGCCCAACGCGCCAGCTCGATGTGGCCCATCGCAGCCTCGGCTGCCGGGTCCCACAGGCTGCTGCGTACTGGCCGGCCCGAAACGGCCTGCAACGTCGTTGCGGTAACAAACTCCAGTGCGGATTGGGTTGCCACCACCTGCACGGTGGCGCCGCGTTCTGTCAGTCGACGCACCAATTCAGGCGCTTTGTAGGCAGCAATGCCGCCGCTGACGCCAAGCAGAATGTTTTGTGAATTCATGGACCTGTCGCCCGTTGAGTTGCAGATAGCTTAGCCCGCCGCCAAGCCTCGCACCAGCAAATCAACGCAACTGGCGGCGATTCACCGATTGCCGTCTGCTCGGTCCTCGAGAAGACTTGGCAGACCGCCAGTGACCGGACTAGGGAGAGTCCATGCACAAGCGCCAGAGCAACGCGTGGCTGTCACCGCGCCACAGGCTAGTGAAAGGCGGTGCAAGCGGGCTGAGCGATGCCGAGTTGCTGACCGCGGTCCTGCAGCTCGGCAGCCCTTACGAGGTTGCCAGCGGTCTTTCAGCGCGGCTACTCAATCGTTTCGGCAGCCTGCGGGCGCTGCTCAGCGCGGACGTTCCTGCGCTGCAACGCGAGCCAGGTGTCGGCGCCGCCCGTTCGGCCCTGTTGTCTGCCATTCCCGACCTGGCGCGCCGCTATTACGAACAGTCGCTACCGGTCGGCGAGGCAATTCGCAGCCCCACGGATACCGAGGCTTTTCTCACGGCCAAGCTGCGCGATTTACCGCACGAGATTTTTTGCTGCCTGTACCTCGATAACCGTCACCGGGTGCTGCGCTTCGAGACGCTGTTTCGCGGCACGATCGACGGCACCAGCGTCTATCCGCGAGAGGTCGTCAAGCAGGCGCTGGCCGCCAACGCCGCCGCTATTATTCTCGCGCACAATCACCCGTCCGGCGTTGCCGAGCCCAGCCAGGCGGACGAGCGCATTACGCGACGGTTGAAGGCGGCTCTGGATCTGGTTGATATCCGCCTGCTCGACCACCTGGTGGTTGGCGACGGCTCCTGCACTTCGCTCGCCAGTCGTGGGCTGCTATAGCGCCCGTGCAGCGCTTGATTGGTGACTTCGAGGCTGGTATAAATGCGCGCTCTCTTGCCGGCGGCTCGTCGGCAAATTATGAAAAATCAGAGACTTATCATGTCCAAGGTATGCCAGGTAACCGGGAAACGGCCGCAGGTCGGCAATAATGTTTCTCATGCCAACAACAGAACCCGCCGACGTTTCCTGCCAAACCTGCAGTGGAAGCGCTTCTGGCTGGAAGGCGAAAAGCGCTTCGTACGTTTGCGTATCTCGCACAAGGGCCTGCGCATGATCGACAAACATGGCATTGAGAAAGTGCTGGCAGACCTGCGCGCCAAAGGTCAGCGCCTGTAACAGCGGAGGATTGACCTATGCGTGAAAAAATCAGACTCGTGTCGAGTGCCGGAACCGGTCACTTCTACACCACTCAAAAGAACAAGCGGCTGCACCCTGAAAAGATGGAAACGCGCAAATACGATCCAGTGGCTCGTAAGCACGTCGTCTACAAGGAAGCGAAGATCAAGTAATCTTCGGCGCTGCGCGCCCTCTCGGAGGGCTTTCTACAAAAAAATACCGGCGGCTGCCGGTATTTTTTTGCTCGCAGGAAATGCTCCGTGCAAATGCGCAGACCGTCAGGCGGGCTGCAGTCGGTAACAGCGCAGCCGTTCTGCGAAATCTTCCAGCACTTTGATGCCGCTCGCCTCGGCTTCTGCGCACCAGTCTTTCAACTGTCGGAGTAATTTGTCGTTGCCAACGTTGGCGCCGGCCCACAGCTCACGCAGGCGTTCGCGAAATTCATGGACCGTCTGCAACGTCGCGTGATCGTCCAGCAGCTTGCGCAAACGTTCGTGGGCCGATTCATCCAGCAATGCAGGCTGCCGCACAAGTAGCGTGCGAGCGCGTTTCAGTGCGCGATTGCCGGCTGCGATGGCGCGCTCTTTCTGCAACGCGGGTAGCGTCACGTGGCGCGTGTAGTCGCGCAGCACGTGCATGCGATTAACGATAATCGCGCGTACGTTTTCGAGATCGAGATGCTGTTCCGCCGTATCTTCGAGTACGGGCCGGGGCGCCACCTTGCGGACCTTGGCGAGTCCTGCTGCACGAAACAGGCAGATGTACATCCAGCCGATATCGAATTCCCAGCGACGGACCGAGAATTTTGCCGATGTCGGAAACGCGTGGTGATTGTTGTGTAACTCCTCACCGCCCACGAGGAAACCCCACGGCAGCAGGTTTGTTGCGGCATCATCGCATTCGAAATTGCGGTAGCCGCTGTGATGGCCCAGGCCATTTATAACGCCTGCCGCAAACAGCGGCATAGAAATCATCTGGATCGCAATAATAATAATGCCCGGCACGCCGAACAGCAGGAGATCGGCCAGCACCATCAGCACGATACCGCCGGAGGGGAAGCGCAGGTAAACGTTGCGTTCCAGCCAGTCGTCCGGTGTACCACGACCGTACTTTTCCAGCGTCTCCGGCTTGTTTTTTTCTTCCTGGTAGAGCTCCGCACCTTCTAGAAGAACTTTCTTAAGGCCGAACACCTGTGGGCTGTGGGGATCGCCGTCCTTTTCACAATGCGCGTGGTGCTTTCTGTGCACCGCGACCCATTCGCGGGTCAGCATGCCGGATGTGCTCCAGATCCAGAAGCGGAAGAAATGCCGCAGAATCGGGTGCAATTCGAGCGACCGATGCGCCTGATCGCGATGCAGGTAGAGGGTGACCGCCATCATGGTGATTTGCACCAAAATGAGCGTTGCGATGACGTAGCCCCACATCGATAGGTTGAGGACGCCGTATAAATAGTCCATGCAATAATCCTGTGTAAGGTAGGGCCAGTCGCCACTATAGCGAATGGGCTGCGGGTCGGATATGACAAGTTCACGGTTTTCGGAGAAAACCCTGGCGGGCTTTGACTCAGACCGCGACAACGGCCGCAGGTTTCCTTAATTCTTTGTTTCGATATTGAAAAGTGCGCGAGCAGACACCATTGCGGATCGTTACATGCCTGAACTACCCGAAGTAGAAACCAGTCGCCGCGGCATCGCGCCGAGCGTTGCGGAGCAGCGCGTTGCACGTGTTGTCGTGCGCGAGCGGCGACTGCGCTGGCCGGTGCCCGATGAAATTGAGAGAAAACTGACCGGACAACGCGTCACAGCGATCGAGCGACGCGCCAAGTACCTTTTGTTTAAAACGCCCGCCGGCACCGCGTTGCTGCATCTCGGCATGTCCGGCAGCTTGCGCATCATCGATCCGGACGAGCCGCCCGCGAAACACGATCATGTCGATATCGTATTCAGTAACGGCAAGGCGCTGCGTTTCCGCGATCCGCGCCGCTTCGGCTGCCTGCTGTGGGCCGACGGTGATGCAATGGCGCACCCGCTGCTCTGCAAGCTGGGGCCGGAGCCGCTCGGAGTAACCTTTGATGGCGATTATTTGTGGGAACGTGCGCGTGGCCGCTCGGTTGCGATCAAGCAATTCATCATGAATGCAGCGATTGTTGTTGGCGTTGGCAACATTTACGCGAGCGAGGCGCTGTTCGAGGCCGGGATTCACCCCGGCCGGCAGGCACAGCGTGTTTCAAAAATTCGCATGCGGCAGCTTGCCGCGGCGATTCGTGCTGTGCTTGAACGAGCGCTTGCCGCGGGCGGCACAACGTTACGCGACTTCCGCGGAGGCGATGGCGAGCCGGGATATTTCAGGCAGCAGCTCAACGTTTACGATCGCCAGGATGAGCCGTGCCGGGTGTGCGCCAAGCCGGTCAGTGCCAGCGTGCAGGGGCAGCGTTCGACTTATTACTGCACGCACTGCCAGCGCTGATCCACTAACTACTCTTGCAACGATCCATCAGGGCTTTCTTAACGTTCTTTGGGACAAATTCGCTGATGTCGCCGCCAAGCGTTGCGACTTCGCGAACGAGGCTTGACGAGATGTACGTGTATTTTTCCGTAGGCGTCAGGAATGCGGTCTCCACCTCGTCCGTCAAATGCCGATTCATGTTGGCAAGCTGAAATTCGTACTCAAAGTCCGAGATTGCGCGTAAACCACGCACAATTACCTGCAGGTCATTTTCCCGTGCAAAGTCCACGGTCAAGCCGTCGTAACCGGTGATTTCGATATTGCCGATGTCTTTCAGTGCGCCCTCGGCAAGCGCTACGCGCTCTTCGAGCGTAAACATCGGCTCCTTACCCGGGTTGGCAGCGATCGCCACGACAACACGATCGAATAAACGGCAGGCGCGGCGGGTAAGATCTACGTGCCCCAGCGTGATTGGATCAAAGGTTCCCGGGTACATGGCGCTAACGGTCATGCAAGTCTCCTTTAACGAGCTGCCTGAACAGCGAATAAGCAGTAACGAACGTTGCCCGCATTTTTATCTTTGAGGCTGAGCCAGTTCTCGGGCAACAAAGGTGCGGCTTGCCGCTTATCGTGCTCAAGATAAACAAGTGCACGGTCCGCCAGCCAGCCTCGTGTATCCAGCAGTCTACACAAATCCGGTACCAAACCGGCAGCGTACGGCGGGTCAACGAAGACAATATCGAATGCGGAAGCCGGAGCGGTGGCAAGCCACTGCAGCGCATCGGCGTTGGCGATCGTTACGTTGCTTGCTTCGAGCAGGTCCGCAGCCTTTTGCAGCGCACTGCTCGCAACGCGCGAGTTTTCTACAAAAGTTACCTGCGCTGCGCCGCGTGACAGCGCTTCGAAGCCGAGCGCACCGGTGCCTGCGCACAGATCGAGGCAGCGCGAGCCCTCGGTGACTTCTGCGAGCCAGTTGAACAGCGTTTCGCGAACTCGCTCCGGTGTGGGCCGCAAACCCTCGACCGCGGGCACTGGCAATACGCGGCTGCGCAAGCGGCCGCCGACGATACGCAGCCGACCTGGAGCGGCTGTTTTTTTTCCAAGGCGCTTTTTTGCCATCGTGCTCCCCACCAGTGCGGGCGCAATGCTTGATATGATCGCCACACTCCTTGCGCGGAGTATCTCTCAAATCTGAAGTGAAGGCGGGCCGTTACCAGTGTTTGGCAGGAAGAAGAATGCGGAATCGGGTGATTCCGGGGACAAGGTGAGCTTCGTCAAACGGCTGCGGGCCCGATTGAACCGCGGCGATAGCTGGCTGACTTACGACCTGGCCAACCTCGTGCCTGGCGGCAAGATCGACGAAGACGTCATCGATGAGCTCGAATCGCGTCTCGTGATGGCAGACGTTGGCGTCGATACCGCAATGCGCATCGTTGCCGACCTGCACCGCCAGCTGGCTCGTAAGGAACTCAGCGATGCAGAAGCCTTGCTCGCCGCACTGCGCAAGTCGCTGCTCGAAATTCTTGAACCGATCGAACAAAACCTGCATCCGGACAGCAGCGACGGACCGTTCGTTATTCTGATGGTGGGTGTGAACGGTGCCGGCAAGACCACGACTATCGGCAAGCTCGCGCGGCGCTGCATGGACAATGGCCAGTCGGTCATGCTCGCTGCCGGTGATACGTTTCGCGCTGCGGCGGTTGAGCAGCTGACCGTCTGGGGTGAACGCAACAAGGTGCCGGTGATTGCACAGCATGCGGGCGCTGATCCTGCCGCCGTGATCTTTGATGCCTACGAAGCAGCCACTTCGAGAAACATTGACGTTTTGCTGGCGGATACCGCGGGCCGGCTGCAGAACCAGCAGGGTCTCATGGATGAACTGAGCAAGATAAAGCGAGTATTACAACGCAAGAACGAAGCGGCGCCGCATGAAGTGATGTTGGTCCTGGATGCCGGCCTTGGCCAAAATGCGTTGTCGCAGGCGGAAAAGTTTCATGCGGCGCTCGGCGTGACCGGCATCGCGATTACGAAACTCGACGGCAGTGCGAAAGGCGGCGTGCTCTTGGCGATAGCAGACAAACTAAAAGTGCCGGTGCGGTATATCGGCATTGGCGAAGCCATCGACGATATGCAGCCGTTTGTTGCCAGCGACTTCGTTGACGCGCTGTTGCAGACTGGACCGGCTCCCCAATGATTCGCATCGAAAACGCGGTGAAGCGTTTTCCGGGTGGCCAGGAAGCGCTAAAAGGACTGACACTTTCAGTCGCGCGCGGCGAGATGGCTTTCGTCACCGGGCATTCGGGCGCCGGCAAAAGTACCTTGCTGCGACTGATTGCACTGATCGAGCGACCCACCAGTGGACAGGTCATTGTCGATGGCCAGAATTTGAGTCGGGTTTCCCGTCGCAAGATTCCAGCCTATCGCCGCGAACTCGGCATGGTATTCCAGGACCACAAGTTGCTGTACGACCGGCCGGTTTTTGACAACGTTGCGTTACCCCTCGTTATTGCCGGTTTCGGACACCGCGAGGCCGCGCGCAAGGTTCGTGCTGCGCTCGATCAGGTCGGGTTGCTGCACAAAGAACGCCAGCGGCCGGAAACACTCTCCACAGGAGAGCAACAGCGTGTTGGCATCGCGCGCGCTATTGTTAGCCGGCCAAAACTGCTCATCGCTGACGAACCCACGGGCAACCTCGACCCCGACCTGTCGCTTGAAGTGATGCGCATCTTCCGGCGCTTCAATGAGGTTGGCGTAACGCTACTGATTGCGAGCCATGACATTGCATTGATCGATCAACTCGGCTGCAGGCGCATTCCCCTGGAAAACGGTGCGTTACAGAGTGAGGCCGGTGCCGAGGATCAGGACGATATGCCCGGTGACGCGGGGACATGGCAACAGTGAGTGCGCGCGAGAAACTGGCACCGGCGAGACCGAGCGCGCTGCGTACCTGGGCGCTGCGGCACGTCAGTACGCTTGTCGCATCACTCGGCAAACTCGTTCGCCAGCCCATCGCGAGTTTTCTCACTATTCTGGTGATCGCCGTGACGCTCGCCTTGCCGGCGGCGATGCACTTGATAATTAAGAATGCACAGTCTTTGAGTCGCGGCTGGGACAACGCGCTCGATTTTTCCCTGTACCTGAAGCCGGGTGAACCGAGCTCCGCGGCTGATCAACTGGCCGGGCTGATCGAGCAACGTGCAGATGTCGACAGTGTGCGGATCATTAGCGCTGAAGCAGCGCTCGCCGAGTTTCGTGAAGGCTCAGGTTTCGGCGCGGCGCTCGACTACCTGCAGGAAAACCCACTGCCGCACACGCTGGTTATTCGGCCGTCGTCCCGGATTACACAGGCGGCGGTGATTCTGTTGCACGAAGAGCTTGCCAATTTGCCAGAGGCAGATTTCGTGCAGGCCGACTCCGATTGGGTGCAGCGCTTTTTGGCTATTCTGGAAATTGCACAAAGAGCAATTTTCAGCGGCTCGCTGCTGTTGGGCGCAGCCATCATCATAATTATTGGCAACACGATTCGCCTCGACATTGAAAACAGGCGTGCGGAAATCGAAGTGACCAAGTTGATCGGTGCCAACAACGCCTTTGTACGACGGCCGTTTTTGTACACCGGTTTTTGGTACGGACTATTCGGCGGATTGCTGGCGCTCGGCCTGATCGCCTATGGTCTCTTTGCCTTGCGCGGCCCGGTGAGTCGGCTTGCGGGTCTTTACGGCAGTCAGTTTGAAGTACTGGCACTGAACCTGCCGGAGGCCGCGACGATCGTCGGTACCGGCGTGCTGCTGGGCCTCGCCGGGTCCTGGCTGGCCGCCGCGCGGCACATGCGACGCATCGAGCCGCGCTAGTCCGGGCACCGCGCCCGGGCGTCGAAGGGCCTGCGGGAACACCTCCGCCGGCCGCCGGACAGGACGGTCCACTCCTTGCCCGATTAAGTATTACTTGTTGTTTTTAATATAAATTTTTGCCCTTTCGTGACGGAACTCACAGTCTGTTTAGCACTCTAATGTCTGGAGTGCTAAAATGCGCTCCGCTTATCAGGAGGATAGATCACACCATGACAACGGCTTTAGCAGTACGCAGCGCTGAACAAATGTTGGCCGGACCGGTCGGCAGTCTCGACGCCTATATTCAGTCGGTCGGCAGCATTCCTGTTATCAGCAAGGAAGACGAGCAAGCATTGTCGCGCCGCTTCCGGGATGGAGAAGATCTCGAGGCCGCTCGCGAGCTGGTACTCGCGCACCTGCGGTTTGTTGTCCACATTGCGAAAGGCTATACGGGTTACGGATTGCCACTCGGCGATCTGATCCAGGAAGGCAACATTGGCTTGATGAAAGCCGTGAAGCGTTTCGATCCCGACTATGGCGTGCGCCTGGTGTCGTTCGCCGTGCATTGGATTCGCGCCGAAATTCACGAGTTCGTCCTGAAGAACTGGCGCATCGTTAAGGTTGCGACAACGAAGGCGCAACGCAAACTGTTTTTCAACCTGCGCAAATCGAAGAAGAGCCTGGCCTGGTTGTCTGCGAGTGAAACGCAAGCCGTCGCCGACGATCTCGGCGTACCCGCTCGCGAGGTAACCGAGATGGAACGTCGCCTGAGTGCGCGCGACGCGTTATTTGACCCGACGCCGGATGCCAACGACGACTACGCGTACACACCCGCAGCTTACCTGCCCTCTCCCGACGCGGACCCCGCCAAGCTGGTGGAAAAAAGCGATTGGAACGATGACGCAACGAGCCGCATGGCAGATGCACTTGACGAGCTGGACGAGCGCAGTCGCGACATTCTCGAGTGTCGCTGGCTTGCGGAGAAAAAACAGACGCTGCACCAGCTCGCTGACAAATACGGTGTTTCAGCAGAGCGCATCCGGCAAATCGAAAGCAATGCGATTAAAAAGCTGCGTGGCTCGATGGACGCAGCGGCTTAAGAACGCAAAACTTACAAGGATGAAAAAAGCCCCGCCAAGCGGGGCTTTTTTTGCTCAATAAGCGATTCTGCTCTAGCTGTATTCACGCCGCTGGAACCGCAGGTAGCCACCCTCTCCGTCGCCGTGCGGATCATGGTGCGTCCAGTGCAGGACGCCGCCCAGTTCGTTCCATTCGTAAATGCCGCGAAAGCGCACGCGATCACCGATGCCGAGCGGCACCCGCGGTGCAATGTCTATGTTGTGTGCGACGAGCAGCGTTTGCCCGCCGTGCAGCGTCAGAACGAAACGCTGGTGACGACCGCCCTCATTATCGTCACCGATCAGGCGCCGCACGCGACCCGATCCTGCAACCCATCGATCGGCGTCGGTTTTGTTAAACGTGACCTGCATCAAGCAACCGCTGTGCAAAAAAAGTGCCGCGGACGCCTGGGCCCGCGGCACTTTTGACTGTCGTTAACTCGTAATCGGCACCATCGTAATCTCGACGCGACGATTCGCCTGGCGACCAGCGTCACTCGAGTTGTCGGCGACGGGCCGCGCTTCACCCATACCGACCGTAATCAGGCGTTGCGACATGATGCCCTGCGACTGCAAATATTGTGCAACGGATCCGGCGCGTCTTTCCGACAATCCCTGGTTGTAGGAATCGCTGCCGGTGTTATCCGTGTGGCCCGCAACTTCGACGACAGTTTTGTCGAACTCTTTCATGACTTTTGATACTGAGCTCAACACATTGAAAAACGCCGGGCTGAGATCTGCACTGTTGGTAGCGAACGTGACGTTGCCCGGCATGTTCAGCGTAATGTTATCGCCCATGCGATTGACGCTGACACCGCTGCCCTGTAATTCAGCACGCAGCTTCGCTTCCTGGCGATCCTGGTAGTTGCCAACGGCGCCGCCGGCAAGCGCGCCCACGCCCGCGCCGATCAGCGCGCGCTGACGACGTTCGACGGCATCATCGCCAGACACCAGGCCGACCACCGCGCCCGCTACAGCGCCAATGATGGCACCCTTTGACGTGTTGCTGGTCTTGCCTTCCTGGGTATATGGATCCAGCGACTGGCAACCAAGCAGCAATGCTGCGATGCCCGCGCCCAGAATCACGTTTTTAAATCCTTTGCTTGTCATGTCTTTTCCTCTGTAATGGCCCTAGCGAAAACAAGCTGGCACGCATCGCGGGCCAGCCTGTAGGTTGTCTATTGTACCGGCCCCGAAGCTGAACCACGAATGAATAATCGATGCCGAGGGACCGCTTGTTGTTGGTGTGTAGAATGGCGGCCTTTACCGCCCGGATTCCTGGCATGTCCGACACTGACTTCTGGCTCAAACGTTACGAGCAAAACCAGCAGGACCTGGACTTGCGACCTCTCTACTGGCTGGCAACCGGGCTACTGGTGCTCGGCCTGATTGGCCTGCTGTGGGCGCTGCCCGTGCCGCAGGCGTTGACGACGATATCGCCGTTGCTTAACTGGGGCAGCCTGTTCCTGATGGCGGCGTTTATTTACTACTTCATCATATCGGTGCCGCTTGCCATCGGCATGCTGCCGGTGATCGTCGCTATCTTCGCGTTCGAGTTCTGGCTTTTCAGCACCGAGCGCTGGGCACAGCCTGGCGTTGTCGTTATGACGCTGGCAGGCCTCGCCGGGCTTTATGTCGCACACCGTGCGCACGGCGGTTACCGCGCAGTATTTCGCGACGTTCAGCTGTTGATGATTGCGCCGCTGTGGTTGCTGTCTCGCTTGTACCGCAAGCTGGGCATCCCCAGCTAGCCACCGGCGCAGTATTTCACTGACTGGCAACTGCCATTCAGGTAAAATCAGCGGCCCACCCAAGACGCACATGCAGGAGCTCCCGTGGCCAGTCCCGCTCCGGTCCAGGCGACCGACAAATCCAAGTCCCGCAAAAAAGCGCTGAACCCGCTCGACCTCTACGACATTCGGTCAGAGCTCTCGGAAGAGGAACAGATGGTACAGGACTCTGTCGCGCGGCTCGTTGACGATAAAGTACTGCCAGTCATTCGCGATGCGTTTGAGAAGCATTACTTTCCGAGTGACTTTGTGCCCATGGTCGCGGAACTCGGGCTGCTTGGCAGTTCGATCGACGGCTACGACTGCGCCGGCATGAACAGTGTTTCCTATGGACTGATCTGTCAGGAACTGGAGCGTGGCGACAGTGGCCTGCGCAGCTTCGTTTCAGTGCAAAGCAGCCTGGTCATGTACCCGATTTACGCCTACGGCTCTGAAGAACAGAAGGAACGCTGGCTGCCGGCGATGGCGCGTGGCGAAGCGATAGGTTGCTTTGGCTTGACGGAGTCACACGGTGGCTCCGATCCCAGCAACATGAAGACTCATGCGAAACGCGATGGCGATGACTGGGTGATTAATGGCTCCAAGATGTGGATTACCAATGGCAGCGTCGCTGATGCCGCCGTCGTCTGGGCGATGACTGACGAGGGCGTACGCGGCTTTATCGTCGAGAAAGACATGCCCGGCTTCACCGCACAGGAAATCGAGAACAAGTTCTCGTTACGCGCATCCGTTACCGGCGCGCTGTTTTTTGACAACGTGCGCGTGCCGGCAACGAACATGCTGCCCGGGGTCGTCGGCATGAAAGGCCCCTTAAGCTGTCTGACGCAGGCACGCTACGGTATTACCTGGGGCGTCATCGGCGCAGCACAAGCGTGTCTCAGCGAGGCACTGAAGTACACACAGGACCGCGTTTTGTTTGGCAAACCTTTATCGCACAACCAGTCGATACAGCAACGCTTGGCGGACATGGCGCGACGGATTACTACAGCACAGCTACTGTCGCTACGGCTCGGTCGACTTAAAGACCGCGGTGAGCTGAATCCGGCACAGGTATCGCTCGCAAAATGGAATAACTGTCGCGCGGCGCTCGACATTGCGCGCGACGCGCGTGACATTCTCGGCGGCAGTGGCATCAGCGCGGAGTACGTGCCGATTCGGCACATGCTGAACCTCGAAAGTGTTATCACCTACGAGGGTACCGAGACCGTGCACCAGCTCGTCATCGGCAAAGAGCTGACGGGCGTCAACGCGTTCTGACGCAGCAGACCAAATCGCCGCAGGATCTACCGCCGGACCTCCTCCCGCAGAACCGCGATGTCTGGCGCATCGCGGCACCGCTGATCGTATCGAACGTATCCGTGCCGCTACTCGGCATGGTCGACACCGGCGTTACCGGCCACCTTGAGGACGCGGCCTACCTCGGCGCGGTCGCTATCGGCGGCGCAGTTTTCGGCCTCCTCTATACGGGCGTTAACTTCCTGCGCATGGGTACGACCGGCATCGCAGCGCAGGCGTACGGCGCACGTGACGATGCGGGTGTCCGCAATTCTCTGGGACAGGCACTGGTCGTAGCGCTTCTCGTAGCGGCCACGCTTTTGCTAATGCAGGTCCCGCTGATCTCGGTTGGGATTTCCCTGCTTGGTGCGGAATCTGATGTCGCTGTTTATGCGCGCGAATACATTGGCATCCGCATCTGGAGCGCGCCGGCTACGCTTGCCAGCTACGCATTGATTGGCTGGTTTATCGGTTTGCAAAACGCGCGCATCCCTTTGCTGATCGTCTTGACGACCAACTTTACGAATATCGCACTGGACCTGCTGTTTGTCGTTGTTCTCGGTATGAAAGTGAAAGGCGTTGCGGCAGCTTCCGTGATTGCGGAATTCACGGGTGTCGCACTGGGGCTCATGTTCGCTGCAAGAGAATTGCAAAAGCGCGGCGGCGAATGGGATACCGCAAAACTCACGACCCTGCGGGACTACACCGCATTCTTTGCCATCAACGCACACCTGTTTGTCAGAACCATAGCGCTGGTATTTACATTGGCGTTTATTACGGCGCAGGGTGCACGCCTCGGCACGCTGGTGCTCGCCGCGAACGCGATCCTGATGAACCTGCAAAACCTGCTGTCTTTCGGGCTCGATGGCATTGCCCACGCGGCGGAGGCATTGACGGGAAAAGCCGTGGGCGCACGCAATCGCGATGCCTTGCGGCGTGCGGTTTCGCTCACCCTGCGCTGGTCTGCCGGTGTCGCTGTGATTTTCAGTCTGTGCTATGCAGTTGCCGGTCCGTGGTTCGTGCGCCTGGTGACGGACTTGCCGGCAGTACGTGCAACGACGTTGACCTATTTGCCGTGGATGGTTGTTTCGCCAATCGTTTCGGTCTGGTCTTTCTTGTATGACGGCGTCTTTGTCGGTGCGACGAAGGCGCGCGAGATGCGCGACATCATGCTGGTTTCAACGATCGGCGTGTTCCTGCCAGCGTGGTACCTGCTGCAAGGACTCGGCAATCACGGATTGTGGCTGGCCTTCATGCTGTTCATGTTAAGCCGCGCTGTCGGCATGCATTTTTATTACAAGCGTCGCGTGGTCTCTGCCGCGACGTAGTTGGACACCTCAGGTTCTGCGTCCGCGCGGCTGGCATTGCGTTTGCATTGCGACTTTACGGAGGCCCGCGCCCAGACATACGACCAGGCGCCGGTCAGGATATTGGCTACGGCGTAGGCCATGAAGACACCCGCGATACCAAAATAGTGGTTGCCGAGCAGCGCCAGAGGCACGTAAATAACAGCCATTCTGCCGACGCTGATCGCAACCGCTGGCATGGGCTTGCCCATGCCATTGAACGACGCGTTCATCACCATCACCATGCCGTAGGCGCCATAACTTAAAGGTGCGATCCACAGGAATAACTGCGCAACACGGCGGATTTCTACGTTGTCACTGAAAAGTCCCGGCAAAAAGTCGCTAAGCACAGCAAGCACTAGTGCGAGCAACAGGCCCGACCCGAGACAGAACAAAGTACAAAGCCGCAGCGCCTTGTAGATTCTTTTTGCACTGCCGGCCGACATGTTTTGTCCCACAAAAGGGCCAATCACGGCGGAGAGGGCGTAGAACATCACCAGCGTTACCGATTCGATGCGACTTGCAACTCCGAAACCCGCCACCGCTTCAGGACCGTACTGCGCAAGCGTTGCCGTAATCACGCCGGTTGCGATCGGAATGATGGCGTTCGTGCCTGCCGCAGGCAGACCGACGTGCAGAATGTCCGCCCAGGAGCGCTTCAGCTCCTCCCATTTCGGTTTGTTAAAACTGAGCATGTCCAGGCGATGGCGCATCAGGTACACGGTGCCAATGAAAATACTGGCGCGCGCCAGCAACGCCGCCATCGCGGCACCGTCGAGCTCCATGCGCGGAACGGGTCCCCAGCCAAAGATCAGTAGCGGGTCCAGCAGTACATTCAGCACCGACGCGATTACCATCAGTCGACTTGGCAGGCGGGTGTCACCGGTCGCACGCATACTGCTCATGCCGACCATGCCGACAACGACGAACGGTGTACCAAGATAGAGAATGCGCATATAGCCGCCTATCAACGGCAGCATATCCTCGGGTGCGCCCAACAGCCTGAATAGCGGCTCAATAGTCAGCACGCCCACGCACGACATCACAGCGGTAATAACAAATGACAGGATAAGGCTGTCTGTCGCGAGGCGCTGTGCGCGTTTCGAGTCATTGGCGCCGATCGCGCGCGCGACGACAGACGATGTGCCCGCGCCAAGGCCGATGGCAACGCTCGTTATTATCATCAGGACCGGGAATGCAAAACTGAGCGCGGCGAGCTCGCGGTCGCCTACCTGGCCGATGAACCACGCATCGGCGAAGCCCTGCAGCATCATCAGCGTGATGCCGTAAAGCACGGGCACAGTCATGTCGACCAGGTGTTTGCCGACAGGCCCCCGGGTGAGACGGGCTTGCGATGATTTCATTTGTGAGGATTAGGCCCTAAAGGAGCACGCGCTGGTCACTTTCAATATTGAACGACTATGACCCAGCCCGAGGCCGCCTGCAATTGCCTTCGAGGGAAGATGCGGCGATATTAGGGACATTCCTGAACGAGGTGCCAAGCCGATGAAGCACAAAGCGGAAGTCATCATCAATGCGCCGCGCGAGCAGGTTTGGGCGGCATTCGACGATCCGGACAATATGACGCGCTGGCAGCCGACGCTGGAGTCGTTTGTGCATAAATCGGGGACCCCGGGGCACCCCGGCGCGGTTTCTGAACTGACGTACAACGAAAATGGCCGCAAAATCGTTATGACGGAAACGATCAGCGAGCGACGCGAGGAGGAATTCCTGGCCGGCATTTACGAATCCGGCTTTGGCACAACTACTATTGTGAATAATTTTGAAAAAATTAACGCACAACAAACGAAGTGGACAATGTGGTGCAATTTTCGCTTCCGGGGGTTCATGAAAATCATGGCATTGTTCATGAGTAAGTCGATTCGCAAGCGCACCGACGAGGACCTGCAGCGCTTTAAGCAACTCGCGGAAGGCGGCGGCTCTTGAGCTGGAAACTCCTCGACAGTCGAACTATGTTCGAGAATCCCTGGTTTGAGGTTCGCGAGGATCGGGTTATCAACCCCGGTGGTGGCGAAAATCTTTACGGACATGTGCGTTTCAAGAATCGTGCGGTAGCGATCCTGCCGCTCGCA
>JABDKF010000050.1 GCA_013003155.1 Woeseia sp. | reverse complement strand
AAGGCAAGTCAGGCGTGCATGCGATCGGCACAAACGGCGGCAAGACCTTTTGTTTCGACAACGAAACTCCGCGGCATGATGTTTTGCTGCAGCCGCACGCGATTGCCGATCGCCTCATCACGAACGGCGAGTACCGTGACTTCGTGCAAAACGGTGCGTACACGGAATCGCAGCTGTGGCTGTCGGACGGCTGGGCCGCGGTTAACCAGCACGGCTGGCAGCGGCCGCTGTATTGGAACGAGGCGCTCGACACCGAGTTTACGCTCGGCGGTACGCGCGAGCTGGATATTAACGCACCGGTAACGCACATCAGTTATTACGAAGCGGATGCATTCGCACGCTGGGCGGGTGCACGCCTGCCAAGCGAAGCCGAGTGGGAGGTCGCCTCGCTAGAGGCAGATTGCCGCGGCAACTTTATGGACGATGCGTATTGGCAGCCACGCTCAGGCAAAGGCCAGTTTTTTGGCGACTGCTGGGAATGGACGGCGTCGCCCTACGCTGCCTACCCGGGCTTCAAGCCGCTGTCGGGTTCGCTCGGCGAGTACAACGGCAAGTTTATGTGCAACCAGATGACGGTACGCGGCGGATCTTGCGTGACTGCGCGCGATCACATTCGTGCGACGTACCGCAGTTTTTTCTATCCCGACTCGCGCTGGCAGTACCTCGGCCTGCGGCTTGCCAGGGACAGTTGAGCGAGCAAAGGCTGAGTTAATGGGTAAGCAAGCAAACGATGTGCGCCTGACCGAACAGGCCGAGACGAACGAGAACGATTTCGCGGAGATCGTCGCGGGCCTGAGTGGCGCGCAGAAGTTCCTGTCACCGAAATTTTTCTACGACGACACCGGTTCGCAGCTCTTCGAAATGATTACCGAGACACCGGAGTATTACCCGACGCAAACCGAGCTCGGCATCATGCAGGACCACGGTGATGAAATCGCGGAGCTTATCGGGCCGCAGGCCAGCCTGATCGAGTTTGGTTCGGGCTCAAGTCTCAAGACACGTCTGCTGCTTGACCAGATGATCGAGCCGGCGGTCTACGTGCCGGTCGATATTTCCCGCGAGCTGCTGGTCGCGTCCGCCAAATCGCTGAACGCGGATTTCCCGGACCTCGAAGTGCTGCCGGTCGTGGCCGATTTTACCCAGGCCTTCGACTTGCCGTCACCGCGCGTGATGCCGCTGCGTAACGTCGTCTATTTTCCCGGGTCGACGATCGGCAACTTTGAGCCCGAAGATGCGAAAAGCCTGCTTGACGTGATGTACCAGGAAGCCGGTGAAGACGGTGCCTTGTTGATCGGCGTGGACCTGCAGAAAGAAAAATCGGTGCTGGAGGCTGCGTACAACGATAGTCTCGGCGTGACAGCGTCATTCAACCTGAACCTGTTGCGGCGGCTAAACCGCGAGTTCGGCGCCAACTTCGACGTGGAGTCCTTCGAGCATTACGCGTTTTACAACGAGGCTATGGGTCGAATTGAAATGCACCTGCGATCGAAGAAAGCGCAAAACGTGCGAGTCGGCCGGGAAACGTTCAGCTTCCGGGCAGGTGAAACGATTCACACGGAGAATTCGCACAAGTTCACGAAAGAAGGATTTCGGGCGCTGGCGGCGCGAGCTGATTTTGAGGTGCGGGAAGTGTGGACGGACGATCGCGACTATTTCTCGGTGCAGTACTGCACGCGTAGCTGAGGCACGCCTACTCTGGCACGAACTCGGTGGGTTTGGCTGAGCCGCCTCCGAAGAAGAACTTCTCCATCTCTGTTACCAGGAACTTGCGCGCCTCCGGTTCGATGGGCGTCAGGCGGTATTCGTTGATCAGCATCGTCTGATGACCCAGCCACTGTTGCCAGGCCTCCTTGCTGACGTTTTCATAAATACGCACGCCAAGCTCGCCGGGGTACGGCGCGTAGTCGAGACCCTCGGCTTCTTTTTTCAACAATACGCAGTTAACGGTTCGGGACATGTCAGAAATTTCTCTTTGCATTCATATCGGGATTGTTTATCCGTTCGTCATTCAATTTCTGAATTAACTTGCTGACCGGCGCTGCGAGGCCGACGGTCGACGGATCCCCGTAGGCGTACCAGCGTCCGTCGTCGGTGTCAGATACTGTACGCGACCCCGCCTCGATGCGCACGGTAAGCGGCATGATGTCGAGGTCGAAGTGACTGAAGCTGTGGCGTAAAGACGGCCAGCTCTCGATACCTTCGGCGCGTGCGGCAAACTTCGTTGCCACCCAGTTTTCCAGCTCATCGGCGTCTGCAAGTTCGGGCAGGCTCCAAAGTCCGCCCCAGATACCGCTCGGCGGTCGGCGTTCCAGGTAAAGATCCTCGTTGCACAAGGCAAGCACCATGACGGTCGACTTTTGCGGCTTCGCCTTGCGCGGCTTCTTGCCCGGAAAATCAGTCTCGCGTCCTGCCGCATGCGCGGCGCAGTCGCCGATCATAGGACACTTGTTACAAGCGGGCTTGCTGCGGGTGCAGAGCGTGGCGCCGAGATCCATGATCGCCTGCGTGTATGCTGCCACGTGCTTGTCCGGCGTGTGCCGCTCAGCTTTTTCCCACAGGAGATTTGCGACCGAGGTCTTGCCCGGCCAGCCGTCGATCGCGTGGAAACGCGCGAGAACGCGCTTGACGTTACCGTCGAGAATGGCGTGACGCTGGTTGCCTGATAAAGCGAGGATCGCACCGGCGGTCGAGCGGCCGATGCCGGGCAGGACGATCACCTCATCGAACGTTTCCGGAAACTCGCCGTGATGCGTGTCGCGGACCACGCTCGCCGCCTTGTGCAGGTTGCGGGCACGCGCGTAGTAGCCAAGGCCGGACCAGTGCTCGAGCACCGCGTCGATTGGCGCATCGGCCAGCGACACGATCGTCGGGAAGGATTGCATGAAGCGCAGGTAGTAAGGAATGACCGTGGCCACCTGCGTTTGCTGCAGCATGATCTCGGAGACCCAGACGCGGTACGGCGTCGTGTCCTGCTGCCAGGGCAGGTCTTTGCGGCCGTTTTGCGCGTACCAGTCAAGCAGGCGTTCGGCAAAACTCGCCACGGCCTAGGGCTTCGGCTCTTTGCCTTGCGCGATCGCCTCGATGCGATCGACGGCGTCTATGCCGCCTTCACGAAGCGTGCGCTTGATCATGAATGGACCGATCACCGGCGGCACCCAGAACGCCGGCTCCATCTCAAAGGTGTAGGTCATTTCCGTGCCGCCCTTCTCCGGTCGCAGCAGCCAGCGCTCGCGACTGTAACGAAAATCGCTTTGCCTGGCGTAGCCAACCGAGATGATTTCATTGGGCGGCTTCAAGACCAGGTAACCGTTGCGCTGCATCGATTTGCAAAACATCAGCACGCAGCCTTCGAGTCGCGTGTAAAAACGCGGCCGGCCTTTTTTATCCGGCGCCAGGTTGCGCGCTTCGGCAAACCCGCTGCTGATCTTGGTGAACAGGTCGTAATTCGTCAGCACCGCGTACAGGGCATCGTGGCTCGCGTCGAACCAGGCGCGGGACTCGAGGTGATAGCGGCCGTCGATAAAATCAACGGTCACCTTGCGCAGGTCTGCACTGTTCGCCGGGGTGCACAAGAACGCGAGCAACAGGGCGGGCAGCAAATACCCGCCGAGCAAACGATAGGGTCTGCTAGTCAAAAATTTTCTTGAGCCGTTTTTTCAGCTCATCCTCGGCGCTGGGTTCTTCCTCGGCCACCGCTGCTTCGCCGCCTTCTGCCGCTTCTACGGTTTCGTCCGCCGGTGCTGACGGCACAAGGCGATCGAGCAGGCGTTTCTTGAGTTCGTCACCCTTCTCTTTCAATTTTTCTTCGACCTGGTCGCGGAACATGCCCTCGATGTCCGGCCGCACGGTAGGGTCGAGAAGCGGCCCGCGTATGCGCACAGGAATCAGCGCCTCGGTAAACTCCGCCAGCTCCTCGTCGCTCGCACCCTCAAGAAACTCGGGGCGCTCGAGTACGCGCGCGCGCAGCGAGTAATCCATTTCTGCCGTGACAAAGTTTACCGTGCCCTGCCCGGTCAGCTGCAGGTAAGGCATCTGCGCCTGCAGGTCCTTGTTCTCGAACACGCCGTTGGTAACCACGCCGGTCGCCAGCACGGAGCTGAAATCGGTGCGTACCGGTTCGCGTTTTTCCGGCGGCTGCTCCCTGCGATACAGCGCGCGTGCCGCGCGTAGCTGGTACCAGAGATCCACACCCTGCCAGGCACCGTCAGCCAGCTCGAACGCCATCGTGCCGTTCAGGTTACTGCGCATCACGGACAGTGTTGGCCCGCTGGTGTTCAGGACGAAGCTGCCGTTGATCGTACCGCTCAGCTTGTCGCGCTCGAACATCGCTTTGCCAAGCGGTGTCAGGCTGACATCAGCAACCTTTTCGTTCAGCGATAATTTTGGCACGGCACCCGATGCGTCAACCTGCACGTCACCGGTGTAGGTGCCATCGAACAGGTCAGCCGACACCGGGTTCAGGCGCAGCTTGCCGGCGGCGCTGTTCAGACCGAGCTGAATATTGGTAAACGTCATGTCGGCGAAAGTGGCCTCGCTAAGCTTCAGCGTGCCGCGTGCATTGATGCCGCGAATCATGTCGACCGGAATCTCGAAGTCGTCACTCGCCGCGCTGCCGCTGGCGGTACCGCTCTCGCTCGCCGGCTCCATGTAGCGATCGAGATTCATGCTGTCGCCTTCGAGGTCGAAACGAATCGGCGCCGTTTCGCCGAACGGCAAAATGATTTCGCCCGTCAGCGCGGTGTCGTCTATGCTGAGCTTCAGGTTGCGCAGGCCAATAGCGTTCGCATCCATGGCCGCCTGCGCAGAAAAACGGGCGCTGGTCAGAGCCGCGGGATCAGCCGTTGGCGGCACCTCGACATCAAACAGCGGCGCCATTTCGCGCGGCGAGAATTCTTCAACGTTGAGCGTTGCTTCACCGATGACGTCGTCCGCCCACGACGCCGACTTGATGTCCAGTTCAGCCAGCGCCCCCAGTATCGTGACGCTTACGCGCGTCGGCTGCAGCTTGCTGTTGTCAATGTCTGCAACCATGTCACTGGCACTGATTTGGAATTCAGCGGGCTGGCTTGCAATTCCGTTTGCCATACCGTCCAGCGTCAGCTCGGCAAAAGTCAGCGTTGCAAAGTCCTCGGAAACAATGAGGCGGCCGGCCGCTTGCACCACGCCGTCGATCTCGTCGGCACTCGACTCGAAATCGCCGTTACCGGAAAAATCGAAGGCCTCTCCCGGCACCACGCGACCGGTGTTCATCGACAGGTTCTGCAACGTGTAGTCGCTGCCGGACTGCGCGTCGTTGTAATGAATGTAGGAGTTGCGAAGTTCGACGCCGCTGATATCGAGATTGCTGGCGCCATCCGCCTGCGTCTCGTCTGCGGCGCTTGTCGAGGCCGTGTCCGCGCTGGTGAGGTCATCCCAGTTGGTGGTACCTGCACGGTTTACGGCAAGTTCGAGGCGCAGTCCGTCGAGCTCCACGTCACCGACGGTAATTTCGCGGCGCAGCAGCAGCGGCAACACTTGCACGCTCAAACGTGCCGTATCGAAACTGGCAAACGGCTTATCCCCGAAACCTTTTGCGTTGCCGAGCCGGGTGCTGCCCATCTCCACGGCCAGCCACGGAAACAGGCTGACGGCCAGGTCGCCCTCGATCACGAGCTCGCGCCCGGTGGCCTCTTCCACTTCCGCCGCAATGCGCTCCCGAAAATCGTTCGGGTCGAATAACAGCAGCAGCGCCACGGCGGCCACAATGACGAGGGCAACGATGCCGGCGATGGCCAGCAACAGCCACTTTAACAGGCGACTCATAAGTATCCGATGGGGTATCCGAGCAAAAATCTGGAGCGGGGAAGGATAGCAAATTACAGTGACCGCCAGCATGCGCGCTTGTTCCGCTCGTGGCGCAAATTGGCGACAGGTTTACCCGTTCAGGCGACCTGGCGGAGCTGGGTGAGTAGCGCCGGGCTTCCTAGTCGACGCACATCCGGAGATCACCGTTCAAGGTGCGGATGACGACGCGGCCCTCGCCGCTGCCTTCCGTAAAGATGAGCTGCCGTCCCGGGCCGTAGCGATTGACCCTCTCATCGTCAGGCCCGAAGCAGTTGTCGATGTCGCCGTTGAACGTTTCGATATCAAAACGCGCAGACGGCTTGTCGGCGAAGTCGATGTCGACATCGCCGTTGACCGTTTCAATTTCCAGGCGGCCGGCATCCTGCAGCGCTCCCTTAAAAACCATGTCGCCATTTGTGGTGTTCATTTCTACGCGATCGAAGCTGCCGCTGACAATTGTCAAATCGCCCGTCACTGTGCCCGCTTCCACGTCGCCGCCGAGATCGGAAAGTTCTACATCGCCACTGACGGCCGTCGCACGGGTGCGCAGGCGGCTGCCGTCGCCCGCTATTACAACGTCACCACTTACCGATTCGGCGTCGATGTCTGCGGCAAACGCGATGATCTCGATGTCGCCACTGACGGACTGCACTTTCTGCGCGCCAAGCACATCGTTGACGGAGATGTCGGCACTGACACTGGCGATTTTCAGCATACTGCGCTGCGGTACGTTAATTACGAGATCGGAAGAGGAACCGCGATCGTGCTTTTGCCGCTTTGGCAATTTCACTTTAACGATCACTTCATCGTCATCACGCTCGACGATAAGCTCCTCCACGTTCTTGCCCAGTTCGGCCACGACTTCTACTGAATCACGCGACCAACCGCTGACCTCGATATTGCCGGCGGTGTTAATAATTTTCACTAAACCGTTCGGACTCGCGTCCACGACGCGCCGGACCTCGTCTGCGTTCGCAGCGAGACCAAACAAACAGAGTGTGAATAGAGCTAAAGCTTTCATATGTTTTCTCATTAATTTCCAGTCGTACCTCGGGTTCGTCGGCAACACAACAAGCTGCCGTTCTACCCTGCTAAATATCCGTCCTGCGCATTACCGAGCCTGCGATGTTGTCGACTCGCTGCAAAATCTCGAGCTCTTCCTGGTAGCTGTTGATCAGCAGCTCCTGCAGCAGTGCATTGTCGGGTTCCTCCGCGAGCGCCTTGTTAATTTCCGCGATAGCGGCCTGGATCGTCACGAAATTCTGTTCGATTATCGCGCGACTCTCCGGGCTCAGTTTTTCCAGCTCGACTTCAAGCCGAGCGAGCAGTTCATCACGCGCGTCCTGAAAATCCGGCCCCAGCACATACTGACTGCCGAACGAGCCGGAGACTGGCTGAAACGCAAGTTCAGGTGCGCCGGCCGCAAACGTGTCCGGCGCAGCGCTGTCCTGCAGATGTAGCCAGGTCAGGCCGGAGGACGCGCCAACCAACAGCAGCACCGCTGCAGCCTGCGCGATTAATCGCGGCCAGCGTGAGCCGGGTTCGGCCAGGCTCTCGCGCTCGGCGATTGCCGCCGCAATACCCGGCCAAAGATCCTTTTCCGGCTGGACCTCGCGAGGCAGCCCGGCCGCCATGGCCATGACCGCCTCTTCTGCTGCGTCCTGTGATCGATTTTCGTCGTTCATGATTCCGTACCTGCTAATTGTTGCGCCAGCAATCGTTTCGCCCGATGCAGTTGCGCCTTGCTCGTGCCGCTTGCGATACCGAGCATGGTGCCGGTCTCGTCGTGGCTGTAGCCGTAAACGGCGTTCAACACAAATACCTGTCTTGCTCCCGTCGGCAACTCATCGAGCGCGGCTTGCAGATCCCGCATATCGCCTGAGTCTGCAACCGTGGCCCGGGGTGCCGCCGTGTCGCGCACCACCGTCAGCCGCTCCTGTTCCCGGCGGGACTTTCGCATCCTGCCCAGCACCGCATTGACCGCGATCCGGTGCAGCCAGGTGCCGAGGCTGGCATCTCCGCGGAACCGGTCGAGCTTCGTCCAGGCCTGGATAAACGCCTCCTGTGCACAGTCCTCCGCCTCGCTGGCATTGCCGGTCATCCGCAGGCACAGGCCATAGACGTTACCGACATGCTGGCGATACAGGGCTGCAAACGCCTCCGTATTGCCTCGCTGAGCCCGTGCGACAAGCGTTGCTTCCGCAATCTCTGGCTGCCCGGGTCCCGCCGCCCCGCCTGTAGCGTCCGCGTCGGTGACCGATACCACTCCCACCGCCTGTTTCTCCTGATCTTTGCTTGTTTGACGCCGCGCAACCCCTAAACGTTTAAGGCGCGCGGGCGTTTCGCCTGTCGGGATTGTGCCCGAGCACCACCTGCAATGCCTGTAATACGGCCATTTTGGGGCCGTGAACGCAGCCGCTTCTGGTATCATGCGGAAGATTTTTTACAGTCGTAAAGCTACCCAAAAAAAACAACAATGCCGCGCGTGAGCAGGCAGCGAGATATTTGATGAGACAGCTGGAGCGAGAGTTGGAGCGGTTGCCGGGAATTCGTCACTGATGGCGGAGTACACCGTTCTGTATCTCGGTCGTCCCGCGTTCGCCGCCGACTACCTGCAACACCTCGAACAGCAGCCGTATTGCCGGCGCGTCTACCGGTGTAATGAACTGATCGCCGTGGAGGACATGCCGCGCGATGTCGATATCGTATTGTTTCAGGCCGGCCCGGATGCGCTGCTGATTGGTCATGCGCTGAAAGACATGCAGCGCGCCTTCTCTACGCGGCCCTTTGTTGCGCTGACCGACCGTGAGCATGAACATCGCGGCGTTGCCGCGGCGCGAGCGGGTGCGCAAGGCTACATTTGCATAGACGATTTTGGTGATGCCGAACAGCTTGCGCTGTTCAATCATGTCGTCCAACGCCATCACCTGCAGGCGCGCTTATCGGAAGCCGACGATACGGTGCTGTCGATCCTGAAAAGCATTAACGATGGCGCGCTGGTTGTTGATCGTGACGGCAACCTGCTCGATATCAATCCGGCAGCCCGCACGATACTCGGCTTGCCCCAACGCGGCATTCCGAACGGCGACTGGGCGAGCAGTTTTTGTGCGCTGAGCGCTGACGGCAGAACGCCTCTGGACGCCGAGATGACACCGCTTTACAAGGCACGGAAGGGGGAGAAGTTCAGTGACCTGCTTGCGGTGCATCGCATTCCCCAACAAACGGACACTGTGCTCAGTATCAACGGCCAGGGCCTGTACGATGCCCACCAGCAGTTAATCGGCGGCGTAATCACTTTTCGCGACGTCACGGAAGTGATGAACAAAACGCTGGCGCTTGAGAAACGCGCCGAGTATGACGAACTCACCATGCTGCCCAACCGGCGCCTGTTTACGCGCCAGCTGGAAAAGGCGATGGGCCGTGCGCAACGCAGCAAGCGTCCGCTCGCCGTTTTGTTTATCGATCTCGACCGCTTCAAGTCGGTCAACGACACCCTGGGACATGACAGCGGTGATGAGCTGTTGCGGCAGGTGGCTGATCGAATGCAGCGGCGCCTGCGTATCGGCGACTTTCTCGGCCGCTGGGGTGGCGATGAGTTTGTTGCCTGCCTCGAAGACTTCGGCGATGGCAGCGATGCAGCAGCGGCAGCACAAAAACTGGTCCTCGCTTTGTCCGAGAACTACAACGTCAACGGCAGCGAAGTCTATGCGACGCCGAGCGTGGGTATTTCGCTGTTCCCGGAATCCGGTGAAACTGCGGAACGCCTGATAAAGGCCGCCGATATGGCGATGTACCAGGCAAAACGTCGCGGCGGCGGTCGCTACCAGTATTATTCAAAGGCCTTGAACGAAAGGCTCGAACAGCGCGAAGAACTCGAACTCGGTTTGCGACATGCCCTCGTCAGAAATGAATTCGCGCTGCATTACCAGCCTCGGGTCGACGTGCGTACGGGGCGCCTTATTGGCCTTGAAGCGTTGCTGCGTTGGCAGCATCCCCGTTTCGGGCTGCTCCAGCCCGGGCGCTTCCTCACCATTTTAGAAACCAGCGGCCTGATTCATTCAGCCGGTGAATGGATCATTGATACGGCATGTCGCCAGCTCGCGGGTTGGCAACGGCAGTTCGACATGCCTGACCTGTCAATTTCCATTAACCTCTCGTCGCAGCAACTGCTGCACGGGCGCCTGGTTGCGGCCGTTGAGAAAGTGCTTGCCGATACGGGGCTGGATTCCGGCTGCATCGAGTTCGAGATTAACGGTGGCGACATTGCCGGCCGGCGTGCGTCAGAACGCGGTGTTCTCGATGATCTTCGCAAACTGGGCGTGCGGCTTTCGCTGCACAACTTCGGCACGCGCGACGTGTCGTTCAGGTCGCTCGATACCGGCGTTATCGACAGTTTCGTGCTTGACCCGTCGCTTATTCAGGACGTCGACATTAATGGCAGCCATCAGCGCATCGTCCGTGCGGCCATCGCGATGGCCCGCGGTTTGAACATTGAGGTCGCGGCGGAAGGTGTGGAAACCATTACGCAGTTCGAGTTTCTGAAGAGCTGCGACTGCACGCTCGCGCAGGGCTTTTTGATCAGCAAGCCGATGCAGGCGGAACAGGTTTCCAGTATTTTGCGGGCAGAAGCTGCCGGCGCTTACCTGATGGCGCGCGCCTAGGCCGGTTTGCCGCAGGACCAGCAGGCGGCAAACTGCCCCTCGTTCTCTTCACCGCACTTGCCGCACTTCCAATTTTCGCCGGGGCTTTCTTCAATGAGCTTGTCCGTGTCGATGAGCTGCTTTGCGCGGTCGTAATCAAGATCGTTGCGCACCCAGAGTTCCGGCCACACCTCCGGAAAGGGAATCTCGCCGACGATTGAACCGAGGTTTTCGTTCTTCAAAAACGCATCGATACCTTCACTCTGCAACAGGTTGCGGTAGTGATTGATCGTGACGATCGATGAGGCGGACGTAACTTTTTTCATCTCATTCGAGCCTGTGCTCAGCGGTCACCGCGCAGTCCGCGCAGGAACGTTGCCGGATCTTCGCCCTTTTCCAGCACCTCGACCAGCGCGGAACCGACAATTGCGCCCGTCGCATGTCGACCGACATTATCGACATCGCTGGCCGCCCGAATCCCGAAGCCGGCGCAAACCGGTATCGGTGATACCGCCGCTATGCCGTCCAGGTAGTTTGCAAGATTGTCGGGCAGCTCACTGCCACCGCCGGTAATGCCGGTAATGGTTACCGCATAGAGGAAGCCCTTCGATGCGTTTGCGAGTTTTGCCAGCCGCGGCGCTGGCGTTGCCGGCGTCACGAGCTGAATCAGGCCGAGTCCTTTGCTTTCCAGCGCGGCACGCAATTCTTCGCTTTCTTCAAACGGCAGGTCTGGCACGATGAATGCACAAACTCCGCAGTTTGCGGCACGCGCAGCAAGCTTTTCATAACCGTACGCGAGCAGCGGGTTCAGGTAGGACATCAGTACCAGCGGCGCCTTGATGCGCTCGCCAGCGCCATCAAGTTCGTCAAGAATCCAGCGCAGCGAGACGCCGTTTTTTATTGCCTCAAAACTGGAGCGCTGAATCGTCATGCCATCGGCCATCGGATCGGAAAACGGCACGCCGATCTCTACCGCATCACCGACATCGCTGATCGCTTCAAGAACGTCAATGAAGTTTTCGCGGCGCGGATAGCCTGCGGTAACAAACGGGATCAGCGCGGTGCGGCCGCCCTTCTTTGCGGCGGTCAGCGCATTGCTCAGGCGTTCATGAGGCTGCATGTTGACTCACCCCGACCGGGTATTGTGTCAGCGTCGGCATGTCCTTATCGCCGCGTCCCGAGTTACCGATCAGGATACGTTTGCCGGGATTCTTGCCGGCCCATTTTTTTGCGGCTGCGAACGCGTGCGCTGTCTCCAGTGCGGTCAGGATACCTTCTGTCTCGCACAGCTCGCTCAAAGCTTCCAGCGCTTCACTATCCGTTGCCATGATATAGCTGACGCGACCGACCGCCTGCAGCAACGCGTGTTCGGGACCGACGCCGGAGTAGTCGAGGCCGGCAGATATGGAGTGTGTCTCCTGCACCTGGCCGTCATTGTCCTGCAGGATCATGGTGTAGCTGCCCTGCAACACACCGGGTTTGCCCGTAGCGAGCGTCGCGGAGTTATCTCCGAGGCCGCTGCCGCGCCCGCCGGCTTCAACGCCAATCAGCAACGTATCCTTGTCGGCGAGCAACGGATAGAACAGGCCGATGGCGTTGGAACCGCCGCCAACGCAGGCAAATACCGCATCGGGCAATGCGCCCGCACGCGCGAGCATTTGTTCACGCGCCTCACGGCCGATGACTGACTGCAGCTCGCGCACCAGCCACGGGTAAGGATGCGGACCGACCGCGGATCCCAGCAGGTAGTAAATACCGTCGGGATCGGACACCCAGGCGCGCATCGCCTCATCGATGGCCGCCCGCAGCGTCGCATCGCCGCTCGTCACGGCGACAACATCGGCACCCAACCGGCGCATCCGGTCAACGTTGGGCGACTGCCGCTCCATGTCGACCGCGCCCATGTACACCGTGCACGGCAAGCCGACCCGCGCGCACGCCGCGGCTGACGCAACGCCATGCTGGCCGGCGCCGGTTTCAGCGATAATGTGGCGGGCGCCGAGACGTTTCGCGAGCAGCGCCTGCCCAATTGCATTGTTGATCTTGTGGGCACCGGTATGCGCGAGGTCTTCCCGCTTCAGCCAGACATCGCAGCCCCAGCGAGCGCTAAGCGTCGGTGCGTGTGTCAAAGCGGTCGGGCGGCCTACCCAGTCGACCAGTTCGTTGCGAAATTCGCGCTGAAACTCCTCGTCGTGTAAATACTTTTTGACACCTGCTTCCAAACGCTCGAACGCCGGCACCAGTGTTTCCGGTATGTAGCGACCGCCGAACGGCCCGAAGCGGCCGCGCTCATCCGGCAACCGCCCGTCAATTGCAGCGGTTAGCAAGCGCTCTGCGTCTAACGCTTCGTTGTCGGAATGCATTTTTGGAAACCCTTGTAAGTTTTTTAAAGACTACGCGCCGCGCGCACGAATGCAGCAATTTTTTCAGGATTCTTTTTGCCGGGTGCGGACTCAACGGCGCTGGACACATCTACGCCCCACGGCAATACCTCGCGAATTGCTGCAGCAACATTATCTGCACTCAGACCGCCGGCAAGAATCATGCGCCCGCGTTTTGCATAGCGCGCCGCCTGCTGCCAGTTCACGGTTTCGCCCTGCCCGCTGTGGCGTCCCTCGTAAAGAAAGATTTTCGGCAGATCGACGTCGTCGACAATATTACCCTCGCGAATTACGGGCCAGCATTCAATGTCCGCGGGTATGTTCAAGCCTACGAAATCTTCTGCATCCGTTTGCAGGACATTCGGCTTGAATATCTCGCAGACATTGTTCCAGTCATCGGGTGCAGGATGCTGCATGACGGCAACGCGACGGACAGCGGCAGGGCAACCATCACTCAACTCCGCCGCTAGCTCAGGCGAGACCTGTCGTACCGATGGGGCAAATACGAAGCCAATCGCATCCACACCTGCATTGACGGCCGCCTCGACGGCGTCGCGATCGGTGAGCCCGCACACTTTGACCATGCCGATCATGCGGCGCACCGTGCGCGGCCGGCCGCAAGAATATCGCGCACCAGCGCGGTGGGGTCAGCACTGCGCATCAACGCGGTTCCGACGAGCACCGCGT
>JABDKF010000027.1 GCA_013003155.1 Woeseia sp. | reverse complement strand
GCTCCACGACCTCGAGTGCTGCCAGCGGGGCCCCGCCCGCCTCTCGCAACGCCTCGGCCCACGGGCTTCCGGGGTGCTGGCGCTCCAGCCAGGCCAGGCTGGTGGCTTCATCCGGAATCGCCAGCGTTACGCGCTGACAGCGGCTAAGAATGGTCGCCGGCAGCCGCCCCATGCGATCCGCGATCAGGATGATCAGCGCATCGCCCGGCGGCTCTTCCAGGGTTTTCAGCAAACTGTTGGCCGCCTGATGCGTCATTATATTGGCCGGCTCAATGACAGCGACCTTGCCACGGCCTTCGTGACTGGTCAGAGCGAGCTCGCCAATGAGCTCGCGTACCTGACTGATGATGATCGTTTGTTTATCGTCCGGCTTCCGCAACCAGTGCAGGTCCGGGTGCAACAACGCGACCGGCGGAAACTGTGGCAACGTGGCCGCCGCGTCCGGACGTAGCTGTCGCCTTGCCAGCCAGGCCGCGGCGCAGCGCTTGCCAACGCCGGGCGCACCCAACAGCAATACTGCGTGTGGCCGGCGGCCCTGGCTCTGTTGCTCCAGCCACTGCTTTGCGAAGGATGCTAGCCAGGGAATATCGCTTTCTTTCATAATGTTATGGTGTTTTATTAATTCTGATTGTCTGCAAAAAGCCGGTCCATGGCACTGCTAATTTGCCGCTGGACACCGGCAAGCTCGCCGCTGGCGTCAATCACCGCAAAGCGCGCCGGCTCGGCCGCGGCAAGCGCCAGGTAGCCGGCACGCACCCGCTTGTAAAATGACGCCTGCTCCGACTCGAGTCGATCGGCGGAACCGCGTTTTTCCGCCCGGTCAAAACCAACGGATGGCGGTGCATCGAGCAGGATAGTCAGTTCCGGTTGCAGATCGCCGTGCACCCACTCGGCCAGTATTTCAATCTTGTCCTGATCGAGTCCGCGACCTGCCCCCTGGTAGGCCCGACTTGCATCAGTGAAGCGATCGCATACCACCCAATCACCGGCTGCCAGTGCCGGCTTTATCCGGTTGTTCAAATTCAAGGCGCGTGCGGCAAAAAACAGCAGCAGCTCCGCAGTGTCGGGCAATGGCTCTTCACCGTGTTCCAGGAGTAGTGTTCTGATCCGTTCAGCCAGCGGCGTGCCGCCCGGCTCGCGAGTTAGCTGCACGGCGAAGCCGCGCGCCTCGATCAGCTCGGACAGAAAACGGATATTGGTAGATTTACCAACGCCGTCTCCGCCCTCCACGGTAATGAACTTGCCTCTTGCCATGCTACTTGCCCATTCCTGTCGCGCGTAGCCGCACCAGGTATTCACGCACGGCAGCGTCGTGCTGCTCTTTCGTTTCTGAGAAGCGATGGCTGCCATCGCCGAGCCCTGTCGCCACGAAAAACAACGCTTTGCCCGGTTCCGGATGCAACGCGGCGTGGATTGCGGCGCGCCCTGCCAATGCAATGGGCGTTGGCGGCAGACCGGACCGCGTGTAGGTGTTATAAGGCGTATCGGTCCTCAAGTCCCGGCGCGTCAGGTCACCGTTAAAATCCACGCCGATGCCGTAGATTACGGTGGGGTCCGTTTGCAGCCGCATGCGCTTTTGCAGACGGCGTACGAATACGCCGGCAATGCGTGCACGTTCATCCGCCCTGCCCGTTTCCTTTTCAATTATGGATGCAAGTATCAACGCCTCGTACGGAGTGGCTAGGGGCAGATCTTCATCGCGCTCCGACCACTCCATCGCCAGCGTGACGCGCAACAGTTCATGCGCCTGGCGCAGCAGATCAACATCCGTGGTTCCGGCAGGAAACCGGTAGGTTTCGGGTAAGAACATTCCTTCCGGGTGCAGAGCGTCAGCACCGAGTTCCGCAAGGAGTGCAGGCCAGTCCTCGTAACTCAGCGTGTGTTGCAGCTTCTCGACAGTAGCCATCGCGGACAGCATTTCACGAAACGTCCAGCCTTCTATAATTGTGAAGGAATGCAGCCGTACGTCCCCACTGACGAATTTTTGCAACAGCTGCTCGGGACTGGTTCCGGCCTGCAGTAAGTATTCGCCTGCATGCACGGCGCTGGCCTTGCCGCTTAGCCGGGAATACCAGGTGAAAAGCCTCGGCCGGTCAAGAACGCCTCGCGCGGCCAGCTGCGCGCTCACGGTCGCGAGCGCAGTGCCGGGTGCGATCTGAAACTCGACGCCCTCGTCCGGCAATTCGAGTGGCGTTGCCAGCCAGCGCGTAGCCTGCCAGTAGCCGACTAACGCGACCAACACTGCGACCAGCACGGCGGTCGTCGTAAACGCAACCCAGCGCTGCATCAGGCAGTCCTTGACTGATCTGGTGTATTCATCGTGTGCAATGATGCCAGATCAGGCGCCACAGATTGGGACTGTTATTGCGTCTTTTTTCATCATATCGCCAGCAGCGCGATACCAGGTGTTTGCGAGGCGGTATCGCTTAATGAAACGCGCGGAACACCAGGCTGCCGTTCGTGCCGCCGAAACCGAAAGAGTTGCTCACAGCGATATCGATTTTTGCCTCGCGCGCGGTGTGCGGAACGTAGTCGAGATCACAGGCATCGTCCGGATTATCGAGATTGATCGTGGGCGGCAACACCTGGTCACGTATGGCAAGGATTGAAAAAATCGCCTCGACCGCGCCGGCCGCTCCCAGCAGATGGCCCGTACAGGATTTCGTCGAGCTGACCGCGAGCGAGTTTGCCGAGTCACCAAATGCCCGCTTGATGGCGACCGTTTCTCCGATATCGCCGACAGGAGTCGATGTTCCGTGCGCGTTCAGGTAGTCCACGTCAGACGGATTCAGCCCGGCGTCGTTGAGCGCTGCGACCATGCACTTGCGAGCACCCTCGCCATCTGCTGGCGGCGCAGTAATGTGGTGTGCGTCGCCACTCATGCCGAATCCCAGAAGTTCTGCGTAGATACGTGCGCCACGCGACTTCGCGTGTTCAAGCTCTTCCATTACGAGGCAACCCGCGCCGTTGCTGAGTACGAACCCGTCCCGGTCCTTGTCGAACGGCCGGCTCGCACCCTGCGGATCATCGTTGCGAGTGGTCATCGCACGCGCCGAACAAAAGCCCGCAATGGCGAGCGGCGTCGTTGCGTACTCCGAGCCGCCCGCCAACATTACGTCAGCGTCGCCGTAGGCGATGGTTCTCGCTGCAACACCAATGCAATGCGTCGCCGTTGTGCACGCGGTGACGATAGACAGATTCGGTCCGGTAATTCCGTACTTGATACTGACGTTGCCAGACGTCATGTTGATTATGCTTCCGGGGATAAAAAACGGCGAAACCCTGCGCGGACCGCCCGCCAGAAACTTGTTGTGATTTTCTTCAATGGTTTCCAGGCCGCCAATGCCGGCGCCCATGGCAATGCCTACCCGGTGGCCGTTGCTGTCGTCGATCGCGAGGTCAGAGTCCTGTAAAGCATCAACACAGGCCGCGATGCCGTAGTGAATAAACGTATCCATTTTACGCGCGGATTTCGCTTCGAGGTACCGGGTGACCTCAAAGTCGGGCACCTGGCCTGCGACCTGCGTGCTGAAGGCACTTGCGTCAAACAGGTCAATCGCACGAATGCCGGAGCGACCCTCGCGGACATTTTCCCACGCTGTTTCCAGCTGGTTGCCGACGGGGGAGACAATGCCCATGCCGGTGATGACGACACGTCGCTTAGTCAATATTAGTTCCTACAGACAAGGAATTGTCATAGGTCAGGAAGAGATGCGGCGCGACCCTGGACAACCCCAGAGGCCGCGCCGTACACGCATCAGGATTCTTTGCTGCGCGCAGTAACGAAATCGATAGCCTGCTGCACAGTGGTAATTTTCTCGGCCTCTTCATCCGGAATTTCCGTCTCAAATTCTTCTTCGAGTGCCATTACCAGCTCGACGGTGTCGAGCGAATCTGCGCCGAGATCATCAACAAAAGAAGCATCGTTGGTAACTTCCTCGCCTTTGACGCCAAGCTGTTCGGCAACAATGCTCTTAACTTGTTCTTCAATACTGCTCATAGTGATCGCTTCTCCTCGGAAGAGATTTAGTTGACGGTGGAATTTGCAGCCCCGCAGGTCTGACTGCCCCCGTCGTTGGTAAAATTAGTTTGTCGAAATGGCGCTCTCAAGATGCATTATCGGCCATCGTGGAGCGCGTAAGTCCTTGATAAATCAAGTCAGGGCTACGCCGTGGGTCGGTATTGTAAGTGAAAGGTGCATGGCAATCTACAATTGCAGCGGCCCATTTGCGTTTTGTGCAGGTACCGTGCTTTTCGGCTGCCTCGAGACGCCTGGCCAGAGCTTTCAGTCCATCAACATTCCGCCGTTGACATGCAAGGTTTCGCCCGTGATGTAGGCCGCCCCGTCGCTGGCCAGAAAAGCCACCGCATTGGCAATATCGTCAACGGCACCGAGCCTGCCCAGCGGCACCTGAGTCAGCAATGCTGCACGCTGTTCTTCCGGGAGGACTTTGGTCATGTCCGTATCGATAAAGCCCGGTGCGACGACATTGACGGTTATGTTGCGGGAACCCAACTCGCGAGCCAGCGATTTCGAGAAACCGATGATGCCAGCCTTCGCAGCGGCGTAATTCGTTTGCCCGGCATTACCCATGACACCAATCACGGATGCAATGTTAATGATTCGTCCGTAGCGGGCTTTCATCATGCCGCGCACCGCGCCCCGGCACACCCGGTAGACGCCCGAGAGATTGGTCGCAAGCACCTCATCCCATTCTTCCGGCTTCATGCGCATCAGCAAGTTGTCGCGCGTGATGCCCGCATTGTTGACGACAATCGCCGGCGCACCCTCTGACTTCGCTATGGCAGAAAGTAAACTATCGACAGAATCTGCACTCGCGATATCGAGGACAGCGCCGCGTCCGCCGTTGCCTAGCGCAGTCGAAATGGCCTCTGCGCCGGATTCGCTGGTTGCCGTACCGACGACTGTCGCACCCGATGCTGCAAGTGTCGCAGCGATCGCTGCGCCAATGCCTCGCGAGGCACCGGTAACCAATGCAGTCTTGCCGTTCAATGTATCCGCATTGAAGGGTCCGCTCATATGCCGCTCCTATTTTAAGTTGATGTCGACGACCGGCTTGTCTCCAGCGCTTTCTGCAACGCCTCCGGATCTTCAATTGCAACGCAATTAATACTGCGGTCAATGCGCCGGGTGAGCCCTGCCAGCACCTTGCCGGGACCGCATTCGATCACCGTATCGACGCCCTCGTCAATGAATCGCCGGATGGTTTTCGTCCACTGCACAGGATTAAATACCTGCCGATAAAGGCCGGCGCGAATCTGCTGTGGCTCGACATAGGGCTGAACATCAACGTTGCTGATCACACCAATGGTCGGTATTGCGAACGTGGTCGCATCCAGGTATCCGGACAAGGCCTCGGCTGCCGGTTTCATCAGCGGTGAATGCGATGGCACGCTGACGCGGAGCATCATCGCGCGTTTGGCGCCCGCCGCCTTGGCCAGCTCGACCGCGCGCGTCACGGCGTCGCGATCGCCGGCGATGACTACCTGACCGGGAGAGTTGAAATTGACCGCTCGCACGACTTGTCCTTCTTCCGCTCCACTGCACGCAGCAATGACAGCGTCATCATCAAGACCCAGTATTGCCGCCATGCCGCTCTTTTCCGACGGCACCGCATCTTGCATTAACGTCGCCCGTTGCTGCACGACGCGCACAGCATCGGCAAAATTGATTGCCTCGGCTGCAACTAATGCGGAGTATTCCCCGAGGCTGTGACCGGCGAGCCAGGCTGGAGTTTTACCCCCTGCCGCTTGCCAACAGCGCCAGGTCGCGACGCCCGCCGCCAGCATTGCGGGCTGCGTCACCACGGTCTTGTCGAGTTCTTCCTGCGGGCCTGACTGTGTAATTTCCCACAGATCGAATCCGAGAATGTCGCTGGCTTCCGCGTAAGTCGCTGCGACTTCCGGAAAACTGCTGGCCAGCGAGCTTTGCATGCCCAGCGACTGCGATCCCTGGCCGGGAAACACCATTGCTACCGTCACGACTGTCGCTCCTCAATTATTGTTCTGAATTTTTTCCGATGCCGACAAGAATATTATATCGGCGCTGCGAGCGAGACACGAACCCGCAAAATCACTGCGGCAACGACCCCCGCCAGCGCGCCGTACAAGTGTGAGTTGACGACAACATCTCCCCCGGCGGACTCAGCCGATCCGGGAAGCGGACCCAGCCATTGTTCGTACACCAGCTTGGCAATAAGCAGGCCGCCGAGTACGAGAGACTCGACAGGCCGGTCGCGCCACCCTGCCAGCAGGCCCGCAACCAGCAATCCGTGCAGCAAACCGGACAATCCAACGTACCAGACGAGCTGCGGATCAAGCGACCAGAAACCGGCGTCCATACCAGCGATGATCACGCCAAATGCAACCAGCCATTCCATCGTGCGCAAATTGCGCCCGACCAGCAGCCAGATGCCAAGGAGCGCCAGCGAATTCATGAGCAGGTGAGACCATCCCAAATGCACCAGGTGGCCGCTGAGCAAGCGCCAGAATTGACCGTTTTCGATGTTGCTGCGCGCATAGCGCAGCAAGTGGCGCACAGGCTCGCCGCCTGATTCGGCAAGAGCCGCCAGTCCAATTAACAATAACGGCAAGAGCCAGTATCCATACCACAACAGCCCTTTGGCCTTGCCATTTTCCTGATCAGGCTCTAACCCCATGTTTGCTATACTCGCGTTTAATCTTGCAGAGAGTCAATCCAGACGCTTCACGCGGTGTGAGTCGGGCAACTCAGGAGTCATCTAAAGTGTTTCAAAATCGGACAGGTTGTCGGCAAATTGGCCGGCAGCAGGGTTTTACGCTGATCGAAATCATGGTTGTCGTAATTATTCTTGGCATTCTGGCCGCCATCGTGGCGCCGAACGTCATCGGCCGTGTCGGCGATGCACAAATTGCAGCAGCCAAGCAGGATCTGCGCGGCGTTGAAAACGCGCTCAAATTCTACCGGCTCGACAACTTCAGCTACCCGACAACTGAGCAGGGGCTGCAGTCGCTCGTCACACGACCAAACGACCCCAACATCAAGAACTGGAAACAAGGCGGCTACCTTGATCGTTTACCAAAAGATCCCTGGGGAAATCCTTACCAGTACCTGAATCCCGGCAATAACGGTGAAATCGATATCTATACGCTGGGCCGTGACGGGCGTCCGGGCGGCGAAGGTGAAGACGCCGATATTGGCAACTGGGAACTGGAATAACGGCGGAGCGCCACCCCGCCGGTGGCAGTCATCATGTTGAGTCGAACGCAGCGCGGCTTCACCCTGATCGAAGTCATGGTGGTCGTCGTCATCGTCGGCGTTATCAGTGCCGTTGTGTTGCTGTCGACCGGCCTGCTGGAAGACGACCGCGAGATGCAGGAAGAATCGCGGCGCATGACGACGTTACTTGAGCTGGCCGCGGACGAGGCACTCCTGCAAGGCCGCGACTTCGGACTCGAGATTACCCAGTCAGGCTATCGGTTTGTCGAATACGACCCCTATCTGGAACAGTGGTTCGAGATTACCGATGATGCAATTTTGCG
>JABDKF010000336.1 GCA_013003155.1 Woeseia sp. | reverse complement strand
CGCACCTGCTCCAGTTCCTGAACTCGGCGGAGATGTTCCTGGTGTAGATTCCGACTTCGGTCGAGCTCGTTCACGAGCTCATGATCTTCATCACGCAGAGACCGCAGATCGTCAACAACTGCGTCATCATCGGTAGTCATAGTCGAGCGGGCCAGTTGCGTAAGATCGGTAATATCACGCCGCTGTAACGTCTCGGCAAACAGACTCAGGCTTTCGGTAATGTAGTGGTCATCGCCGGCCGCATACTGACTTTGTTCAGTGTGCAGGGTGTGCAGTTCGGATTCTGACTGCGCGATCGACTCATCGAGTTCATCCTGACGTTGCTCGAGTTCAGTCAGTGCGGACTTCGCCGTGTGTACACCGCCTTCATTGGCCGCCGCCTCTTCGAGGTCCTGTAACATCTCGAGCTCTTTATCGGCATCGGCGCGTCGACGATCCGCGTGTTCCTGCAAGCGTTTCGGAATCTCGAGTAACATCCAGTAATTGGGTCGCGCGTCGTGGTACTTACACAAGCGGGCAACCCACGCATCCAGCAGGCGGGCGAGCGGATTAGCCCTGTATTCGGATGTGCCGTAAGCCCGGTTCCACAAGTACATGAACAGTTGGTCACCCTCGTACGGCTCTCCCTTGATGCGACGGTCGTCCAGTGCAATCTCGGCTTTATCCGCAGCACTGACAGCGATTGCGTCAGCCTTGTGGGTGCGATCAATCTGGGCCTGAAACGCGGAATCAGACTCGAGTGCCGCCTGCACTTGGCCTTCGCGCTCGGCAAGCACTTGTGCCGCAGCATCGACCTCGTCATGCAGGTTTTTGCGCTGGTCCTCGAGATTGAGCAATGCGCTTCTGCTTGTGGCCACGCGTTTGTCCAACTCATTGATCGCCTGTTGCCGACGGTCCAGAATCTTTTGCACCTCGAGATCCGTTGAATCGATTCGCTTAACGACATCACCCTGCCGGATCGCGTCGAGACGCATCGCAGCCAAACGTTTTAGTGCTTGCGCCTGTTGTCGTCGGTTGATTGCGACAGAATTCGACGTGACCTGCAGTTCACGGTCCAGGCGCTCTAACTCATTGCGTGCCGTTTGCAGCGTGGCACTGAGATGATCGAGTGTTTTGCGCCCGGTTAGCATTTTTTACCAGTTTGTAATCGTGGCGCCGGTCGTCGGCACTCTATACTCAGGGTCGAGCTCGCCTACCGGCTTGGTGCCAACGATGTCGTCCTGGATGATTCCGTCATCACGCTTGTCCGCAACGACAGCTTCGAAAACCTCTTCACTAACGCGCAAGCCCCACGTTGACTTTTCTTGCATACGACCATCTTCTTCGTTCTTGACAGTGACGGGTATGATCGCGCCTGTCGGCGTCACCGCTTCGACAATCAGGTAGAAATTTCTGGCATCCGGATTAACATCGGGTACACGCCATACGCCTGAAATCTCGTTCGGCCGTGACACGATCCGAACGTCGTAGCTTGTCTCCAGGTCACCGAGCAATGATCGCATTTGTTCATGCAGGTTTTCGGCTTCGTGAATTTCTTTTTCAGCAACGGCTTGTCTTGCCTGGCCCGAAAGGCGGCTGGCTTGTTCCGTTGCGGCATCGCTTTTAGACACAGCGTTGATACGCATATGTGTCGATGCAATTTGGGTTGGTAGAGACTCGAGTCGGCGCGCGTCCGGGAGACCAACCGTTGCGTACCACGCAAACCAGATGACAAGGCCCAGCGCCAGAATGCCGAGGATGGGTTTTAGCCAGCGATTTCGCCGCACGTAGATTCGCGCCAACTTTGCAGAAAAACCTTTTGCTGTCGGCACGTACTTGAAACGGTCCCCTTCAAGTGCGTCAACGCCGGCAGCAAGTGCCGCATCGCTTACTTCTATGCCCTGTGCATCGTAGATTTTCCGCAGCCGAGCCAGGAGACGTTGACGTCGCCCGCCGGAATCCAGCTCGCGATCGATGATGAGGTCGCGATGGCGCATGGTGTCGACGACATCCATTGCCACCATCAGATCTTCAAGCGGCGCCTTTTCGGCGCCAGACCGACTAGCTGCGGCCATCGTGCCTTAAACGCCAGTGGGCGGCGGTAAAGTGCCACCTTGCTGAATCAGTCGGGCGAGGCGCTGCTTGCCGTCTTCAACAGAATCCCTGATCTCCTCAGCGTTTTTGGTTGCCAGCACGCGCATTTCTTCGATTATGTCTCTGGAGCGCGCCTGGAAGTTAACAACGGAATCGACCAGCTTCTTCACGGCGTCTGCCCGGATGGTAGGTCCGTAGCCGGCGCGCACCGCTGCTTCCTGAACTTTACCGCCGATGTCGGCTAAGTCTTCCAGACTCTTCGACATACCTTCTTTCATGGACTCGAGTGCCTGAGTACTCTCATGAAGACCAAACAAACCGGTGAACGACGCGCTAAGCGCAGTCAACACCGTCTCGTTGGTGCCAAAGAACATGATCGATTGTTTATAGACTCTTTCCTTCGCACTCGTTGTTTGCAGCAGCCGAGTCATTACAAACTCAGACGTGTTATAGCTGACAGTAAGGTTGTCGGACAAATCTTTAGCGATTTGATAACGATCCTCATCGTCTTGCAATACTCGAACCTTTTCATCACGGGCGAGCTCAAGTTTGGC
>JABDKF010000318.1 GCA_013003155.1 Woeseia sp. | reverse complement strand
AGGGTAAAACATGAATAGGTTGCTTTTCACGCTGTCACTGACTCTTGGATTGCTCCTCCCGGTGACAGTTAGTGAGGCTAAGGAACGTCTCACTCCATAACCAACGCCACAAAGCCAGGCTCGTCAGAAGAAGATATCAGTTTCGCTGTAGATACAATCGATCTTAGTGAATGGAGCAATACAGGTATAAGTGCAAAGTTTTCACAAATAATGAATGGTATACAGAGTACGATATTGTAGAAGGCGAAATCCTCGAAACGGCAGTGTATTTTCGCGGATTCACACCAAGTCTATTTGTGAGCTGGTACCTGAACTAATGTTCTATTTAAAGAAGAGCCATAAAGCCATCGTCGCCATGATACTCATTAGCCCAGCTCGGTAAGCCACAAGCAAGTCTTGGTCAGAAAGCCCCGATCGAGGCGATGCTACTGGAGAAAGCTACCTTTGACTCTCACTGCGAGTACTTAGGATAGAGGGGTTAAGGTCATTTGATCCCTATATTGCCGCGGACCCACAAACGAATTTGCAGGAACAGTAGACACGTGACTACTCGTAACGAACGACCGCAATTGGCCGATTGCGGAAGTTGGGAATCGCGGCTGGAAGCCGCTCCTACGGGAGCATGTTAATGTCCGCTATTGGCCGACTCGCGCCTGTGACGACGTTGATTATGATGACAATGGACGGACCGCTGTCCTGCAGTTAGCTGCCCGCTAGCTTTGCCTTGCCGAAAAAGATTGTCGTTCGACTGCTTGGTACTCGGAACCCGCCGTCGAGGTGTTAGACTCTTGACTGACGCGGAACGACCCAAACCGGCCCCTCGTAAATCTGTGCCAGGTCACGCGATACTGAGGCCCAGGGGCACTCTTTCGAATAGTCAAATAAGTCAGTGCCCGGCATCGTCGACCACATGCCGCCGATTGCTGTCCAAATAATCGAGTGTCACAATGGCCGCCAAGGGTAGCAAAGGGATCTGATGGACAGACGCGCTTTCCTCGCGATGTCAGCCACGGGCGGCATTGCTCTGGCTGTGGGCTGTATGACACCCGCGCCCCTGCCCTCGCGACCAAAAAAGATACTCGTGCTCGGCGGTACCAATTTCGTAGGCCCGGCCCTGGTCGAGGCCGCACTCGCACACGGTCACGAAGTCACTCTGTTTAATCGCGGCATCACTCGTGCGGAACTGTTCCCCGAACTGGAGAAGCTGCGTGGGGTACGCGCGGTCGATGGCGGCGATTTGCGTGCACTGCAAGGCGGACGCCGCTGGGATGCCGTCATCGACGTTTGGCCTGCCCGCTCGCAACTTGTGGAGCAGACCGCCGGCCTGCTCTCGGAGCGTGCCGATTATTACTTCTTTGTATCGAGCATTGCTGTTTACCGCGATTTCAGCCAGCCGGGATTGGATGAGAATTCGCCGGTCCACGAAAATGATCCCGGCTGGTATGGCGGTGAAAAGGTGCTCGCCGAGCAGACCATCGCGCGCCTTTTTCCGGATGCATTCGGCGTTTGCCGCTGCCATGCAATTCTCGGTCCACGCGATTCCGGTCACGCCTATCACTACTGGTTGCGTCGTCTTGGCACGGCTGGGCAGGTGCTGGCTCCGGGTAACGGCAGCGACCCGGTTCAGTACACCGATGTGCGCGATGTAGGGCGCTGGATTGTCGATTGTGTCGAGATGCAGCGCACTGGTATTTATAATGTCGTCGGCCCGGCTCCGCCGCTAACGCTGCAAGCATTCCTGGAAGGCACACGCGACGCGATTGGCAGCGAAGCGGAACTGGTCTGGGCCGATGCCCGCTTCCTGCGCGACGAACAGAACGTGCGCTCTTTCTCCGATCTTCCGTTGTGGGCGCCGCTTGACGAAGACGCCGGCTTCTACCAGGTCAACGGAACGAAGGCACTCGCGGCCGGGGCCGTGTACCGCCCGTTGCCCGACACTGCACGCGATGCATCACGCTGGTTTCAGTCTCATTTCTTTAATGACATAGCGTTTCCCGTCGGTGGCCTCGGTCTTTCCTCCGAGCGGGAGCAGGCTATCCTGGCAGAGTGGGAGAAAAGGCAATCTGCGCGGGTGCCAGGTTGATGGAAATGGGATAGGTGGAAGAGGGTTGCCGGGCACCGACTGTGTGACCAATCGCCGACGCCCCGAGCGCCTGACGCTGAAGTATTCGCAAATGGGGGAGGTCCGTATCAGCAGCTTCCAGCCGCGATTCCCACGGTCGGCTACCCATAGCGGACGGTGAAAAGTCTGCACCGAAATCAATTTGGTGCACGGAAAACCAGTCGGCCCATCTGGTAAACTGACACAATCGCCTGGAAGTTTCGCGCGCCCTCACCGGGATCCGCCGACAGCATCACAAAATCGGCATTGCTTCCGATCTGAATAGAGCCCGCACTGTTAGCGATGCCAACTGATAGTGCCGCATTCGTTGTGGCGATCGTGATTATCGCGCTTGGCGGTATACCGGCCTGCTCAAGCAGAACTATTCCATCGCCCGTTCATAGATTTGGCAGGAAAACCATTGCGACACCGCGCTCTGTACCTTAAAGCAGAAATATTGGAGTAAGGTTACAGTGCCAAATTACTAGTAAATACGATTGGATTACGGCCATGTCCGCCAAACGATGGAGAAAAAGCAAGATTGCGTTAGCCGTTCTGGCAGTCGTGACCATTGGGTTTTTTTCTGTCTTCAATACGTCAACGCGTTATGGACGCTGGCTTTATTGGCAAGATATCGACTTGGGTGATATTGACCGGTTTGCCTTTCGTATCGTCGAAAATAATCCAGAAGCCGTGAGTTCGTTTGCAACTAACCGGGCTTCAGGCTCAATCAGGCAAGTCATTTTTGATTTTCGTATTCGGGATGAAACGCTCGTAGAATTTGCAGCCAGCCACGAGTCGACGGCTTTGATCATTATTTACGACAATGAAGTATTGCTGGAAGAATATTTTCAGGGCAATCAGCGTGACTCCCTTCAATCCGGAATCTCCTGTACCAAGTCCGTTGTATCCCTATTGGTTGGTATCGCAATTGATGAGGGCTTGATCGGGTCGATCGACGATTCGATTTCCGAATACGTGGATGGCTTGCGCCCCGAATTCAGCGAAGTCACAATTCGTCAGTTGTTGACAATGACTTCCGGCATTGGTGACACTGACGAAAAACTGTTTGACGTAGTTCCCGCGCCTTGGTCAGATGAAGTCAGTGGATACTATGATCCGAATCTTCGGCAACTTGCCAAATCATTCTCGCTGGACCACAAGCCGGGTGAAAGGTTTGAGTACCACGATTTCAATCCGATCCTGATTGGGATGCTGTTGGAAAACGCGACCGGAAAAAGTTTGTCCGATTACCTGGGTGAGAAGATTTGGCAACCCGCCGGCATGCAGTTTCCCGCAAAATGGAGCCTCGATAGTCGTCGCCATGGTTTTGAAATGCCGGCAACGGGATTGCATGGACGCGCGATCGACTTTGCGAGATTGGGTGCGAAATTGATAGACCAAAACCAAACCATTGTGTCTCGAGCGTGGTTGCAGCAATCGGTACTGGATCAACACGCGGGCCAATTGGTGAAGGAAAGCTACGCGGCCAGTGCTGATCGCGCCGATAGCAAAGGCGCCAAAGAACTCGCCGACCACGTACGGGGACTTCGTTACGGCTTCTATTGGTGGGGAATCGAACGGGAGGGGCGATACGACTACTACGCCAACGGTCACTTCGGCCAATTCATTTACATCAGTCCGGATGCTCGTTTAGTGGTCGTCCGAAACGGAACCGGCCACGGAGGTCTGAATGACTGGTACTTCGGCAATTACTTTTTCAATTTGGCTTCAAAAGTGATCGCAGCCGACCGGCAAAATACTTGGGAATAGTTAGATAAGCGGGAACGGATCACGCATTGAACGGGGGCCTGGGGTCAAGTCCGCCCGTTTCCCGTCTTCCGTTTTCGCAGCAGTTCGCCTGATTGATGAAACCAGTCATCTTATCCGAACACCGACCGTCCGGTTGTGGCCGATAGTGTTGAAAAACTAAGCCGTAATGTCACCGTTTTGGTCTCGGTCTTGTTGAGCCGAGCTTCCTCGGGATACATGTCGCTCCAGGTAGACTGGCTTCGCCGCCAGGCTGGTCTGTGACTGACGACTCCCCTTTTGACGATAGAATCCGGGGGCCACTGAAAAACACTGTTGCGTTAAACGGAGCGGGCCAATTTCGGACTTAGGATTCAGTTTACGGAGCCTGAGACGCCGCCCGATCCAGCTTCAAAAAAATAAACGCCAACCCGCTCGCTGAGTCGGTCTCGCCCAAGGCGTTGCTCTTGGTGCACGAATGGACGGGCCCAACAGAGTAACGAAACCGCCGCCCAACAAGGCGCTGAGCTTAGGCGTTAGGCCGCTCAGTCCTCCCGCATTGACGTAACTACAAAATGTAACTACAATATCTCATGGACTTCGAGTGGGACGAACGGAAACGGCTCACTAATCTCGACAAACATGGACTGGATTTCGTCGAAGTCGAAGAGATGTTTCAGGGTCCGATACTTGTGGCCCTGGATAACCGAAACAACTATCGTGAGGATCGCTGGCTTGGTCTGGGTATGTCGCAAGGGCGAGTTCTCGTTGTCGCTTTTTCCGAGCGTAACGATGGCCAGACTATTCGCGTGATCTCGTTACGAAAAGCACTGAAGTATGAGCAAAAAGCGTTCGAAAAAATCTTCCACCACTGACTGGAAACGCGTCGATGGTGTTCGAGACACGGATGTCGATACATCCGAGATAGCTCCGTTGGATGAGTCATTTTTCGAGAACGCCGAGTTACGGCTCCCGGGCGCAAAGCAGAGTATCACCGTTCGGCTAGATTCGGACGTACTTGAGTGGTTTCGGTCACAAGGAAAGGGATACCAAACTCGGATAAATGCGGTGCTACGTTTTTATATGGAATCCCAAAAAAATGGTCCGGCCTAACAAGGCGCTGCAGCAGACATTTGACCCGTCCGTTCTTTCTGCTGCCGCAAAAAGCCCGTCCGCCTCAAGTGCAGCTCAACTTGGGAGTTAGCACTGCTCATGGCCTGTACGCCCGAGCTGCCGCACGACAATCAAGCAGCGCCGGCCGAACAGGGTCTGACGCTCGGCGTTCAGCAACAAACACGCTTTGGTTGGCGTAGCGCTCACCAACGTCAAATCTGATTGACTCACCGGCCTCCGTGTACCAGCGGCCATGGCTGAAGACCATGGGGCCGGCCGCCGGATTGATGCGGGCTGTGGCGGATACCAGCCAGGCAATAAAGCGCATAAGGGCTCCATTATCGCGGAAATCAGGCTCTCGTTATTGGACGCCATGTTAAGGCGATTGGTTGTCATGGATCCTGTGTGAAATAAAAACGGTCGATGCCCGGTCTCCTTTTTCGTAACACTGACGGGATCGACGGACAACGCGCCGCAAAGCGCCTGTTCAACGAAAATTTACGCCATAAACAACCTGCTGAGAGGGAATCATGAACCTGTTAAGGACACTTTTCGCTGCATCCGCGATGGTGCTGCTTACCGCGGCCGCCATTGCTGATGATCACGACGATAGCAACAACCGCAACGCTCGCAACGCTTCCTATGTAGTCACTGTCACCAATGCCAGTGGCACTACGTTTACTCCGCTCCTGGTGGTCGCCCACCAGCCGTCGATTCAGCTGTTTGAGGTCGGTGCCGCACCGAGCGAGCCGTTGGCGGAGATCGCTGAATCGGGCAGCACCGCCGGTTTCGAGGCGCTGCTGGCAACGATTCCCGACCTGGTGGGAGATGTAGAGACCACCGAAGGACTGCTGGCGCCGGGCGCAAGCGTCCAGATAGAGTTGGAAGCGTCCCGCCGTGTCAATCACTTGTCGCTGGCCGCCATGCTGTTGCCGACCAACGACTCTTTTGTCGGCCTGCAAAGCGTGGCATTGCCGCGACTCCGCGGCACCGTGCGAAGCTACCATGCGCTGGGCTATGACGCCGGCTCTGAAACCAACGACGAGCTCTGCGCAAACATCCCCGGGCCGCAGTGCATGGGTGCGGGCCCGTCGCCCGACGACACTGGCGAAGGTTATGTCCGCGTCAGCCCCGGAATCGCCGGAACTGCTGACCTGTCCAGTTCGGACTATGACTGGCGCAACCCGGTTGCGATTGTCACGGTTGAGCGGGTTCGCTAAGTCTTTGCTTGCTGCCGGGGACCTGCCGGTTCTCGGCAGCAATGTACTCTCATCCAGCTCCCAAAACAGAGCTCCGATCTCAACGATGCGCTGGCAGTGACTTTGGCACCGGTGACCCGAGTGCGACCCAGAAAGTACTGTGGGTGACACGTTGGGAAGTGGTCTACCAGACAGCCAGTGAGACTCGCGAGGAGGTCTACACCGCCGGGATGGAATTCACCAGAGGCCGGGCGTTACAGCCCGGCCTTTCTTACGGCAGGTCCCGGACCACGCAAAGATCCGGTGGCCGGGCCTATCGAGTGATGTGTGTGCTGCTTTGAAAACCACAGAACAACCGCGGTCCAGGATGTCGTCTCCGGCGGTGCAACCTGACTTTTGGCAGGCTGTGTCTGCGCCACGTGTGGTCTGAGAGCAGCGGCAGCGGCTAGTCCTGGATCGAGGCGATGTAGCTGGCAATCAGGACCGTCCGGGCTGTCACCTCCGCTTCGGTGAGTCCTTCCCGGATCCAGTGACGTCCCCACACGGGCATTTCAGGCAGCCCGTGCGCCTTCGGCATGCCGCGACCATCGATAGAACGCTGTACCTTGAGGGTAGGAAATTGGCCACTGTTAGCCTGCTTCAGAAGACGCAAGTTTACAGGAGTCACTCGCAGCTCGGCAGCGAGCGGCCCATTTCCGCTCCCGTCCACGCCATGACAGGTGGCACAATTCTCGACAAAGAGTTCCCTCGGGGTCGGTTTCAAATTTGTATCCGAGGTGGTCTCCCCTGAGCGGTTCTCGCGTTCGGTGCAGCCCAAAAGCGTGAACAGCGCAAGCGCAGCGGCAATGCCTGGCAAGAGATTTCTTCTGCTCGGGTACCCCCGGCCAGGCGACGGACAGGACATCATATCGTTGCTCCCGGATCCTCTTGATTATTAGGATATCATGCCAGTTCGTGCTGCTGTGCAGGTGCCGCGCGGTCATCGACCCGCCTACGAGATCGTCCTCAAACCGAAGTGGCAAAATCGAATAGACTCGTTCCGCGATGTTGCACCGCGTGATAACCAGGATTCTGCGACGCATGAATCGGCGCTATATGCGCTTCGAGGAAACCGCCGGCGTGGTGCTGCCGGATGCCGCAGATCCGTCGCACACTTACCTGCTGTATCTGCACATTCCTTTTTGCGAGGTCCTCTGCCCGTTCTGTCCGTTTCACCGCGTAGAGTTTCAGGCAGACCGCACGCAGCGCTACTTCCGCAGGTTGCGCGACGAAATCCGCCGCGTGACGGCCAGCGGTTATCGCTTCGGTGAGTTGTACGTCGGCGGCGGCACGCCAACCGTACTGCCGGAGGAACTCGCGGAGACCATAGAGCTCGTTCGATCCCTGCATCCTGTCGCACAGGTATCTGTGGAAACCAATCCCGACGATCTGGCCGATGAGCGACTGGGCATGCTGCGCCAGGCAGGTGTCAACCGGCTATCAGTCGGTGTGCAGAGTTTCGACGACACACTGTTACGCGAAATGCAGCGTTACGATAAGTTTGGCAGCGGCGCGATCATTCGGGAGCGTATCGCTGCGGTGTCAAATGTGTTCGATACGCTCAATGTCGACATGATATTCAATTTTCCGCACCAGGACTCAGGGTCCGTCGAGCGCGATCTGCAGATACTCACAGAGCAGCTCAGCGTTGACCAGGTTTCCTGGTACCCGCTGATGACGGCGCGTTCCACCGACCGGTCTATGGAAAAGTCTCTCGGCAAAGTGAACCTGAGCCCTGAGCATGGTTTCTACCGGCAGATAGCAGGCGCCATGACAGTGGCCGGCTACCGGCGCTCCTCGGCGTGGTGTTTCTCGCGTGCTGCAGGGATGATTGACGAATACATCACCGGGCATGAGCAGTACGTCGGCCTGGGTAGCGGTGCATTCAGCTACATCGACGGAACACTTTACGCCAGCACGTTTTCTATCAATCACTACCTGAGGGTGGCCGGCGGTATGAGCCCGATGCGGTGCAGGCGCATGGGGCAGCGCGACCAGATGCGTTACTACCTGCTGATGTTCCTGTTTTCCGGTGCACTTGACATCGAGCAGGCCGAAACGCGTTTCGCCGGTCGATTTGCCCGCGGCCTGTGGCCCGAACTGACGCTGCTGCGTTTGCTGCGGGCAGTGCGGCGCCGTGGCAACCGGTTCGAACTGACCGAGCGCGGTTACTACTTGTGGGTGATGATGATGCGCGAGTTCTTTATCGGCGTGAACAACTTCCGTGACGAAATGCGCCACTCCATCCGCAATGAGCTTCGCCCGCAGCAGGAACCGTAACCTGCATTCAAATGTCCCGTTGCGCGTCGACGCAAGCAGCCCGTTTCAGACCGGATCTGCGCGCAGTTTGCCCCACAGACCGATGATGGCCAGCGTGATACCGGGCTCCTGGATGTTGACGAACAGAACCGAACCATCAGGGGAGAAGCAGACGCCGCAGAATTTGCTTTTCTGCGGGTGAGCATTGCGCGCCAGGTCGTACAGCGTCCCATCCGGGCGCAGCCCGCGCAGGTATTGCTCGCCGAAGCCGTCTTCGCAAATCACTGGCTCGGGCCGGCGGGTTTTCATTACACGGCGGTATTGCCGCCCGCGCCGACCAACGTAGCAAACTGGAGCGACTGTGCCGGTATGTCGCCCGGCCGGCTGTCGCCACGCGGCGATTGTCGCTGACCCGCCAGGGCGATATTCGTTATTTGCTGAAAACGCCGTACCGCGACGGCACCATCCACGCCATCTTCGAACCGCTGGATATCATTGCCCGGCTGGCGGCATTGGTGCCGCGGCCCAGGGTCAGTCTGACACGCTTCCAAATGGGGTCGCTCAATGATCTCTACTTCTGCCAGTAGAATGGTCACGCTGTGTTACCTTCAGATGAGGATGAGGTAAACCAGCGTTTTGAAGATCTGCGAACGCGAGCTTGGTCACTGGCGCAAAGGACAACACGAAATGCCATCTAACAAGGCGCTGCAACGGACCCTTGACCCGGCCACATTTTTTGCTGCCGCAAAAAACGCGTCCGCCTCAAGCGCCGCTGAGCTTTGGCGTTAGGCAGCTTGCCCCGACATGTCTCAAGACGTCTACCGTGATGCCAAAGCCATAGCTGGTCGCCTTGCGGTCTCGGGGCATGTCGAGGACAGTGATCGTATTGTCCAATCTATGAGGTACGGCAGTACCGGTACCGAGATATTGATGGATCTCCGTGCCCAGTTGTTGCGGGTAAAAGAACATCGGCTGAGTTCCGGGCTCAAACGCAGCATCGAGGTGCTTATCGACCGAATTGATAGGGCGATAGCATAGTGGAGGGCGGCCGCCGCACTCATCGCAACTCTGGTGGCTCAAGTGGTTTTTTGCCTCGTATGGCGTAGCGGTGGCCCTGCTGATAGTGACGCTTGTAGTTTCGTTACCGTTCGTTGGCCCTAACGGGACGTTCGATCATCTTCGAGTGCTGAATATCGTGTTGCCTGGTATTGGTTGCATCATATGTTTCAAATTTCTACGCTGAGTCGACAGTCGCCTTACCAGGTGCTGCAGTTGACGCTTGACCCGGCCGCGCCCTTTGCTGCCGCAAAGGCCACGTCCGCCTCAAGCGCAGCTGAGCTTTGGCGTTAGGCGGATGTGGTGGTTCCGGGACGACTGCTTTCGACTGTGGATTCAACCGGTCGACGCAACACATTCGTTAAAACACTCCGCCGGTGTCTTGAAGTCTAGCGTTTCTCTGGGTCGTTCGTTAAGTCTTCGTGCAATGGCATTGAGTTTGTTTTGATGTACGTT
>JABDKF010000299.1 GCA_013003155.1 Woeseia sp. | reverse complement strand
CTGGGCTGGTCCGTTGCCTCCCTGACGCTGACGGCAACGCTGGCGATGTTGGTTGCGGGACCACTAAGTGACCGCCTTGGCCGCAAACCTGTACTCAAAATTGCGGCTGCGTTGTTTGCGGTGTCTGCGGTTGCATCAGCCGTCGCACCGAGCTTCACATTTCTTGTCATCGCCAGAATGATCGGCGGACTTGGCGTCGGCGCCGCATTGATCATCGCGCCGATGTACATCGCAGAAATTGCCCCCGCCGAAATGCGCGGCCGCATGGTGTCTTTTAATCAGTTAAACATTGTGATCGGCATCTCGGTGGCGTTTTTCAGCAATTACCTGATCCTGACACTTGGCCAGTCTGATACGGCCTGGGTTCAGAGCCTGCGCCTTGGGGAATGGAACTGGCGCTGGATGCTCGGCGTCGAGGCCATTCCTGCCGTCCTGTATTTTTTTGCACTAATGGCAGTACCGGAAAGTCCTCGGTGGCTCGCGATGCGTGACCGGGAAGACGAGGCATTACAAATCTTCAGGAAAGTTAGCGGCCACGCACAGGCAAACGCCAGCATGGCCGCGGTACATGACAGCCTGAAAGTTGCTGCTGCGACGAATCGTGCATCGATAAAAATGCTGTTTCGACCGGCGATGAGACTGGTTTTGACCATCGGCATTGCCGTTGCGATTCTCCAGCAGATTACGGGAATTAATTCAGTATTCTTCTATGCGCCGATGATTTTTGAGCAGTCCGGTATTGGCACCGATGCATCGTTTATGCAGGCCATTCTGGTGGGAATCGTAAACATCGTGTTCACCGTAGCTGCAATGGCTTTGATCGACAAACTCGGTCGGCGGGCGTTACTCGGCTTCGGGCTGACGGGCATCGCGGTTTGCATGATGACGCTGTCATACGGGTTCGGCTCAGCAACGTATACGCTGAATCAAAATTCGATCGAGAACCTGCCTGTCGAAATCGTGAGGGAAGCAATTACGGCACTCGCTGACGTCACCCATAACAGCGACGTCGCGTTCAGAGAGGCTGTGTCGGCAATTATCGGCTCCGACCAATTCAAGCAGCACGAGTCACAGCTCATAAGTGCTGCAATTGACATGAATCCGAAGCTAATCCTGTTCGGCATCCTTGGCTTCGTTGCAAGCTTTGCCGTATCGCTCGGGCCGGTGATGTGGGTGCTGTTCTCCGAGCTGTTTCCCAATCAGCTGCGCGGCCTCGCAATATCGCTCGCCGGCCTTGTCAATTCGGCGGTCAGCTTCGGTGTGCAACTTGTCTTTCCGTGGGAACTCAAGAACCTGGGCAGTTCCACGACATTTTTTATCTACGGCATATTTGCGATGGTGGGCCTTTTCTTTCTGATGCGTATTCTGCCAGAAACCAAAGGGCGCACACTCGAAGAACTCGAACAACAACTGGTCAGGGCTTGATATGAAAACAACTTATCTCTTGGTTATCGTTGCGTGCATCTCAATCGCAGGATGCACGCATTCCTCGAGCGATATGGCTATGTCGAAAATCGAACCAGCAATTCAGTCCAGTGACCACTTGTTGGCCGGGCAGGTCATGGCAGTCGCGTATTCCGGATTCCGTGAAGGTCAGCACCCGGATCGGGGCAATGGAGCTATTAACCCGAGCGATGCCGAAATATTGGAGGACCTGGAAATTCTCGTTAACCACGGTTTTGGCTTGATCCGTCTTTACGATTCAGGGGTAAATTCGCGAACAACGCTGCGACTAATCAGGCAGCACGATTTACCGATCACTGTACTGCTCGGCGTCTGGCTTACCGCAGAGATCAGCAACCATGAGGGCTGCCCGTGGCTGGAACTGCCGATTCCCGAAGAAGTTCTGGCAGCGAACACGCTTGAGAACGCCGCCGAAATTAGCCGGGGAATCGAGTTGGCTCGACAATTCGACGATATCGTCGTCGCTGTCAACGTGGGTAACGAGGCGCTGGTCGAATGGAATGATCACATGGTGCCCATCGAGAACGTGATCGAGTATGTGCGACAGGTAAAAACGGCAATCACCCAGCCGGTGACGGTCGCCGATAACTACGAATGGTGGGCGCAGAGTGGTGCGGAGCTCGCGGAAGAGCTGGATTTTCTCGGCGTACACACTTACCCGGCATGGGAAGAGAAAACGATTGACGAGGCTCTAGTTTATACAGTCGAAAATATTGACGACGTGCGGACCGCGATCCCTAACAAACCCATTGCTATTCTTGAAGCTGGCTGGCCAAGCATAGCTA
>JABDKF010000311.1 GCA_013003155.1 Woeseia sp. | reverse complement strand
TTAGCGCCCACTCGGAACGGGTTTCATGAGTTGGCATGAGTCCGGCCATTAGTGTAATTCTTCACCTGCGCCTTTAACGGGACAATTTTCGTGTAGTTTGTGATTTTTATCAACTACACCCTGACATTTACCTGCCTTTTTAGCCCCGAAGTCGACTACCTATTTGCAACCTCCCGTAGCAGGCCTTGTTTCCCTTTAAAAAATCGCCGAACCCGTCGTCCAGGCGCAGCAACACGCTACCGCGCTCATTGTTGTTGCCGCCTTCGAGTCGCATAATGACATTTTCTTGCGGCATCCGGCCGGGCAAGGCTTAAGGCAACTGCATGCAGCTAAATGGCATTTATACGCCGCTAATTACGCCCTTCCGGGACGATTTGACGATCGATTTCGATGCTTTCGGCGACGTCATCGACTGGCAGATCGAAAATGGCGTCCACGGCCTCATTATCGGCGGCTCGACGGGTGAATTTTATGCGTTGACGCCCGCAGAACGTATCGACCAATTCGATTTCGCTGCACGGCAGATTGCAGGCCGCTGCGCGTTTATCGCCGGCGTGAACGACCTGCGTGTTAGCGACTGTTTTGCCGTAACCAAAGGCGCTCAAGACGCCGGGGCCGATGCCCTGCTCGTTGGCGCGCCGCCTTACAGTCTGCCGTCCGCTCATGAACTCGTCGAACATTGTCGCAACATTGATCAGATCGCAAACCTGCCGATTATTCTTTACAACTATCCGGTTCGCAGCGGCGTCGCTATGGGCGACGAATTTCTGGGCATGGTCTGCGAGATCGAGAACGTTGTTGCGATAAAGGAATCAAGTGGCGAGCTGGCTCGCATTCATTCACTGGCCAGGAATTTCCCACAACTCCAGCTGAGCGCCGGTGCGGAAGACCTGGTGCTGGAATTCTTTGCGTGGGGAGCGAAAAGCTGGGTATCCGTAGTCGCCAATTTTATGCCACGCGAGGCGGTGGCTTTTCACCAGCTATGCGTGCAGCAAGGCGACTTCGACCGCGGCCGACAGATCATGCGGGCGCTGCTACCGCTAATGCATTGCCTGGAGCACGGCGGCGCATTCATACAGTCCGTAAAACATGCCTGCAAGACCTCGGGGCGCCCGGGTGGACCGGTACGACTGCCGTTACAGCCAATTGGAACAAGGCAACGTGACGAGGTTGCCGGGGTGGTTGTCGCGGCGCGTACGGAAATTGATATGATCATTTCTGCCTGATTGCGACAGGCTGAACGGCAAAAAAAACAACCAGCACAAGTGGCGAGAAGAGTTTAGCGCTGCTTGCATGATTAAGGGGAATAGCACATGACCGCACCGATCGCAGATACCGCACAGGAGAACTGGACTTCACGGCTCAGTTTTATTATGGCGTCCGTGGGGTTCGCCGTTGGCCTTGGCAATATATGGCGGTTCCCCTACATTGTGGGCGAAAGCGGCGGCAGCGCGTTCATTTTTGTCTATCTGTTTTTTGCATTTGCGATTGGTGTGCCGCTGGTCATGAGTGAATGGGCGATTGGCCGTCGTGGCATCGGCGCATCGTCAGCATCCGGTAGCATTCGCCGGGTTGCGCGAGATTCGGGCATCTCGGAAAACTGGGGGAAAGTCGGCACCATGGCCGTCCTCGCTGCCTTCATGCTACTAATTACTTACAGCGTTATCGCTGGCTGGACCATTGATTACTTTTTGCAGGCGATTCGCGGCACGTTCGTGAACATTGACGCTGACCGCTCGCAGGCCGCTTACACCGGTTTGCTGGCGAGCCCTCTGCGCCTGGGTTTCTGGCATACGATCGTCGTTATCGTCACGGTATTTATCAATGCCCGCGGCATTCATGCCGGCATCGAACGCGCCGTTAATATCCTGATGCCCGCATTATTTTTCAGCATCCTGCTAATGGTCGCCTATGCATGGGTCATAGGCGACATGGGCGCGGCTGCCCGCTTCTTGCTCACCCCCGACTTCTCGCGCGTTAACGGGGAAGTACTGTTGCTGGCGCTGGGCCAGGCCTTCTTTTCGATCGGTATCGCAATGGCAGTCATGATTACCTACGGCTCCTACCTTAGTCGCGAGACGTCGATTTCGCAGAACGCCTGTATCGTCGTGGGGGCCGATACACTGGTCGCTTTTTTCGCCGGATTCGCGATCTTCCCGCTGGTGTTTGCGCACGGGCTCCCACCCGATGCCGGGCCCGGGCTGGTATTCCAGACGCTGCCCATCGCTTTTGGAGACCTTCCGGGCGGCCAGTTTTTCTCCAGTGTTTTCTTTTTCCTGTTGATCGCGGCGGCACTTACATCGTGTATCGGCGTCTTCGCGCCAATACAGGCATGGACTCAGGAAGCATTTTCCTGCAGTCGTGGCAAGGCCGCGCTGATCGCCGGCACAGCGCTGTGGCTATTTGGATTCATTTCGGTGTTGTCTTTTAACGTTATCAAGGACGTGTTTCCGCTGTCCTTCATTCCCGGCTTCGAATCTCGTACGTTTTTCGATTCGATTGACTTCGTCATGGCCAATATCCTGCTGCCCGTCGGTGCATTCCTGACGGCGGTTTTCGCCGGCTGGCGCGTATCGAGCGATCTGTTGCGGGAAGAAATGGGACTTAGCAATGGCTTTGGTTTCAAACTTTGGCAATTCCTGATGCGCTTTGTCGTGCCTATCGCCATTGCCATTATCTTTATCTCCAGCGTCAGCGGCTGAGTGCGCCAAAGCTGTGCAAACTATTGACGTCATAGACTCGCACACGGGCGGAGAACCGACACGCGTGGTGATGCGCGGCGCGCCCGCACTGCGCGCCACATCTCTCGCCGATGCTGTCAGAGAGCTACGCGAGGAGCATGATGATTTCAGGCGTTCGGTCATCAATGAACCGCGTGGTTCCGAAATTCTTGTCGGCGCCCTGGTATTGCCGGCTTTCGAATCCGGCAACGCAGCAGCCGTGGTCTTCTTCAACAATGCCACCTATCTTGGCATGTGCGGCCACGGCATGATCGGCGTAGCAATCACGCTGGCGGCCGAGGGAACCCTTGAAATAGGCACGCATAGTATCGAGACCCCGGCGGGCTCTGTTTCAGTAACTCTGCATACGGCAAACCGCGTATCAATAGACAACGTCGAAAGTTTTCGCCTGCAAAAAAACGTGAAACTCGAGGTGCCGGGAATCGGCGCGATACACGGCGACATTGCATGGGGCGGCAACTGGTTTTTTCTAGTCACGGATCATGGACAATTACTGGTTTCCGAAAACGTTGATGCGCTTGTAACTTTTACGGTCCGAATTCGTGCTGCGTTAGATAAAAGCACGCTACGCGGCACTGACGGTGCCGTAATTGATCACATTGAACTTTGCGGACCGCCCTCTGCGCCTGCACTGGCTGACAGCCGTAACTTCGTCTTATGTCCGGGTAAGGAATATGATCGCTCGCCCTGTGGGACGGGCACGAGTGCGCGGTTAGCGTGCCTGCTTGAAGACGGTGAACTTGAGCCGGGCCAGGTTTGGCGTCAGGAAAGTATCACCGGCAGTGTCTTCGAAGCAAAAGCCACGGTGCGAAACGGCCGGGCGTTACCCACCATCAGTGGCGACGCCTACCTGACGGCGCGCGCAACGTTGCTCTATGACCCCCGAGACCCGCTTAAGCTATAGATTCGGCGCTCGCCGAATAAATTGAAGAACGACGTCAATCCTCGGTCTTGCTATCGCCCTCGTCACCTGGCTCCGAGCCTTTCTCGCCGCGCCAAATCTGCAGATTTGCCGGCGCGTCAATCGCTACCTTGACCTGGCGACGGCCGACTTCCAGCATGGTGATTTTTATCTCGCCATCTTCAAACAAATCGCTGACCGGCCGACTTACATCGAATCCGTCCTGCGGGGCGATAGTAATGATGTCTTGCGCTTTTCTTTTAATAATTAACATGCGAATGAACAGCAACCCTGAAGGTTTAGGAAATTACGAACGAAAAAAAAGTTCGCGCTGTCATTGCGCTGCTTTCCTGCGTTAACGACGCCAAAGCGTGCTAAAGGTACCAGAAGATGCCGCTACCGCAAACGATTTATTTAGACTGTACTGTCCGGTCCGATTGGAAAAAAATCGGCGGCGGCCGAAGCAGATTTCAAAAGCCGAACGAAGCTGCTATTCAGGCAGCGCAGCGCTGTCGACTGCAGCGGATGTTTCGGGAATGCCCTTTACCAGTCGTCCAGTGATGACACCGGCGGTCATGGCACCGTTCACGTTCAAAGCGGTACGCGCCATGTCGATGAGCGGCTCAATCGAAATAAGCAGCGCCACCAGTGCTATAGGCATGCCCATCGCGGGTAGCACGATCAGGGCAGCGAAAGTAGCACCACCGCCAACACCCGCAACGCCGAAGGAACTGATGGCAATAATCGCCACCAAACCAGCGATGAACGATGGATCTAGGGAACTTATTCCCAGAGTTGGCGCCACCATGGTCGCCAGCATCGCGGGATAGATACCGGCGCAGCCGTTCTGGCCGATCGTGGCACC
>JABDKF010000259.1 GCA_013003155.1 Woeseia sp. | reverse complement strand
GTCCTGTTCAGATCCGTGCGCGATACCGGCTTGACCAGGTAATCGATAACCCCTGCGCGGAACGCCCAGACCGCGAGCGCCTCTGAATGTTGAGTCGTCAACATCAGTATCGGTATGGAAGGAAACTGCGCTTTAGTCTTGCGAAGCAAGTCCAGTGCGTCCTGGTCAGGATAATCCACGTCAAAGCAGATACCGTCGAATCCTCCCCGGCTGAGGGCCGGTTCGAGTTCGGCAGACCGGGGGTGCGGGACAACGTCACAGTATTCGGAAAACAGCGGCGAAAGCTCCGCGTGCTTTACCGAAACGGTCCTGTCGATCCAGAGTAGTGTTGGCTTACGTGCCAGGGCGCATTCCCCTTCTTGGTGGGATCATGCAGATCATCCCTAAATACGCGCCTGCAAATCGGGACGTGAGTCACATTCGTGAGCCACGTTTTTCGAAACTTGCTCGTTATTGTCAAAACCCGGATATCGGGATTATGTAACGCGGGCCCGGATGCGCACGATTCGCCACGCAGCAAGATAGTCCGGTTGCAGGGCAACTGCGTTCTATTCGATTTCCGACAACTCGACTAACTTGAGCTTCGGTCAGCGATCTGTCTGCCCGGAGCGACCTCTCTCGAGGATCTATCCGCTACGTAGACCGCAAGCTGGCCGACAGTGACTATCGATAGTCATATAAAAGCAAAAACCAATTGGAGAAAACAATGAAAGCAAGAATCCTGATGTTCCTTCGTCGCGAAGAAGGCCTGACGACGGTTGAGTATGCCGTTGCTGGCGCCTTGGTTGCAGCCGCTGTTGTAGCTGCGTTCACGGCACTCGGTGGATCGGTCGAAACCGTGATCACCAACCTGGACTCCGCCATCGGTGGTTAATTCCCGGTTATAGCAGGAAGCCGGCGGGCCCATCGGGCTCGCCGGTCTGTTTCACCGGAATAACGAGAAGAAGCCGTGCTTTCGAACGCCACAATTGCATCATCGCTAATTACAGTTTTCCTGATCATGTTGGTATCGACATGTTCGGTAACCGACATCGTCAGCCGGCGAATTCCGAATCCGTTGCTGGTCGCCGGTCTTGCAGTCGCGTTGCTCTGCCACGGCATAGGTTTCGGCGCATCCGGACTCGGCAACAGCTTGCTGGGGCTTACTCTTGGGGCAGCGTTGTTTCTCCCACTTTACGCTCTCGGTGGCACGAGTGCCGGCGATGTGAAACTGATGGCCGCAGTGGGTGCCTTGCTGGGCGCAAACGGGATTATCGTGGCGGGGATTGCTACTTTTATTTGCGGAGGCATCCTCGGCGTACTCTGGATTCTGTGGCGAATTGTCGAATCGCAAGCTGAAAGTGGCGTAACGGCATCATCCGCCGCGCGTCAGCCGGACGCCGGCTTCTTTGGGCTTTCGACTGGATCGCTCGACCTGCGCAACCTCTCTTTTCCGTACGCACCGGCGATCGCTGTCGGCACGTTCATCGCAATTTGGCATCTCGACCTGATCGGTCGGGCGACAGGATAATTGACATGCCCGATCCTCTGAAAAGTTCGACCAGCATCAACGAATTCCAGCTCGCCATGTCGCGCATGGCGAAGCTCGTCGCACGGCCGGTAAAGATTGAGGACACCGGACTCAGCGAGTCGTTCCTCGCCGACCTCGCCGCCAAGCACATGCTGGCGCGAGGGGTGCTGACGATCGCCGAGTTGAGTGAACTGATGGGTTTGGCCGGTGCCATCGTCGAGCGATTGTTGAAGTTCATGCGTGACGAAGCGCGTATAGAAGTTCGGCCGCGCATCGGACATGAGCAATCGTTGTCGTACGCCCTGACGGAGCGCGGCCGCAACACCGCACTGGACGCAATGATGCGCAGCGGCTATGTGGGCCCCGCGCCAGTACCGCTGAAACAGTACGCAAACATTGCGCGCGCTCAGACGATCCACGGCCGAAAGATCTCGAAGAGCGACATGCAGCTGGCGTTCGACGATCTGGTGCTCGACGCTGCCTTGGTCGACAAGCTCGGCCCGTCGATGAACTCCGGCCGTGCGGTATTCCTTTACGGTCCCGCCGGCACCGGCAAGACCTACGTCTCGCAGCGCCTGGTTCGATTGTTCAGCGACCTCGTCTTCGTACCTCACGCTATTGCGGTCGATGACATCGTCGTACAGATTTTCGATCATCAGCTGCACAAGGCCATTTCTACAAAGAATGCCAGCGACGCGATCATGCTCGGCAAGGGATTTGATCCGCGCTTCTACCTGTGCGAGCGGCCTGTGGCAATCACCGGTGGTGAGCTGACGGGCGACATGCTCGAGGTCCGGTACGATCACGCGGCGCGAATCTACGAGGCGCCACTGCAACTGAAAGCGAACAACGGAATGTTCATCATCGACGACATGGGGCGCCAGCGCATTACGCCGGCCGAGCTCTTCAACCGATGGATTGTGCCGCTGGAAGAGAAGCGCGATTACCTGGACCTCGGTTTCGGCAAGCATTTTTCCACGCCGTTCGACGTCGTCCTGATTTTCTCGACCAATATCCACCCGATGGAACTGGCGGACGAGGCGTTTCTGCGGCGTATCGGCTACAAGATCGAGTTCAAGCCGCTGACCGCGGAAGCCTACAGCATGATCTGGAACCAGAGCTGCAAGGAGAGTCGTGTCCTCTGCGAGCCATCGGTTCTTGACTACGTCATCAACGATCTGCACGCGACCAACAACGTGCCGTTGCTGCCTTGCCACCCGCGGGACCTGATCGGCATGGCCATCGACTACGCAACGTATTCCGGCGAACCGCAGCAGATTCGCGAATCACACTTGAACTGGGCATGGCAAAACTACTTTGTGTCCGTCCAAAATTATGTCGACCCAACTGAAGATCAGCTGGCTGTCTAGGAGCACGCAAAATGGCTAAACGTAGAGGACTCATTCTTATTTTCCTGTCGCTGCTCATGGCGGTAGGTGCAGCCTGGGTCGCAAACAACTGGGTCAAGGCGCAACTTATTTCGAAGGCCAGCGCCGAACCAAATATGCAGCTCGTCGTTGCGGCGGCGGTGGCAATTCCGTACACGACGAAGGTCGAGAGCCGCCACCTGAAGCTGATCCAGATACCGGACGGCGCACTTCCGGCCGGCGCCTACACCGAGCTCGCCGATGTGGAAGGCCGTGTCGCGACGACCTCGATCGCACGCGGCGAGATTCTGGTCGAAGAACGGTTTGCCAGGCATACAAAGGGCAGTACGCTGGCCGCGCTGGTCGACGAGAACATGCGCGCCATCACGGTCCGGGTCAATGACGTCGTTGGCGTCGCCGGATTCTTGCTGCCCGGAAACACCGTTGACGTCCTCGCAGCGCGCAAGGATCGCAACCAGCGCGCGACGATTGAAACGATCCTGACCAACGTCAAGGTGCTGGCAGTCGACCAAACGGCCGCAACGAACGAAAACGAGCCGGTCATTGTGCGTGCCGTGACGCTGGAGATGAAGCCCACGGACGCGGAGAAGCTGGTAAAGGCCAGCACCGAAGGGTCGATCCAGCTGACGCTGCGCAACCCCGATTCGGAGGATGTCGAACCCGAGCCGGAGAAAAAGACCGTTGTCAAGAAACCGGTACGGCGCACTGCACCGTCGAGTTCGACCGTCGAGATAATTCGCGGCACTGACGTCAAGAAAACAAAAACCCAGACCTGAGCACGTCAAACGCCCGGCCTGTGACAAACAGAAAGAACAAAAAGGACTTGCTGATGAAAACCTCATTGTTAATACCGAG
>JABDKF010000258.1 GCA_013003155.1 Woeseia sp. | reverse complement strand
GGCTCAAATAGGGAACGGTTGCAACGACCGCAAAAAAATCACACCGGCCTGCAGCAAAATAATGGCAAATACGGGCGAGATGTCGAGACCTCCCAGTGTCGGGATTATCCTTCGGAACGGTCGCAGGATGGGCTCCGCCATCGCGCTGATCATGCTCACAACCGGGTTGTAGGTCTGGGGGGCAACCCAACTGAGTATCACGCTGATCAGCACCACGAAGAAGAACAGGTACAAGCTGTGAATTGCGAGCTGCAATACAGTGAAGGTTGCAAGCGAGCCCGGGTCGATCATGCGACCACTTACAGGATCGAACATGCGACCACTCAGGTAAAGCAGCAGCATGACGACCGCAAACTGCAATACCAGCATCACGAGCACCGTCGCGGTATCGACCCTGCCCATCGGCGGCAGAAGCCTGCGGACGGGAGTGATGACAGGTGATGTCAGCCGTAACACGCCTTGCGCCAGGGGATTGCGGAAGTCCACGCGCAGCAGCGGTAGCCAGAACCGCAGCAGAAAAAGCAGCAACACTAGCTGCGCAAGCGTGCTGACTATGAAGTAAAGCGCCTGGGTCATAGGATCTTACGGGTCCTTGTTGGCGAGCTTTGCCAGCTCGATCGCGCGTACTCGCGCAGCCTCAATGGCGCGCACAAAGATATCACGAACGCCCTCGGCTTCCAGATGTTCGAACGCTGCCGTAGTCGTACCGCCTGGCGAACGAACCCGCTCTATAAGCTTTTTCATCGACTCCGGTTCAGCAAGCGCCAAGGATGCGGCACCGCGCGCGGTTTCAACGGCAAGTGTGCGCGCCGTATCAGGCTCAATTCCAAAGCGCGTTGCGGATTCGATCAGGATGTCTATCAAGAGATAAAAATAGGCGGGGCCGGTTCCGGACACTGCAGTCACTGCGTCGATAAGGTTTTCATCGTCGACCCACACGGTTTGGCCGACGGACGACAAAATATTGTCTGCAAGCTCACGCTGTGACGCGTTCGCCCGGGAATTTGCATACAGCGCCGAAACCCCCTGATCCACAAGTGCGGGTTGGTTAGGCATCACCCTGACGACGCCGAGTCTCCCACCCAGCCAGGACTCTATATCAGCGCTGCGCGGTCCCGCCGCGATCGAAATAATAAGCGGCTTTTTCCGCTGCACAACCTCGGCCAGCTGTACACATACCGATTTCAAAATCTGTGGTTTGACGGCAAACAATACGACGTCGGCCAAGTTGGCGATGAGCGCGTTGTCATCGCTGACCTGCACACCGTAAAGTTCTTTGCGTAGCTTCTCAGCTTGCGCAACAGCGGGCTCCGCAATCATGACATCGGTGGCGTGCATTCCACCTCTCAACAGGCCCCCGGCAATGGCTCTCGCCATGTTGCCGCCGCCAATAAATGCGATGGTTTCAGTTATCATTTGCTTTGCCTGCTACCTTTTTTTTCACCGGCCTCAAATTGCGTCAGTCTCGCGCGCCGAACAGCGCCGTGCCAATCCTGACAATCGTCGCGCCTTCACTGATTGCCGCAGCATAGTCGGCAGTCATACCCATCGACAACGTATCGAGTGACATGCCCGCTGCGTTCAGTTGCCCCAGTATATTGGCAAGGCGCCTGAACGGGATTCGTTGTTCTGCAGGATCATGGCGAACACGCGGTATGCACATCAGGCCGCGCAGGTTAAGCTGCGGCAACTCCGCGACCGCTGCTGCGAGAGCCGCAACGTCCTCGACGCTCAACCCGGACTTGCTGTCTTCGGAGTCAATGTTGACCTGCAGGCAAATGTTCAGAGGTTCCGCCTGTGCAGGCCGTTGCTCGCTCAGGCGCCTCGCTATCTTGAGCCGGTCAACCGTGTGTACCCAGTGAAAGTGCTCGGCGACCTGGCGGGTTTTGTTGCTCTGCAGGTGGCCGATGAAGTGCCAGACAAGATCGTCGCGACCAGACTGGTTGATCTTGTCGACACCCTCTTGCACGAAGTTCTCACCGAATTCCCGGTGCCCTGCCGCGGCCAGCGCCAAAATTGCCTGTAGCGGCTGACGCTTGCTGACGGCCATGAGTTGTACCGAGCCCTCCGGGCGACCGGCAGCCCGTGTCGCCGTGGCCAGGAATTCTTGGATTTTCCCAAGGTTTTCCGTGACTTTTATCACGTTTTACTCCGAGTGCTTCGCTATACTAGGCAGCTCTAGCGGCCGAGTTATGGTAAGTGTGGCTGCCAATCATTAGAGGGAGAAACATGGCCGTAGATGTCGCTCAGCTTCTGACTTTTACAGTTAAGAACAATGCCTCGGACCTGCACCTGTCGGGTGGCGTGCCGCCGATGATTCGCGTGGATGGCGATATCAAACGCGTCAACATGCCGTTGCTCACCCACAAGGACGTCAACAGCATGGTGTACGACATCATGAATGACAAGCAGCGTAAGGATTACGAGGAGTTTCTAGAGACCGATTTCTCCTTCGAGATTCCCAAACTGGCCCGCTTCCGCGTCAATGCGTTCAACCAGAACCGCGGGTCCGCTGCGGTTTTCCGCACCATTCCCTCGGAGATACTGTCGCTGGAGGATTTGGGTGCCCCGCCCATATTTAAAGACATGGCCATGCATCCGCGCGGCATCGTACTGGTCACCGGGCCGACAGGTTCCGGTAAGTCCACGACGCTCGCTGCGATGGTTGACTATATCAATGACAACAAGCCCGACCATGTCCTGACGATTGAAGACCCCATCGAATTCGTCCATGAAAGCAAGCGTTGTTTAGTCAACCAGCGCGAGGTTCATCGCGACACGCTCGGGTTTAACGAGGCACTTCGTTCGGCACTGCGTGAAGACCCTGACGTCATCCTGGTCGGCGAGTTGCGCGATCTTGAGACCATTCGCCTCGCCCTTACTGCGGCAGAAACGGGCCACCTTGTTTTCGGCACGCTGCACACAAGCTCAGCTGCCAAAACTATCGACCGTATCGTCGACGTCTTCCCGGCTGCGGAGAAGGAAATGATTCGTTCAATGCTGTCCGAATCACTGCGCGCCGTCATCTCGCAGACGCTGCTGAAGAAAGTGGGTGGTGGTCGAATTGCTGCGCACGAAATCATGGTGGGTACGCCCGCCATTCGCAACCTGATCCGTGAAGGCAAGATCGCGCAGATGTATTCAGCGATTCAAACCGGTCAAAATCACGGGATGCAAACGCTCGATCAAAATCTTACTGAGATTTTGGCGAAGGGATTGATCACCAAGGAAGAGGCACGTTTCCGCGCGGCGAACAAGGAAAACTTCTAACTGCGCAACTAAGCAAAAGCACGGAGCATGGAGAGTTAAGTAATGGAACGTGAACAGGCTGTCAGGCTGACACAAAACTTGCTGAAGAAAATGGTAGAGAAAGGAGGTTCAGACCTCTTTGTCACCACCGGCTTCCCGCCTGCGATCAAGGTGGATGGCCTGGTTCACAAGGCAACCGATACACCATTGACCCACGAACAGGCTGCGATGATGGTGCGGTCCATCATGAACGACAAGCAGATGAAGGAATTTGATTCCACCAAGGAATGCAATTTCGCCATCAGTCCGCAGGGAATTGGCCGA
>JABDKF010000256.1 GCA_013003155.1 Woeseia sp. | reverse complement strand
CAGTCATCAATCTGCTGGTTCGATTCAGCGTACGTCGCCGCGATGCTGACAAGCGCAAAATCCCATACGTCACGATCGGCAACTTTCTCAAAATAAAAGCGTTTACCCGCCCATTTTTGCGGCAGGCGAACGGCGGTGAGGATTTCTCCCGGTTCGAGTGAGGTCATGCGAGTGATGTGCGTTGCAGGCCCCACGAAAAACTTCTCTGCCGACACCTCGCGTTCGCCGTTTATGCTCGCGACCACCATCGTCGCTTCCAGCGCCACCATCGCCGTAGCGGTGTCGGACGGACTCACCGCGACGCAACGACTTGCATCGAACAGACTGTGCTCGCGGTTCATACCTTGCGGAGAGTCGGCATAGCAAAGGTTGCCACCCGCCCGGTAACACGATAAACCGCGTCGGTAATACCAGCAGCGCGCGTCCTGCACAAGGTTACCGCCCAGAGTGCCGACGTTGCGAATCTGCGGACTTGCGACGCGCCCTGCTGCAGCGGTAAGCAGGCCAAATTGCTCGTTGAGCATCGAGTCCCGCAGCATGTCACGCAGCGTCGTTGCGGCGCCGATCTCAACGCCGCCGTTCTTCTGACGGATCCCTTGCAAGGCTTTTACGCCATTGAGGTCAATCATCGCCTGCGGGTTTTTTGCGCGATCTTTCAGCCAGCCGTAAGTATCCTGGCCGCCACCGAGCAACCAACCTTGCTCACCGTGCTGATCCGCGAGCTCCAGGGCGTCGTCAAGCTCTACGGGCTTGTAGAGTTGTACGTCCGGCATGACATCAAAAGAAGCCATAGTTACCTCAGAAGTTGTTGGTTTGCAGCGGGTCGAAAGACTGTTCACGACCGGCGACGTAATTAAGGATCATGTCCGCGCTCACCGGTGTGCGACCGAACACGTGACCGTCGAGCGCATCGGCAATCGCAGAAGTTAGCGCCGCAACGGCACAGCCCATTGCCGGCTCGCCAATGCCGCGCGCGCCAAACGGGCTCTGCGGATCCGGCAAATCGACGGCGTCGGCGCGGATGTGCGGCGGCGTATCGAGGTAGGTCGGAATCTTGCACTGGTAGAAACCGACGTTCGCCGGCAAGCCATTTTGTGCGTCGTAAACATGCCGTTCGAGTCCGGCCATGCCCATGCCCCACACCGCGCCGCCGCGCATTTGCGCCACCAGGCCCTGCGGATGCACGACCTTGCCGCAATCTGCGATACCGACATAGTCGAGTATCCGGTACTTGCCGGTCTCAAGATCGAGCTCGATTTCTGTGAACGCGACGGCAAGACCCGGCACGATTCCTTCCTGCCGCAGATTATCTTTCGCGACGCCAATCAGGCCGCTGCCGGCGAGGTTGGTCACCGAGCGCTTCGTTATATCGTGTATGTCATCCGGCATTTCTGCGCCGCTGTAGGCGCCGCCCAGCGCGATCGCCTCTGCGGCGGCATCGCCATAGCTCATGCCGCGCGCAGGGTTCCCCACACTGAAGACACGCTTGCCGTCAATGTCGTAGTCGTCCGGATTGCCACCCAGTGAGCGCGCGGCAATTTGTTTCAGCTTGTCCACCGCGTCCAATGCGGCGACGTAGTTCGCGCGCTGGTGTGTAAACGTTGTATTACTGCCAGCCTGGTAACTCGACCAGGGCAGGTTTGCTTCCGTCGTGCCGCGATGCAGGACACAGTCTTCCCAGTCACACTTCAAGACTTCGGCGGCCGCACGTGTTGTCGATGCGTACGAATATGTGCCGAGGTTGCCAACGCCACTGTGCAAGTGAATAGTGCCGTCGGGCGTGATGCGCAGCAATCCGTCAAAGCCGTGCGAGCCGGCGGAGTGATAGCCCTGGCCAATACCGATGCCGCGCACCTTGCTGCCGTTTCTTGCGGGTTTGTCGCGGCGCTCATCCCAATTAAACATCGCCGCGCCTTTGTCGAGCGCCTCTTTCATGTACGCGCTTGTCACTTTTTCCTGCCCGGCGTAGGCCGTTGTCGCATTGTTTGCGGCATTGACGCGGCGAATCTCAACGCGGTCGAGCCCGAGATCGTGCGCGGCCTTGTCCATAATCGGTGCCATCACTGCCGCAATCTGATTCTGGCCGGGGCCGCGCTGTGCCCCGCGCGGCGTCGTATTGGTCAAGACCGGCAGGCCACGAAAGCGCATGGCCAGCGGGTCGTACACGAGCGATACCGCGCCCGCTGCAGAGGAACCGTCGCCGCCCGTGGCATTCGGCCCGATGTCTTCGACAATGAACATGTCCGCCGCAACGAGGCGACCGTCTTCTGCAAAACCAATCTTCATCCAGCCCTGGAAACCGACCCGGGCAGAACCGATGTAGTACTCCTGCTCGCGAGTGATGCGCAGCTGCACGGGCCTGCCAATTTTTTTCGAGAACCAGCCGGGCAGTGCGGCCATCGGGTACGCACCGATCTTGGAACCAAAGCCACCGCCGGTGTGTTCGCTGACCAGCACAACGTTTTCGAGCTCGGTTTCCAGCAGTCGGGCGAGACCGGGCATAAAGAAACTCTGGCTTTGCGCGGAGCCGTACACGTAGCAGGTGCCGTTTTGCCAGTACGCCATTGCGGTGCGCGGTTCCATACTCATGTGCGCATAACCGGTTGTTACAAACGGCTCTTCGTAGATAGCGGCAGCCTCTTTGAAGCCCTGCTCAACGTCTCCGTATTGCCACTCGTTGGCAAACTCGCCCGTCGGCTCTTTGCCGGCGCGGAATTCTGCAATTTGTTCCGGGGTCCACTTGATCGTGCGAAAACCCGAGCCCTCCCGTGAGCGCACGTAAACATTGCCTTCTTCACGCGCGTTCGGACCCGACTCGATGAGACTGTCGAGCGGATCGACCGCAAACGGCAGCGCCTCGATATCGACATTGATCAGCGCGAGTGCGTTTTCAGCCGTGGTTTCATCTTCTGCGGCGATCGCGAGAATCGGCTCGCCGACGTACGAAGGTGTGTTGCTGAGCAGCGGCGCATTCGGCGCGTCGGTGACCGGTACGTCGTCGGCTGTGAGCACGCCGACAACGCCGGGCATGTCGTCAATTGCCGAGGTATCAATGCGGGTTACGCGGCCGTGCGCCATCGGACTTGTGTAGAGGCGCGCGTACACCATGCCATCAGCGCGAAAATCTTCTGCGTACTTGGCCTTGCCAGTGACCTTGCCGTTGACATCCGGTGGCGTGAAATCCTTGCCAATGTGCTTGTAGTCGCTCATCAGCTTTGCTCCGCGGCGCGCATGACGCCGTTGAGGTAGTTGTCATAGGCGCCGCAGCGACACAGGTTACCCGCCAGCGCTTGCCGCACTTCTTCGCGCGTCGGTCGCGGATTTTCGTTCAGCAGGGCAACCGCCGACATCACTTGTCCCGGCGTGCAGAAGCCGCATTGCGGAGCAAGCTCGTCAATGAATGCCTGTTGCACCTTATGCAGGCTGCCGTCTGCGTTTTGAACGCCTTCAACCGTCAAGACATCGCGTGAGCCCACGCTGTGCGTGAGAGTTGAGCAGGAATAATTGGTAATGCCGTTGATCATGACCGTGCACGCTCCGCATTCGCCGCGGTTGCAGCCTATCTTGGTGCCGGTCAGGCCCAGCTTGTATCGCAAGGTGTGCGCCAGCGTTTCCTGTGGCATAACATCGACGCGCCGCCGCCGGCCATTGACGTTAAGCGTGATTAGTCGTTCAACTGCGCCTTTCGGCTGCTGCGCCAACGCATTGTGAATGCCGCCACTCGCGGACGCGGCCGCGCTGGACGCGATCACGGCTTTGATGAAGCGGCGACGCGTAAGTCTGGGATTTACTGCCACGGTTCCTGCCCTGCTCATTGCAATGGTTGGCGGCGAATTCTGCCCGGGCCTTTCAAATACGGCGTCCGGCAATTCTCCGGCTACTTATTGTTGTTCGTTCTTCCTTATTCTCTTTTGGGCCACTGCGAAAAATTTCGCCATTGCCTGGATTGATAAATTCAGAGTTTATCGGCGGGCCAGGGCGTTCCCTGGTCCATTTTTGTAACAGGCTCCATTCCGGTATATGAAAACTTCTGCACGCGTTTGCCTTCGTAGGTTTCGGTCGTGTAAAGGTTGCCTTTGGAGTCGGTTGCAATGCCGTGTACCGCAAAGAACTGACCCGGATTGCGTCCGCCGTCACCGAAATTGGTCAGAACTTCAAGGGTCGCGCGCTCGATGATGAAAATCTTGCGGTTCGTGCCGTCCGCAAGATAAATGAAGGTCTGCTCATCGTCGGGCGAGAACGAAATATCCCAGACCGAACCATCTCCGAGGCTGTTCGGCTTGACGAATAACTCCTCGACAAACGTACCGTCCGTTTTAAAGACCTGCAGGCGATTGTTTACACGGTCGCACACGTACACCAGCCCGTCGTTCGACGGCTGTGCACAATGCACCGGGTTTCGAAATTGCTGCGCCGGTTCCTGCCCCGGTCGGAACGGGCCGAGGTTGGTGTCATCCGGTTCGTTGCCGTAAGCGCCCCAGTAGCGTTTTAACTCGCCGGTATCGGCATCCAGCACTGCGACGCGCTTGTTGCGATAGCCATCGGCCACGTACGCTTCGTTGGCGCTCGGATCGAAAGAGACTTCGGCGACGCTGCCAAAGTTTTTCATGTCGTGGCTGTTCGTCTCTGAGCCCGGTACGCCGTATTGCGCGATGAACTTGCCATCCCGCGTAAATTTCAGGATATGCGAGTCGGTCGGACCGTTGCCGCCGATCCAGATGTTGTCCTTGTGATCGACAGTAATACCGTGATTCGATGTCGGCCAGTCATAGCCTTCGCCGGGACCGCCCCAGTGATTGACGAGATTGCCAGCAGGGTCGAACTCCAGCACGTTCGGTGCAGGAGTGCAGCAGTCTGCCTTTATGGGGTCGGTTGCGGCACCAATTTCAGTGCGCTCGTTGAACGTGTCGCGGCGATGAATAATAAAAACATGATCACGCGAGTCGACCGCAAGGCCGATCGTTGCGCCAAGAATCCAGTGGTTAGGTAATGGCTTTGGCCAGAATGGGTCAACGACGAAATGTGGCGCCGTCCTCGTTTGGGCGTTGGCCTGCATATCGAGTGTTTTTTGGCCGCAACCTAACGCGACCAGCAATGCAGTGATCGCACCAACCGCAAAAACCTTCTTCTTCGTCATGATCTTTTGACCCCCCGGTAAAGCTGACGATTTATTGTCGTGCGCCGTCCTTGACTGCGCCGCAGTATACTATATGCCCTGCGTGCCCCCGCGGCCAGTTGGCCTAAGCCTGTTAAACGCGATTGCTGCTGCTTGTGACAGCAGTTGGCCAAGCCGTCAACGACATCGTAATAGACAATAATAAGGCCGAAATGTCACCTCGAGTTCAACGTTACCGTCCGGCGATTTGCATCTGCCTACTCTTGTTTGGGCTATTGCAGGCGCCGATCGCGGGCGCGCACGAAATTCCAGCAAGCGTTGTTATACAGACCTGGGTTCAACCGAGCGGCTCAGAACTCAATTTGCTGGTGCGCGTGCCGCTCGAAGCAATGCGTGACGTCGTGTTTCCGCTCAAGGGCCTCGGTTACATCGATATTGCCGCGGCCGATGAAGCACTGCGTGACGCGGCGGAAGTCTGGATCGCAAACGAGGTGGATATTTTTGAGGGTGGCCGCCGACTGGATAGTTTTCTTATTGCCGGTGTGCGCTTGTCGTTGCCGTCAGATCGCTCGTTTCGCGAATACGATTCCGCCGCTGCACACATACAAAGCGAGCCGCTGCCTGCCAGCACGAAGCTGTTTGTTACGCAGGCATTGTTTGATGTCCATCTCGTCTACCCGATCGCATCCGAGGCGTCTGAGTTTTCGATCTACCCCGGTTTTCGCAGGCTGGGTCTCGAAACGACAACCGTGATCCACTTTATACCGCCCGGAAGCGCCGAGCGCGTGTTCGAATTCTCCGGTGATCCCGGCGTCGTGCAGCTCGATCCGCGCTGGTATCACGCGTTTTCCCGCTTCGTGGTTTTTGGTTTCGAGCACATTCTCGACGGCATTGACCATTTGCTGTTCCTCCTGTGCCTTATCGTGCCATTTCGTCGTGTCAGGCCACTCATTGCGATCGTTACCTCGTTTACCGTGGGGCATTCACTGACATTAGTGGGGTCCGCGTTTGGGTTGACGCCGTCCGTGCCGTGGTTTCCGTCCCTGATTGAAAGCCTGATTGCCCTGACCATCGTGTACATGGCACTTGAGAATATCGTTGGGACAAACTGGCGTCGACGCTGGGTCGTTGCCTTCGGTTTCGGCCTGGTGCACGGCTTCGGTTTTTCGTTTGCGCTCGGCGAATCGTTGCAGTTTGCCGGCCAGCACCTGCTGGCGTCGCTTTTAGCGTTTAACCTGGGCGTTGAGTTTGGGCAGTTGCTTGTGGTCGTTATTACTGTGCCATTGCTGAACGTCTTGTTTCGAGCCGGACTGCCGGAACGCATGACAACGATTATTCTCTCAGCAATTCTCGCGCACAGCGGCTGGCACTGGCTGAGCGACAGAGTCACAGCTCTAAGCGCCTATTCGTTTGGTTGGCCCGTGCTGGACGCTTCGTTTTATGCCAGGGGCCTGCGCTGGCTGATGTTGCTCGTCCTGACTGGTCTTCTGTTGCACCTGATGCGCAAACTGTACGCGCGCCTTATGTCGCCGGATCAGGCCGGCACCGCCTAACTTTCGCTCGCCGACGTCACGCGTTAAGCTTTGCTACGACGTGCCTCGCGAGCGGTGCGTTCAAAAACTGCCGGGGGAGAATAAATGCAGTCGCTAATGATCGTGGCGCTCGGCGTCGCCGGCATGGTATTCGGATGGTTTGTATATTCGAAGTTCATCGCCACCAAAATCTATCAGCTCGACCCGCATTTCGTTACACCCGCGCATCAGTTCAATGACGGCGTTGATTACCACCCCACCAACAAGTTTGTCCTGTGGGGACATCATTTCACCTCGGTCGCTGGTGCCGCGCCCATCGTCGGCCCGGCTATAGCCGTCTACTGGGGCTGGGTCCCGGCGGTTCTGTGGGTAACGCTCGGCACTATCTTCTTTGCAGGCGTACACGATTTCGGCGCGTTGTGGGCGAGCGCGCGCCACAAGGGCAAGTCGATTGGCGCATTATCTGAAAGCATCATCGGCAAACGTACCCGCGCACTGTTCATGATCGTCATCTTCCTGGTCTTGCTGATGGTCAATGCTGTCTTCGGCGTGGTCATCGCCAATGCATTCATCGGCACTCCCGCCGCGGTCTTTCCCGCATGGGCCGCGATCGTAGTCGCACTGGCCATCGGTCAGGCCATCAAGCGGGGCTTTAACCTCATAACACTATCGATTATTGGCGTCATTGCCCTGTACATGTCCATCTACGTAGGCTCCGAACTGCCACTGCAGTTGCCAGATATGCTGTTAGGCATGTCGCCCAATGCCAGCTGGATAGTCATTCTGTTTACCTACGCGGCGATCGCCTCGATGCTGCCGGTCTGGATGCTGCTGCAGCCGCGCGATTTCATTAACGGCATGCAGCTGTTCGTTGGCCTGCTGCTGCTATACGGCGCCGTCTTGCTGTCACTGCCCGAGATTTCCGCGCCTGCTTTCAATTCACAAATTGCGGAAGATGCTCCACCGCTGCTGCCGTTATTATTCGTCACAATCGCCTGCGGTGCCGTTTCCGGTTTTCATGGCATTGTTGCCTCGGGCACGAGTTCGAAACAGCTCGATAAAGAAACTGATGCGCGTTTCGTTGGCTACCTCGGCGCAATTGGCGAAGGTTCGCTGGCGCTGATTACGATTGTCGCCGTCAGCGGCGTTGCACTGGCCGCGACACCGGAAGCGTGGCATGTCATTTACGAAAAATACGGCACGGCCGGCGCTGGCACGTTCATTAAGGGCGGTGCGCAGATGATCTCGAACGGCTGGGGCCTGCCGGTCGCCATTTCGACCACCTTGCTTGCCACTATGGTCGTGCTGTTTGCGGGCACAACCATGGATTCTGGCGTGCGCTTGCAACGCTACATCATCCAGGAATGGGGCGATATTTACGGCATTGCGCCGTTTCGTAACGGCATTGTCGCCACGTTCATTGCCGTCACCTGCTGTCTGCTGCTGGCGTTCGGCGCCGGCGGCGCATCTGGCTCGGGCGGCCTGATCATCTGGCCACTGTTCGGCTCGACCAACCAGATTCTCGCCGGCATGACGCTGCTCGTCATCAGCGTCATGTTAATCAAGCTCGGTCGTCCCGCACGTTACACGCTGATCCCGATGACCTTCGTCATGATCACATCGTGCTGGGCCGCCGTACTAAAGCTAAAGGAGTTCTACCTGGCCGGAAACTGGCTGCTGGTGACGATCGACATCATCGTACTGATCACCAGTGTCCTGGTGATTCTCGAATCGATCGCCGTTATTACGAAGTTTCGCGGCGGTGGCAGTGTGGTCCGGCAGGAGCATTAACAGATGGCGGGATGGCGCAATCCGCGAAACTCGTAATGCCTCAGAATTGACCGCGCAAGCCGAGAATGTGCTCGCGCCGGTAGTATTGGTTACGCACTTCAACACGCTGTAAATTGCCATCGGCCACATTGCCCGCGTAGCGATTGCGAATACGTCGGCTGTGCCCGTCGAACACGATGCGCGTGTCGAACCAAAGCACAAGCCGATCAGTGAGTCGGTACTGCATGCCTACGTGAGTTCGGGGATTAACCGATTTAGATACGTCGCGGAAATTAATATCGTTTACGCGGCTTTTGCCGCTCCAGTCAATCTCGATGTTGTAGTTGAAGCGCCAGGCAGGGATGTCGTGACGGTAGTTGATTGAGTAATTCTGATCGTTCTGCCCGCTCATTTTTCGACGCGCGCCGGTGAACGGATCCGTGGTCTCTGTGTCCTGCACGGTGTAACTGGCATCGAGCACCGCACCGTCAATGCCAAGAGCGGCAAGGCGCAGGCTGCCTTTCAGTGTCAGGCCGAGGCGTTCCGCATCGCCAATATTGCCGGCCGCCGAGAGGGTGTCCGTCACGCGAATATTGTCGATGTGATCTTCAATATCGACAAAGAACAGCTGTGCCTCGAACACACCCTTGTCGCTGGCGAGGCGGTGCAGGTAGTTGAGCTTGTAGGTCCAGGCCTTCTCCGGCTCGAGGTCCGGATTGCCTGCATCGACCTGATCATCGTCATTGTCGAAACTCGCAACGAAATCGCCGAAATCGAGCTGGCTCACGGTGCGTTCAACAGTGCCGCGTAGCTGATTGGCGTCGTCGATATCCCAGCTCAGGTCGAAGCGCGGTTTGACGTAGGTAAAAGATCGCGCGTTATCGACGTCCACGCCTTCTTGCGAGATCTTCGAGTATTCCACGTTCAGCGCACTCTCCAGCGCCAATGCGTTTCCCAGTTGCCAGAAGTGCGTGCTGAAAAATTCAAATCTGTCTTCGTTAACGTCCGAGTTGGCATTGAACACATCGATGGGAACAAGCATGCCGTCCGGCAATACCTCGAACAGCGCAACTTCTTTTTCGAGCGTATTTTGCGCGCCTTCGGCGCCGAGCTCGAGCGTTTGGCCCGGCACCACTGGCCAGGTGTATGAGCTGCGAATAATAGCCTCAGTTTGCAGTTCGTCCGTCTCGATGGCGGACTCGCCGGGCACGTTGCCGGGGTCCGTTGACGTCAGCGACACACGTTCTGTTTCATCTTCGTCCTTGCGGGTGTAAATAACGCGCGTTTGTAGCGTGCCCGGGCCCATCGAATGTTCGTAGTCGCCGCCCAATTCCCAATCGAGACCATCTTCCGCCGAAAAGTAACCCAGCGTCACCGCGCTCGGATCACCGACGACGGATACCTGCGTGGTTTCGTTTTCGTTGTATTCCCGATCAGCAAGTCGCGCATTGATATTCAGTTCATCGCCGTTCGCAAATTCCCAGCCGAGCGAAGAATTCAGAATGACGGCCTCCTGTAACTGCGGAGTTCTGCTTTCCCGGCGTTCCGTCACCGTGCGAGTCCCCGGTTCGAGGTATTTTTGGTACCGGTCAATCTCGTTGCCGCGGTTGTAAGGCCCAAGCTGGGCGCTGACGAGGTAGTTAACGCGGCCCGCAGAACTGCTGTAAGACAGCAGGCCGTCAAGCTCCGGGGAGTCCGTCCCGTAGAAACCGGAATGGATCTGCCAGGATCCCGCACCACCGCTGAGCTGCTCGCTTAGCACGATATTGATCAATGTGCCTTCACTGCGCACGTCGAGACCGGCCGTTGTCCCGCGAATGACCTCGACGCGTTCGACGGCGCTTGCCTGAATGCGCTGCAGCGCACTGCCGATGTCGTTCGATTTGCCCGACAGGCGTTTGCCGTTAATCAGGATCTGGTCACCGCTGGAACCGAAGCCGCGTTTGTCATCGTCGCTAAAGTTGCCGCCGCCGCTGTCCGGTATCAGTTCGGCACCCCCAGGCACCCAGCGCAGCAGGTCATTTACTGTTACCGATTGATATTTTTGAAAATAAAGCGCTTCGTAGGTAACAATGCTGCCGTCTTCGGAGGTCCAGACAGCTGCACCGGGGTCGACCGACGGTTCACCCGCGGGGACGTGGCGATCTGCCTGCCCCGACGACGCATGAGCCACAACGCAATACGGCAAACAAAAAAAACTCAACCAGATTGATATTGCGCGGGGTGTCGTCAATTCGCACCTTATGAACAGTGGGCCGACCCCAGGTTTTGAGGGCAAAAGCGTACCCGGTTGAGGAACCCGGCCGACAAGACTCGCAGACATTGTGCAGTAACAAGGTGCTTTATCAAAGACAGTGCCAACTGCGAGCGCAGCGCGAAATGCCGATGCCATGCGGTTTGTTGGCCGCCGTTTTTCGTCAATCGACAGAACCAAAAGGATGCGCGAAACACCGGAAACAGGGTCCGATACTGGTGTTGCAGGTGCGCCACGGCATCTCGGACTCAGTAGTACAACTTGACCATAATGGCGTAAAACGACGCTGGTGGCTGCAGCGGGCTTTGTTGCCCTTTTACCACATGTGGTTGCTATTGAAACTAAAATAACACTTCATGGCGGACGCGGAATGATGTACTTTCGGCTGGGAATCAAATAACTGCCTTACCGCAATTGACGCAAGGAACTCAACACTTGCCCACGACGCGGTCCAAATAGCATCTCTAAGAGTTGGGGGAGAATGCAATGCCTAGAATAACCAGATCATTTCGGTGGCTCCTGTCTGTCACGGCTATCGCTATCGCAGCGCCGGCTCTATCGCCGGTAGCGCTGATCGCGCCGGTGCAGGCGCAGGATGAAATCGAAGAAATTATTACCACGGGTACTCGCCGGGCTGAACGCAGCGCGGCGGATTCGCCGGTGCCAATCGACGTCATTTCTGGCAGCGATTTCCAGCAGAATTCGTCCTCCGACGTTCAGGATCTGCTGCGCACGGCGGTGCCGTCCTTTGCCATCAACACCATGCCAATCAGCGATGCCGCGACGATTGTGCGACCGGCAACCGTACGCGGCTTGTCGCCGGACAACGTACTTGTGCTCGTCAACGGCAAGCGGCGCCACCGTGGTTCGATTATCTCGTTCCTGGGCGGCGGTATTTCTGACGGTGCACAGGGTGTCGATATTTCAGCGATTCCTTCTCTTGCGCTGAAGCAAGTCGAAATTCTGCGCGACGGTGCGTCGTCGCAGTACGGCTCTGACGCCATTGCCGGCGTAATCAACTTCGTCCTCAAGGACGCAGCCGAAGGCGCGGAGATTCAGGCCAAGTACGGCTCGACGACCGAGGGCGACGGAGACCATTATACGATCTCGGGCAACATCGGTTTTCCGCTCGGCAACGACGGTTATCTCAACCTCACCGGCGAAATCAAGGATGTCGAGGGAACTGTGCGATCCATCGTGCGTGATGATGTTCAACAAGCGATCGACTCAGGTTACACGCCGGTATCAGACTTCCGGCTCATCAACTCCTACACCGCTGAAGTCCCGCACTACTGGGGCCAGCCGGACATCGAGGACGACTTCAAGTTCTTCTTCAACGCAGGGATTCCGCTGTCGGAAGCGGCGGAACTTTACGCTTTCGGCAACTACGGTGAGCGGACGGTGACGGGTGGCTTCTTCTATCGCAACGTAACGACACCTGGCAATCAGCGCGGCGGCGTCTATGAGGGTCCACTGGTCGATGCGACCGGTACCGCAGATCCCAACGGCGTGCCCTCTGTACTCGTCGGCGATCTCGACGGTGGCACATCCTGCCCCGACGGCATTCCGCTCGGCGGTACCAACGGCGTCATCCCGGACCCGGCGATTCTCGCGGCGGTGACACTCAGCGCGAACTGTTTCTCCTTTATCGAAACCATCCCGAGCGGGTTTGTTCCGCGGTTCGGTGGTGACAACGAGGACAGCGCATTCACGATAGGCCTGCGCGGCGAGTTCGAGCTCGGCACCGGGCTGCTGTACGACTTCAGTGCCCAAACGGGTTCGAACCGGACCGACTTCTTCATTCGTAACACGATCAATGCATCGCTCGGCCCGGACACGCCAAGAGACTTCGTCCCTGGCGGCCAGGAGCAGACCGAGACGATGTTCAGCGCGAACTTCGTTTACGCGGTCGATGCCGGATTGGAGTCCGATCTGAACATTGCGTTCGGTACCGAGTATCGTGAAGAGGAATTCGACCTGTTCGCGGGTGATGCGGCGTCATTTGCGCTGGGTCCGCTCGCTGATCAGGGCTTCTCGTCTAGCTCCAACGGTTTCGGCGGGTTCCCGAATACGACGTCGGCCAAGCAGGATAGTACTGCGTTCTATGTCGACCTTGAGGCCGATCTGACGGATCAGTTCACTCTGCAGGCGGCGGTTCGCTACGAAGACTTCAGCGAATTCGGCGATACGACCGACGGAAAGATCGCCGGTGTCTATCATGTCACTGATACGTTCAGTATTCGTGGAGCGTTTTCTACCGGCTTCCACGCGCCAACAGCCGGACAGGCGAACATCACCAACGTAACCACGCAGATATCCAACGGCCTGCTCACTGATCAGGGCACCCTGCCATTGTCGTCGGCGGCGGGACAGCTTGCGGCGACCTACATCGAGAGCTTTGGCAATGGCCGTCCGGTGCTCGGGCCCGAGGAGGCGCAGAACTTCTCACTCGGCGTGGCGTTCGACCTTGGAGAGACCAGCTGGACGGTCGACTATTACAACATCGAAGTGCAAGACCGCGTTGCGCTCGGTGCTGATGTCGACTTCTTGGCTGCGTTGAATTTCGCGGACCCCAACGGCAACAATTATACGACGGTCTCGGCAGCTCTGACCGGCCTCGATGCTGATGGAGTCATCAATCGCGCCGACTTTGTCGGTCTGGATGATTTGCTCTTCTTCCGTTTCTTCTCCAATAGCTTCGATACGACAACAACCGGTATCGATGTGGTTGGCCGATACGGCTTCGCGCTGGGCAGCGGCGATTCGGATATCACGTTGGCGTTCAACTACAACAAGACCGAAGTGGATAGTGTCGGTACAGTAAACCCGATCGATGCTGCCCGTGTTGCGGCGCTGGAAGACCAGCTGCCGAACGTGAAGGGCAACATAGGCTGGACACACGTGCAGGGCGATTGGCGCACGCTGCTGCGGGCCAACTACTACGGCAAGTGGGACGACACTGGCAACGGTGTAACCGGTATCGGGGCCGAAGTGCTTGTTGACGCTGAGGTTGCCTATCAGGCGCGGGAGAATATCGAGGTCGTACTCGGTATTGATAATATCTTCGATACTTACCCCGATAAAAATCCGTTCGCCGGAGACTTCGGCCAAATATATTCGGAACAAACCCCGTTCGGTTTCAACGGTGCCTCGTGGTATCTGAGAGGGCGTGTCAACTTCAATTGAGCAGTCTTGCTCAGCGAAAAAACCCCGCCTTGCGCGGGGTTTTTTTTGTCTGCAGGAGTGCGATGCGGTACAGGCTGGAGGGCTCTCAGGCCTAAACGCGGCTGAAGCCGCTCCTAACTGCGCGGCCATGCTCGCCGGCAGCCCAGCGCACGATATCGTGCATGACTTCGTCGTAATTAATTTCGTTGAGCATCTCGTGCCGACCACCCTCATAGATCTTCAGCGTGACGTGGTCATGACCGGAACGCTGGTATGACTTGTAGAGTCGCTGCATGCCAGCACGACCGCCGACCGGATCGTCGCTGCCGCCTGTGATCAATATTGGCAGGTCCTCTGGAATCTTCCGCAACGATTTTTTCTTGCCGATCGCAATAAGGCCGCCCAGCAGGTCGTGCCACAGGCCCGCGCTTGGAACAAAACCGCAGGCGCGATCATTTACGTAGCGATCGACCTCCACGGGATCGCGCGACAGCCAGTCAAAGTCCGTGCGCGCCGGCGCAAAGCGTTTGTTGTAGGCGCCGAACGCCTGCGCATTCAGAGCCGTGCTGCGGTGCTGCTTGCTGTGGCGCCAGATCTCGATGCGCGCGGCAAACCGACCGAGGTAAAGTTGCAGGCGCGGCGCCGCCGTCGAACCGGACAGCACCAGCGCATCGCAGGCGTCCGGGTGCTGCATGATAAAGGCCTGTGCA
>JABDKF010000239.1 GCA_013003155.1 Woeseia sp. | reverse complement strand
CAACGCGGGCGCGCCGCGTCCGGATCGTGTTTTCCTGGATGTCGATAATCTCGGCGCCCGGTGTGGGCTGATCCGAGTAATGCACGACACCGTCGGCGTCAGTCCACTTGTATACCTGCGCGGACGCAGCGGCGGCGCACAGAAATAAGACAACGGCTGAGATTCTGCATTTATGCATAGACCAAGCATAGCATGGGCCCCGGGTCAGAGAAGCAGGCGCTGGTGGCGGAAGCGGACGGCAAATTGCCGTCCGCCCCGGCAGGCAGACTTACAGGCTGTAGTACAGGTCAAACTCGACCGGATGGGTCGTCATGCGCAGTCGCGTAACTTCGTTCATTTTGAGGTCGATGTACGCGTCGATGAGATCGTCGTCGAATACGTCGCCGGCTTTCAGGAACTCGCGGTCCGCGCTCAGCGAATTCAGCGCCTCTTCCAGCGAGAACGCGACGAGCTTCAGGTCCTTCTCTTCTTCCGGTGGCAGGTCGTATAGATCCTTGTCCATCGCATCGCCCGGATGAATCTTGTTCTTGATGCCATCAAGGCCAGCCATCAGCATCGCACTGAATGCGAAGTAGGGATTCGCCATCGAGTCCGGGAAGCGCACCTCGACTCGACGTCCCTTTGGATTCGACACGTAAGGTATGCGAATGGACGCAGAGCGGTTGCGAGCGGAATAGGCGAGGATGGTCGGCGCCTCAAATCCGGGCACCAGGCGTTTGTAGCTGTTGGTGGATGCATTGGTAAATGCGTTCAATGCTTTTGCGTGCTTGATGATGCCGCCGATGTAATAGAGCGCGGTATCTGACAAGCCGCCGTAGCCGTCACCTGCGAATAAATTCTTGCCATCTTTTATTAACGACTGGTGAACGTGCATGCCGCTGCCGTTGTCGTTAACCAGGGGTTTCGGCATGAAGGTCGAGGTCTTGCCGTATGCGTGCGCGACATTGTGCACGACATATTTCAGCACCTGCACTTCGTCAGCTTTTCTTTTCAGCGTGCCAAACTTGACGCCGATTTCGCACTGCCCGGCCGTTGCGACTTCATGATGATGCACTTCAGTCTCGAGACCCATTTCCTCTAACGCCAGGCACATCGCCGAACGAATATCGTGCAACGAATCCACTGGCGGCACCGGAAAGTAACCGCCCTTTACGGTCGGCCGGTGCCCGATGTTGCCCTCGACATCGCTCTTGCCGCTGTTCCACGCGCCCTCGCTGGAATCCACCGAGTAAAACGCGCCTTCCATCGAGTCGCCCCAGCGTACGTCATCAAAAACGAAGAATTCGTTCTCGGGACCAAAGTAAGCCGCATCGGCAATGCCGCTAGCCTGCAGGTAGGACTCTGCGCGATTGGCGAGTGAACGCGGACAGCGGCTGTAGCCCTGCATGGTGTTCGGCTCAACCACGTCGCAGCGCAGGTTGAGTGTCGTCTCTTCGCTAAACACATCAACCACGGCACTCGCAGGATCGGGCATCAGGATCATGTCGGACTCATTAATGCCTTTCCAGCCGGCAATCGACGAGCCGTCGAACATCTTGCCCTCTTCGAACATGTCTTCGTCGGCCGTGTGTGCCGGCACCGTAACGTGTTGCTCTTTGCCCTTGGTATCGGAAAAGCGAAAATCGATGAACGTCACTTCACGTTCTTTTATCAGGGCCAGCACCTCAGCAGCGGTCATTTAGATATCCTCCAGGATTAAGAATCGGGGCGCGGCCAGGCCGCGACGTGTTCCATAAGAGTGCAGAAACCGTGCCAGCACGGCTCTTAAGTTAACTTATTGAATTTGTTGCATAAGCTGTCGTTCAGCGGCGTCAAAATGCACCTTTTTGGGGCAATTCCTCAGCGTGTAGCACCAGAATAGTGCAAACCTTGCCGGACTGCACGGGGAAATTTTCCGGCACAGCCGCCCCGCCGCGGGGGCGCATCACCGCATGCGGGTAAAGACCTTGCGGGTTATACTGCGGCGCCGCAAATTCCGGCCAAGAAGCCCTTGATGAACAAAGATAAAACGCCAGCGCACTGCAGTTTTCAGGATCTTATTTTGCGGCTGCAGCACTTTTGGGCGGAACGCGGCTGCGTCGTGGCCCAGCCCTATGACATGGCGATGGGTGCCGGCACGTTTCACCCGTCCACTTTTTTGCGCGCCGTAGGTCCCGAACCGTGGAGCTCGGCTTACGTGCAGCCATGCCGGCGGCCGACCGATGGGCGCTATGGCGACAACCCGTTCCGCTTGCAGCATTACTACCAGTACCAGGTGGTCATCAAGCCATCGCCGCACGATATTCAGGCGATGTACCTCGATTCCCTGCGGGCCATCGGCATCGACACCGCGGTGCATGACATACGGTTTGTCGAAGACAACTGGGAGTCACCGACGCTGGGTGCCTGGGGACTTGGCTGGGAAGTCTGGCTAAACGGCATGGAAGTAACGCAGTTCACCTACTTCCAGCAGGTGGGCGGACTCGAGTGCGAGCCCGTCACGGGCGAGATCACTTACGGTCTTGAGCGCCTTGCCATGTATTTGCAAAACGTCGAAAGTATTTTCGATATCGTCTGGACCGATGGGCCGCTGGGACGTATTACCTACGGCGATGTTTATCATCAGAACGAGGTGGAGCAATCGCGCTATAACTTCGAGGTTGCCGATACCAGCGCGCTGTTTGCAGCGTTCGATCATGCCGAGGCAGAAACGCGCCGGCTAATCGAGCTGGACCTGGCATTGCCGGCCTACGAACAAATGCTGACGGCGTCTCATACGTTCAACCTGCTTGACGCGCGGCAGGCGATTTCGGTCAGCGAACGTCAGCGGTTTATCTTGCGCGTGCGTGACATGTCGCGCTCAATTGCCGAAGCCTATCTCGCGAGCCGCGAAGCGCTGGGCTTCCCCATGCTGCAAAGCGTAACCGACGGCAAGCAGGTCGCCGCCAATGATTAAGCGCGCCGGGGATGAGCTCCTCGTCGAGATAGGTACCGAAGAACTCCCGCCGAAAGCCCTGAGAACGCTGATGCTGGCCTTCGCCGATGGTGTTGCCGCAGCGCTGACCGCTGACAGGCTGGCGATCGGCAAGGTGACGCCGTATGCGAGTCCGCGCCGACTGGCTGTAAAGATTGCCGGCGTGGCGGCGCAACAGGAGGACCGGGAAGTCGAACAAAAAGGCCCGCCGGTGCGTATCGCTTTCGACAAAGACGGCAATCCGACCAAAGCGGCAAAGGCTTTTGCCGAAAAATGTGGCGTGCCCGTCGCAAGCCTTGAGCGTGAACAAACCAGCAAGGGTGAGTGGCTGGTCAACCGCGCAGAGGAACCGGGGCGCAGTCTCGCCGAGCTGCTGCCGGGTTGCGTGCAGCGCGCGCTCGATGGGCTGCCTATTCCGCGACGCATGCGCTGGGGCGCTAACTCGGCAGAGTTCGTGCGACCCGTGCATTGGGTCGTCATGCTCCACGGCAAGAATTTTATCGAAGGCACGGTGCTCGGTATCGCTGCCGACCGCAAGTCGGAAGGGCACCGCTTCATGTCGACCGGCCCTGTGACTTTGAAGAGCACGGCTGATTATCCGCACCTGCTGGAATCACAGGGACACGTCATCGCGGATTTCTTCGATCGCCGGCAACGGATCGTCGCTGCGGTCAACGCTGCCGCGGCCGAGGCTGGCGGCACCGCGGTGGCCGATGACGCCTTGTTCGATGAAGTGACTGCCTTGTGCGAGTGGCCGGTGGCAATCACCGGTCATTTCGATAAGGCGTTTCTTGAGCTGCCGAAGGAGGTCATCGTCGCGACGCTGACCAGTCACCAACGATACTTTCCGCTGGTAGATTCCAGCGGCGCGTTGTTGCCCGCGTTTATTACTCTCGCCAATATCGACAGCCGCGAGCCCGACACGGTTCGCGACGGCAACGAGCGTGTCATTCGCCCGCGACTTGCCGACGCGGCATTCTTTTGGGACGCTGATCGGAAGCTTTCGCTCGCGGACCGGCAGGCGGCGCTGGACGATGTTGTTTACCAGCGAGGCCTCGGTTCACTGGGCGACAAGGCTAAGCGCGTTGCGCTATTGAGCGCGACGGTCGCCGCACAGATCGACACAGACCCGGTGCAGGCAGAGCGCGCTGCCCTGCTGGCCAAGTGCGATCTGGTCACCGGCATGGTCGGCGAGTTCCCGGAGCTGCAGGGCACGATGGGGCGTTACTACGCACTTAACGATCGCGAAACCGTCGCCGTCGCGGATGCCATCAGTGAACATTATTTGCCGCGCTTCGCGGGCGACGCACTGCCCGGCTCGCCGTGCGGGCAGGTACTCGCCGTCGCCGACAAGCTCGATACGCTTAGCGGCGTATTTGCAGCGGGCAACAAGCCCTCCGGCAATCGAGACCCCTTCGGATTGCGGCGCGCGGCGCTTGGTCTCGTGCGCATTATTGTCGAGGGTGCGCTCGAAATTGATCTGCCGCAGCTAATAGAAAACGCGCTGGATCTGCAGCCGGTTGCCGCGCCGCCGGGGGCTGCTGAGGACATTTACGATTTTATCGTGGAGCGGCTGCGCGGCTGGTACCTGGAGCGCGACAATCTGACCGCCGAAATGTTCGAGGCGGTGCGCTTCCAGCGGCTGCCATCACTCAGCGACTTCGACAGCCGCATGCAGGCGGTCGCCGATTTCGTCGACAACGAAGCGGCCGAGAGTCTCGCCGCGGCCAACAAGCGCATCGCCAACATATTGCGGCAGGCTGAATTCTCGGGCGATGCGGAACCGCGTGCCGCACTGTTCACTGACCAGGCCGAGCATGCGCTGTTAGAAGCGCTGCAGACTGCGCGTGCCGCTGTCGCGGATCTTGTCAGTCAGCGCGAGTACCAGCAGGTGTTGACGCGCCTCGCAGAACTGCGGGCGCCCGTTGATGAGTTTTTTGAAAAGGTCATGGTGATGGCGGACGATGCGAGCGTCAGGCAGAACCGCCTGGCCCTACTTGCGCACCTGCGCGCCGAGTTTCTGAACGTCGCCGACATCTCCAGACTCTCCATTGCGCGGAGCTGAGTGGTGACCGGCCGGCTCGTTATTCTCGACCGGGATGGCGTACTCAATCGGGAATCGAAATCGTTTATAAAAAGCAGCGATGAGTGGCTACCGCTGGCCGGCAGCATGGAAGCACTTGGCTTATTGAGTAAGGCCGGCTATACGATCGCTGTTGCGACCAATCAATCGGGGCTGGGGCGCGGACTGTTTGATCGCCAGGCTCTCTACGCAATGCATCGCAAACTAAGACGCCTGGCCGCAAAGCATGGCGCGAACATTGATAGAATCGTTTACTGCCCGCACCGGCCGGATGAGGGTTGCGACTGTCGCAAACCGCTGCCGGGATTGTTGGAGCGGCTTGCGCGCCATTACGACAGAACGCTGGATGGCGTACCGGTTGTCGGTGACTCGCTGCGGGACCTCGATGCGGCAAGCGCGGCGGGTGCTACGCCGGTGCTGGTGCTGACCGGCAATGGCGTCGCGACGGCAGCCGAGCTCGCAAAACGGCGGCGGTCGATAGAAACTCATGACAACCTGCTGGCGTTCGCGAAAAGCCTGGTCAACAAAAAATAATAACGGGTAGTCCTTTGCTGCTGATTCGCTCACTCATTTTCCAGGTTTGTTTTTTTGGCTCCGCCGTTTTTTTCGGCCTGGTGGTGTTGCTGGTGGCGCCTTTCGGTTATGCCGCGCGCTTCAGCATGTGCCGGGGCTGGGGACACTTCATGCTGTGGGCCGGTAAATTCTTTTGCGGCATCGACTATGTCATTGAAGGGACCGAGCACATCCCTGACGAGGCGAGCGTCGTGATGATCAAGCACTCGTCGGTTTTTGAAACCTACGCGCAGCTCGTAACCTTTCCGCCGCAGACCTGGGTTTTAAAGCGCGAGCTGCACTGGATTCCGTTGTTCGGCTGGGGTCTCGCCCTGATGAAGCCGATCGCGATCAATCGCAAAGCCGGTCGCCGCGCGGTCACCCAGGTGATTGAGCAGGGCAAGCAGCGGCTGGCGGAGGGTATCTGGTTGTCGGTGTTTCCCGAGGGCACTCGCATGCCGCCTGGAGAGACGAAAAAGTATGGCATCAGCGGCGCCGCTCTCGCCGTCGCCACGGGTTGCCCGATCGTGCCGGTCGCACACAACGCGGGCGACCTCTGGCCGCGGCACAGCTTCTGGAAGCGTCCCGGTCTCGTGAGATTCTGCATCGGTCCGCCGATCGGCCCTGCGGGCCGGCCACCGAAAGAGGTTAATCTCGAGGTTCAGGCCTGGATAGAAGCGAAGATGCTCGAAATCAGCAGCGTCTACCAGGAACGGGCGGCGCGATCAGACGTCGAGGTTTGAAACCGTCAATGCGTTCTTTTCGATAAATTCGCGGCGCGGCTCGACCTGGTCGCCCATGAGAGTTGTGAACACTTCGTCTGCCTTGACCGCATCTTCGATCTTGACCTGCAGCAGGCGCCGCGTTTCGGGGTTAACGGTCGTGTCCCACAGCTGGTCGGGGTTCATCTCGCCAAGACCTTTGTAGCGTTGTATTGACTGGCCCTTGCGCGCCTCAGCCAGCAGCCAGGTCACGGCGGTGCCGAACTCTTCGATGGGTTCGCGTTTGTCGCCGCGTTCGACATAGGCGCCCTCGCCCAGCAAGCCGTCGAGTTTTTGCGCCAGTGACACGATGTGCCGGTACTCGCTGGTGCCGAAAAACTCCCGCGGCAAATAGCGTGTCGCACCGATACCGTGCTGCTCGCGCAGTATGCCGATACGCACACCTTCGCCTTCCCCGTCGCCGCGATCGAGCGTGGCGCTATAGGACATAGACTTGCCGTTGCCGGCGCGGCCTTTCGCAGCCTTCGGCAACGCATCGGAAAACTGCCTGGTCCAGGCTTCCAGTGCATCAAGACCGTCTTTCGCCATCGTGTCACTGTCGACAGGATCAACTTCTGCCAGCGTGCGCAACACGGCCTCATCGTAGCGATTGGAAAGCCGTTCGATCATGCGTTCGACGGCGACGTAGTCTTTCGCCAATGACTCCAGCGCAACGCCGGATAACGGTGGCGCATCTGCGTTGACGTGTACCGCCGCGGTATCGAGTGCGGCCGCGAGCAGGTGCGAAGTTAATTCCGCATCGTCTTTGACGTACACCTCTTGCTTGCCTTTCTTGATCTTGTACAACGGCGGCTGCGCGATGTAGATGTGGCCGCGCTCGATCAGCTCGGGCATTTGCCGATAAAAAAATGTCAGCAACAACGTGCGAATGTGCGAGCCGTCAACGTCGGCATCCGTCATGATGATGACGCGGTGATAGCGCAGCTTGTCCGGATCAAATTCTTCACGACCGATACCGCAGCCAAGCGCGGTAATTAACGTTCCCACTTCGGCCGATGACAACATCTTGTCGAAGCGCGCTTTCTCGACGTTAAGGATTTTGCCTTTGAGTGGCAGGATCGCCTGCGTGCGTCGATCACGGCCCTGCTTTGCAGAGCCGCCGGCGGAATCACCCTCGACGAGAAACAACTCGGACAGCGCCGGATCTTTTTCCTGGCAGTCCGCGAGCTTGCCCGGCAGGCCGGCAATGTCCAGCGCGCCCTTGCGGCGGGTCATTTCGCGGGCTTTGCGTGCGGCCTCGCGGGCACGGCATGCGTCAATGATCTTGCCGACAATGGCTTTCGCCTCGGCCGGATTTTCCAGCAGGAATTCCTCGAGCCGCTCAGCCATTGCTGATTCAACGATGCCTTTGATTTCAGATGAAACTAGTTTGTCCTTGGTCTGGGATGAGAACTTCGGATCCGGCACCTTGACCGACAGCACGGCGGTCAGCCCTTCGCGCGCGTCATCGCCGCTGGGCGTGTATTTCTCTTTGCGGCTGGAAATTTCTTTCTCGATATAGCTGTTCATCGTGCGCGTCAGGGCACTGCGGAAACCCGCTAAATGCGTGCCGCCGTCGCGCTGCGGGATGTTGTTGGTGTAGCAGAACATGCTTTCCTGGTAGGTGTCGTTCCACTGCAGCGCCGCCTCGACGCCAACATTGTCGCGGTCCAGCTGGAAGTGAAAGACCTTCGGATGAATCGTCTGCTTGTTGCGGTTGAGGTGTTCGACGAATGCGCGGATACCGCCTTCGTATTCGAACGCTTCGCGCGTATCGCTGCGCTCATCGACGAGCTCAATGCGAACCCCGGAATTCAGAAAGGACAGCTCGCGCAGGCGTTTTGCGAGGATTTCAAAGTGGAATTCGATGTTCGTGAAGGTCTTGTCGCTCGGCCTGAACCGAATGGTCGTTCCCGTTTTGTCCGTCTCGCCGGTCTCCGCCAGGGGCGCTTGCGGCTCACCCATGCGGTATTCCTGCTGATAGACGACGCCGTCGCGGTGAATGGTCAGCGTCAGTTCTTCTGACAGCGCGTTGACCACCGACACGCCCACGCCGTGCAGGCCGCCGGAAACCTTGTAGGAATTGTCGTCGAATTTACCGCCAGCGTGCAGCACGGTCATGATGACCTCGGCCGCCGAACGGCCCTCCTCCGGGTGCATATCCACCGGTATGCCACGACCATCATCGGTAATCGTAACGGACTCATCCGCGTGGATCGTGACGCTAATGACGTTGCAATGACCCGCCAGCGCCTCGTCAATGGAGTTATCCACAACCTCGAACACCATGTGGTGCAGACCGGTGCCGTCATCGGTATCACCGATGTACATGCCCGGCCGTTTCCTGACGGCATCGAGGCCCTTTAAGACCTTGATATTACTGGAGGTATAGTCGATGTTCTTGGCCATTCGGAGCCCTCAAAAAACAAGCCGGCCATTGTAGCATTTTGCGGCCGGCGAAGGACCCCTCAGAGCAAATAAAAACAAGGGCTTCCGCGGTTTTTTTGCCACCGCGTTTGGGTCGTTTAGCCGTGCTTTTTGAGGTCGCCCTGTTCCACGTGGAACACGGCAAGCTCCGTCGGCAGCGGAGCGGCCTCTGCAGTCAACGCTGTCGCGATGACCTGCCCTTTCAGCGCCGCTACGGCCGCCATCAGCCGTCCCAGGGACTCCTGGTCCAGCTCTGCCGCCGGGTCGTCCAGCAATAGCAGCGGCACCCGCCCGAGCCGCTCCGCGACCACCGCGACGGATCCCAGCACCATCGAACTGGCCAGCAGCTTTTGCTGCCCGCGCGATACCAGCCGCCGCGCGAGGCGTTCATCCACGCGCAGGCGCAGATCCGCCCGGTGCGGGCCGGACTGCGTCGCTCCTGCCTGCAGGTCCCGCTGCCGGCCCTCAGTAAAGGCCTCCCGCAGGCTGTTATCGGCCGCCCAGCCCCGGTGGTAATCGAAGGAAACCGGCGCCTGTAGCAGCTCTGATGCCGAGGTTTCAATGATCGGCAGCGCCACCTCAAGCACCCGGCGGCGCGCCGCGTCCAGCTCCGTGCCGGCCGCTGCAAGCTCCTCATCCCAGCTGTCGAGCGCGTTTATGCCGCTCTTGAGCTGGGCGTTGCGCTGTTTGAGCGCCCGCCGATAGCGCCGCCAGACGGCCAGGTAGCCCTGTTCCACGTGGAACGTCATCCAGTCCATGAACCGGCGACGGCCCTCCGGCGCCCCCGCCACCAGTTCGTGAACCTCCGGATCGATGACCTGCAAAGGCAGCAGCTCGGCCAGCGCCGCCAGCCCGCCGCCGCTCTCACCATCGATCCGCTGCTGCAGGCCGTCGGGACCGTTGCTTACGCCAACCTTATGGTCGCTGCCGGCCAACGCTACGCGGCCGGTGAGCAAAAACTCCTGGCTGCCGTGGCGCACCAGGTCGCGCGTCGCGGCACCCCGAAACGACCGCCCGCGCCCTAGATAGCCAATGGCTTCCAGCAGGCTGGTCTTGCCCGAGGCATTGGGGCCAAAAATAAGGGTGAATTCGGCGTGCGGCGCTAGCTCCGCCGCCGGCAGGCAGCGAAAGTCACGGCAGGAAAAGTGGCGTAGCGGCAAGCGACCGCTCGCAGACTACAGCCGCATGGGCATGACAACGAAGCGGCAGTCGTCGCTGTCGGGCTCGCGCAGCAGGCAGCTCGAGTTGCTGTCTTGTACGGAAAGCGACACGCTATCGGCCTCGATGGCGTTAAGCGCATCAAGTAAGTAATTGACATTAAAGCCAATTTCGATGTCTTCGCCGCTGTATTCAACCTCCAGCTCTTCCTCGGCCTCTTCCTGTTCCGGGTTGTGCGCCTGGATGGTGACCCCGCTGTCACGAATTAACAGGCGGATACCGCGGTACTTCTCGTTCGACAGAATTGCCGTGCGTTGCAGAGCGCCTTTCAAGCTGCTGCGATCCGCGGACAGCTTGTTGCTGGTGTCCTGCGGTATGACTCGTTCGTACTCCGGAAACCGCCCGTCGATCAGCTTGGACGTAAAGCGAATGCCCTCTAGCTGAATCCGCACGTGATTACTGCCAAGCTGCAGCGTGACGGCACCCTCGCCGTTTAACAGTCTTTGCAGCTCCAGCACGCCCTTACGCGGCACGATTACCTGCTGCTGTTTGAGCTTGGGACCGTCCAGCGCCTGCTGACATAGTGCCAGCCGGTGCCCGTCTGTGGCCACTGCGCGCAGGTATTTGTCACCGGTTTCCAGCAGCAAGCCGTTCAGGTAATAGCGGACGTCCTGCTGGGCCATGGAGAAATGGGTCTTGTCCAACAGCCTTATCAGCGTGCTTTGTGGGACATCGATGCTCTGTGTGGCGTCTATATTCTCTACGGTGGGAAATTCTGCCGCTGGCAGCGTCGTTAGCGAGAACTTGCTGCGGCCGGATCGCACGGCCAGCTTTTCACCGCTCTGGCCTATCGCAATTTTCGCGCCTTCCGGCAGTGCCCTGCAGATATCCAGCAGCTTGCGGCCCGGTACAGTGACTTCCCCGCCATTGTCGATATCGACGTCGGCGGTTGCGACGAGCTCAACTTCCAGATCTGTCGCGGTGATGGCGAGCTGGCCATTCTTTGCAACCAGCAACACGTTCGCCAGGATCGGCATCGTTTGCCGTCGTTCCACAACCCCGATCACCGCCTGCAAAGGCTTCAGCAAAGTTTCCCGCGCCGCACTTAACTTCATCAATTCCACCTGTTAATAAAAATTGGAGATATATATTTTATTATTATTATTAGGGCCACCTACGCCTGTGGATAACTCTAATAAAAGCTTATAAATCAGTAGGTTAAACATCTTTTTCTGGGCGGCAAAAAGCTGTACGAAACGCCGCCAATCTGTGGATGGCTTGTGGATAACATTTCGGCAACCAGTTGTGCACGGCTTATCCACATTATCCTGTCAGAGTTCTCAACAAATTCAAGTAATCGTCATCGATGCGTTTTTCAGTCTCCCGCAAACTTGCGATGCGCCGGTTCGCGTGCAGCACCGTGGTGTGATCGCGGCCGCCGAAGGCATCGCCAATTTCAGGCAGACTGTGGTTCGTTAATTCCTTCGCCAATGTCATTGCAACCTGCCGCGGTCTGGCTACCGAACGGCTGCGCTTTTTCGACAGCAGATCGGCCACCCGCAGTTTGTAATACGCGGCCACCGTTTTCTGAATGTTTTCTATTGATACCAGGCGCTCTTGCAAGGCTAGCAGGTCACGCAACGCCTCCTTCGCAAAATCAAGGCTAATCGGTTGTCCCGTAAATTCAGCGTTGGCCATCACGCGGCGCAAAGCACCTTC
>JABDKF010000234.1 GCA_013003155.1 Woeseia sp. | reverse complement strand
GCCCATCGTCAACCTGCTGCCGCTGGCCGCCGGTGAGCGCATCAATGCCGTGTTGCCCATCAAGGAATACACCGAAGACAGTTTCGTTTTCATGGTGACGAGCGGCGGTACCGTCAAGAAAACACCGTTGAGCCAGTTTTCGCGGCCGCGCAGCAACGGCATTATCGCGATCGATCTCAGAGACGACCGCCTTGTGGACGTTGCGTTAACGGATGGCGAGCAGGAAATTCTGCTGGTCGCGAGCAACGGCAAGGCCATTCGCTTCAAGGAAACAGACGTGCGTGCGATGGGCCGCGGTGCCGCGGGTGTCCGTGGCATCAAGCTGGAAGACGATCACGAAGTTATAGGTTTGCTGATCGCCAGCGACGGCAAGGTGCTGACAGCGACAGAAAATGGCTACGGCAAACGCACCAATATTGACGATTTCCCCACCCAGGGTCGTGGCGGCCGCGGCGTCATCGCTATTCAGACCAGCGATCGTAACGGACGCACGGTCGGTGCACTGCAGGTGCGTGAAGACGATGAAATCATGCTGATCAGCTCCAGTGGCACGCTGGTGCGCACGCCGGTCGGCGACATTTCCGTAATTGGTCGCAACACGCAGGGTGTGCGCTTGATCCGGGTGGAGTCGGGCAAACGTTTGGTGGGGCTTGCGCGGATTGAGGCGGAGGCGGAAGAGGCCGACGATTAACGGCAGGAATAAAAAGATTCTGCCGTAACAAAGCAACCCTCGTATTGCTATAAACTCGCGCCTTTTTTGCCGACCTGTTACTGCGTTGAACCCAAGGAAAACTCTCCAATGTCCCGTGTTTTAAACTTCAGCCCAGGGCCTGCTGCGCTGCCCGATGCCGTGCTCGAGCGCATTCGAAATGATATTCCGGACTGGCAGGGCAGCGGCATGTCGGTTATGGAAGTCAGCCATCGCGGCAAAGACTTCATGGCCGTCGCTGAGAAAGCTGAAGCCGATTTTCGGACGCTGCTCGGCATCAACGACGATTACAGCGTGCTGTTTTTGCAAGGTGGCGCGACGCTACAGTTCGCGATGACGGTGTTAAACCTCGCCCAGCCGTCGGACACCGCCGACTACGTGCAGACCGGCAGCTGGTCGAAAAAAGCCATCGCAGAGGCGTCCCGATTTTGCAACGTCAATGTTGCCGCAAGCAGTGCCGACAGTTCCCATACGCATATTCCCGACGCCGCCACCTGGCAGTTGACCAAAGACGCTGCCTTCCTGCACTACACGCCGAACGAGACAATCGGCGGGGTCGAGTTTCACTTTATTCCAAAGACCGGCAGCGTCCCGCTTGTTGCTGACATGTCCAGTACCATTTTGTCGCGGCCGCTCGAGGTAAACCGCTTTGGCCTGATTTATGCCGGCGCCCAGAAAAATATCGGTCCTGCCGGGATCACCATCGTCATCATTCGGAAGGACCTGCTGGAGCCGAGAAGGGACAACGTGCCAACGCTGCTTACTTACAAGGCGTTCGCGGAGTCGGGCTCTATGACCAACACGCCGCCAACGTTTGCATGGTATGTGGCCGGTCTGGTGTTCGAACACACGCTGGCATTGGGTGGCCTTGACGCTATGGGCAAGATCAATGCGCGTAAAGCCCGCAAACTGTATGCAGCCATCGATGATTCTGATTTTTATTCGAACCCGGTAGCGCAGGATGCACGTTCCTGGATGAACGTGCCGTTTGTGCTTGCCGAGCCCAGCCTCGACGCAGACTTTTTGAGCCGCGCAGACGCAGCCGGACTGGCCAATCTCAAAGGGCACCGTTCCGTTGGCGGAATGCGCGCATCCATGTACAACGCGATGCCGGAGTCCGGTGTCGACACACTGATTGAATTTATGCGCGAGTTCGAACGCTCGCGTGCCTGATTTTCCTGCCCGTTTATCCCGGTAAATATCTGACTATGCTCAAAGTACTGACGCTCAATAATATCGCTGTCGCCGGCTTGCGCCGTTTACCGCGTGACCGCTTCGAAGTGACCTCGGAATCGAGCGAGCCTGACGCCATTATTCTGCGCTCGCAGGATCTGCACAACACGCCCATCGCGGAGTCCGTGACAGCGATTGCCCGCGCAGGCGCCGGCGTCAACAATATCCCGGTTGCTGCGATGAGCGAGCGCGGTATTCCGGTATTTAACGCGCCGGGCGCCAACGCTAACGCCGTCAAAGAACTCGCCGTAGCGGGCCTGCTGCTCGCTGCCCGCAATATTTGCGAAGCCAGTGAATACGTCAAGGACTTGACCGAAACCGGTGATGCACTGTCCAAAGCCGTCGAGGCTGGCAAAAAACAGTTCGTGGGGTTTGAACTGCCGGGCCGTACGCTGGGCGTGATTGGTTTGGGCGCGATCGGGGTCGAAGTCGCCAACGTCGCGCTGGCGCTTGGCATGAAAGTCGTTGGCTTCGATCCGAAGATCACGGTCAAGCGTGCCTGGCAATTGTCCTCCGGCGTCAAGCAGGTCGAGACGCTGGATCGTCTCTTCAAGGAATCCGACGCTGTCAGCGTACACGTGCCGCTCGTCGATGCGACGAAAGGCATCGTGAACGCTGAGCGCCTGAAACTGATGAAAGACGGCAGCGTGCTGATAAATTTTTCACGCGGTGGGGTCGTCAACACGGGTGACGCGATTGCAGCGCTGGATAGCGGCAAGCTGCATTCCTACATCTGCGATTTCCCGACGCCGGAGCTTATCCGTCACAAGAAAGTCGTCGCTTTGCCACACCTGGGCGCGTCCACCCATGAGGCGGAGGAGAACTGCGCCATTATGGTGGCCGAAAACCTCAAGGAATACCTCGAGAACGGCAACGTTCGTTCGTCTGTTAATTTTCCCGAAGCGATCATGCCGCGCGCCGAGGCGTATCGCATCACGATCGCCAATGCGAACGTGCCGAACATGGTGGGGCAGATTTCGACCTGCCTGGCCAATGCCAGCCTGAATATTGCCGACCTGCTGAACAAGTCGCACGGTGACCTCGCCTACACGGTGGTTGATCTCGACGGCCCCGTGCCCGAGGACACGCTGCAGGCGCTGCGCTCCATTAAAGGCGTACTTCGATTGCGAAATCTCGGCAAGCCGATATCCTGAGCAGGCGGCGCGGGCACCGGCAGGATCTCTGCCCCGCACGGGCGACAGCCAAAGGGTTCTGACCATGAGCAAAAAGCCACAACAG
>JABDKF010000217.1 GCA_013003155.1 Woeseia sp. | reverse complement strand
GTCAAGAAAACGCCGGACAACGACGCACAGCAGAGAATCAGCAGTTTCGTGACGGATTTGTGGGATGCGGGCATTGAGCTCGGCCAAAGCGTCAGGACAGTGAAGGAATGCCGCGCCGAAGCGGTTGCGGACATCACCGTTGCGACCACGCTAATGGAGGCGCGCCTGCTCAGCGGCCCGCCAGCGCTGTTCGAGGAAATGTCCGCAGCCGTCGCACCACCCGCGGTCTGGCCGACAAAACCTTTTTTTGAAGCGAAGGTCGAGGAACAACAGGATCGGCACCACCGCTACGACGACACCGCCTATAAACTGGAGCCCAACGTCAAAGGCAGCCCTGGCGGATTGCGCGACATCCAGATGATTGGCTGGGTGGCTAAACGGCATTTCGGCGCGGCGACGCTGGCCGAGCTTGTTGACCATGGCTTCCTGACGGACGAACAGCTAAACAAGTTGCTGGCCGGTCAGGCATTCCTGTGGCGCGTTCGTTTTGCCTTGCATCTGCTTACCGGGCGCCGTGAAGACCGGCTCCTGTTCGACCATCAAACGAACCTTGCGAAAATGCTCGGCTTTGAAGACGCGGCCTACACGCTGGCCGTCGAACAATTGATGCAACGTTATTACCGGACGGTAATGGAATTGAGCCGGTTAAACGAAATGTTGTTGCAGCTGTTTGAAGAAGCGATCTTGATGGATCCGCAGGCCACACCGCAGCCGTTGAATGAACGCTTCGAAATCAAGAATGGCTACCTGCAAACGGTTCATGACCAGGTTTTTTCGAACGAGCCAAGCACACTGCTGGAATTGTTCCTGCTGCTGCAGCAACGGCCGGACATTCGCGGTGTGAGCGCTCTGACGGTCGGTCTTATCAAGCGTCACTTGTATTTGATCGACGAAACGTTTCGTCAGGACCCGCGCAACCATCGCCTGTTTCTGAATATTCTGCGTGCGTCTGAGGGCGTGACGCACCAACTGCGGCGCATGAATCGCTACGGCGTGCTGGGCCTCTATATACCGGCGTTCGGGCGCATCGTGGGGCGTATGCAGTACGATTTGTTTCATGCCTACACGGTGGACGAACATACCTTATTCGTCGTCAGCAACCTGCGACGCTTTGCGCTGCCACGCTTCGATGACGAATTTCCGCATTGCAGCCAAATCATGCAGTCGCTCGACAAGCCCGAAGTGATCTACCTTGCCGGTCTGTTTCACGATATCGCGAAAGGCCGAGGTGGCGATCACTCCGAACTCGGCGCCATCGATGCCCAGGCATTTTGCCTTGAGCATGGCATGAGCGAATACGATGCAAAAACTGTCGCCTGGCTGGTGCGCAGTCACCTGCTTTTGTCAATGACGGCACAGAAGAAGGACATCGGCGATCCCGATGTCATCAATGAATTCGCTGCCGAAGTGCGCGACAAGGCACGCCTGAACTACCTTTACCTGCTGACAGTCGCGGATGTCCGCGGCACCAACCCGAAACTGTGGAACTCCTGGAAAGCGACGTTGTTTCGCGATCTCTACAACCACACGACGCGGGCCTTGCGCAACGGCCTGGAAAATCCCGTCGACCGGTCCGAAATGATCAAGGACAAACAGGATACGGCCCGTGCGATACTGCATGAGGACGGTCTGAGCGACGCTCAGACTGCGCCCCTCTGGGACGCCCTGCTCACTGAGGACTATTTCCTGCGCTATCGCGGCAGCGAAATTGCCTGGCACACCAAAGTCATGCTGCAGGCCGATCTTGCCTCTGCAACTGGCTTCCTGGACGTGCGGCGCCAGCCAAACGGTGATGGCATTGAGGCGCTACTTTACACTCCGAGTCAGAAGCGCACTTTCGCACAAACAACATCGTTGCTGGCCGAGCTCGGTATGACCATTGTCGATGCGCGAATCGTGCCGCTACAAAATAACTTTAGTATGGATACTTTTGTGTTCATGGAGCTCGATTCGCGCACTGAAATCGACGGCGCGCGTCTCCGCAGGATCAAGAATGTACTGCAACAGGTTTTGACGACAGAAGATGATCATGCGAAACCTGTGACGCGCTCAGCACCGCGCCAGGCACGCATGTTCTCAACGAAAAACGCTTTTTATTTTGACGAAGACATCGCGAACCGTCGCACAATTCTGGAGATTGTTGCGGCCGACAGGCCAGGCCTGTTGAGTACGCTCGGGCAAGCGTTCATTGAGTTTGGTATCGATATCGATACCGCCAAGGTATTGACCATTGGCGAACGTGCCGAGGACGTATTTTACCTGGTTGATGAAAGCGGCCGACCACTGAGCAAAGATGTCTGTGACAAACTGCGAGCCCATTTGACAGAAAAACTGGATTCGCAATCCTAACGGCCAACACTCCGGATCTCCCATGAATCACCAACAATGCAGACAACTTATTGACGCGGGCTTCGCGAAACGTGATGAACGTGACTTTGCGACGCAGGACTTGCGCGAGGCCGTCAATAATGCGCTGGCCCTGCTGGATAGCGGTGAGGTCAGGGTTGCCGAGAAAGTGGCCGGCAAATGGCAGGTCAATGACTGGCTGAAGAAAGCGGTGCTCCTGAGCTTTCGGCTGAACGACAATAAGCTTATGGCCGACGGCGCCAGCAGGTATTTTGACAAGGTACCCCTGAAATTTGCGACCTACGATGAGGAACAATTTCGCAAGGCCGGCGTTCGCGTTGTACCGGATGCGCAAGTGCGACGCGGCGCGTTCATTGCCAAAGATGTCATCCTGATGCCGAGCTATGTAAATATTGGTGCCTACGTCGATAGCGGCACACTTGTCGACACCTGGGCCACCGTCGGAAGCTGCGCGCAAATCGGCCGCAACGTGCACCTGTCGGGCGGCGTTGGCATCGGCGGCGTGCTGGAACCGGTGCAGGCAACACCGACTATTATCGAAGACGACTGTTTCATTGGCGCTCGCTCAGAAGTCGTCGAGGGCGTTGTCGTCGAGCAGGGTTCTGTCATTTCGATGGGAGTTTACCTGGGTCAAAGCACGCGCATTTATGATCGTCAAAGCGGCGAAATCAGCTACGGACGAATTCCGGCTGGTTCTGTCGTCGTTTCAGGAAACCTGCCGGCAAAAGACGGGTCTCATTCACTTTACTGCGCCGTAATAGTGAAGAGGGTTGACGCGAAGACCCGGGCGAAGACAGGCTTGAATGAGTTACTGAGAAACGCGAACGAGGAAGCTTGAATGGCGGTGGTTTTTGGCATCAAGAGTTGCGACAGTTGCCGGTCAGCCATGAATTGGCTCGAAGAGCACGGTGTGTCCGCCACTTTTCACGATTTCAGGGTGAACGGACACGACGTCGCCATGCTGGAGCGCTGGATCGATGCGATTGGCTGGCAGACATTACTGAACAAGCGCAGCCTGACCTGGCGGCGTATCCCGGAGGCCGACCGCAGCGACCTCAATGCCGAGCGGGCGTTGGCCTTGATGCTGGAAAACCCCACGCTGATAAAACGACCGGTACTATCGAAAGGGAAAACGGTGGTGGCCGGTTTTTCACCCGACGTCTACGCCCGCCTGTTCGCAAAAAACCTGCGAGAACGCGGCCTTAGCGCACCCTCGAATCGGGCCGGTTAACCGAAGCGACCCGTAATGTAGTCTTCGGTGAGTTTGTGACGTGGGTTTGTAAATACCCGGTCAGTTTCATCCACTTCTATCAAGTCACCCAAGTGAAAGTAGGCCACCCGTTGTGACACGCGTGCCGCCTGTTGCATCGAGTGCGTAACGATAACAATTGCGTACTTGGACGAGAGTTCGTCAATCAAATCCTCAATACGGGCGGTGGCGATGGGATCAAGTGCGGAACACGGCTCATCCATAAGGATGACCTCGGGATTCACCGCAATGGTACGGGCAATACACAGTCGCTGCTGCTGGCCACCGGATAAACCGGTTCCGGGTTCGTCCAGCCGATCCCGCACTTCCTTCAGCAGACCGGCACGATCGAGGCTGCGGTGCACAATGTCGTCAAGCTCGGCGCGGTTCGCCGCCAAACCGTGAATACGCGGGCCATAGGCCACATTGTCGTAGATACTCTTGGGAAACGGGTTCGGCTTTTGGAACACCATGCCCACCCGGGCTCGCAAGGCGACCGGGTCCAGCTCTTTACTATAGATGTTCTGGCCGTCGAGACTGATATCACCCGTTACACGCGCCACGTCGATTGAATCGTTCATGCGATTAAGGCATCGCAGGAATGTCGACTTACCACAGCCAGAGGGGCCAATTAATGCGATGACCTCATTGCTGCCGATTTCGAGCGTTACGTTCTTGATGGCATGAATATCCCCATACCAGACATTCACATCACTGGCGATCATGCGCGGATTTTTTGAGCGCACGTCGCCGACCGTTTTCGCATCGGGTTCTGCGAATTCGTGTTTCGTCACTTCGGTATCCGGTTGATCGCGTGGTGCCGTCACAATCTCCGCCTGCTGATCGTCGAACGTACTGATTTCAGTCATTGCCATGCGCGCCCTGCTCCAAACATTTCGTGCTCTCTACCATTGCCGTTCGACGCGCTTTCGCATGATAACCGCCGCCAGATTCATTACCAGCAAAAACACGAGCAAGACAATGATTGCTGCCGAGGTTCTTTCCGCGAAAGCGCGTTCCGGGCTGTCCGCCCATAAATAAATCTGCACCGGCAGTGCGGTGGCAGGGTCCGTAAATCCTTGCGGCACATCAACGATGAACGCGACCATTCCGATCATCAGTAGTGGCGCCGATTCACCGAGGGCACGGCCCATGCCGATGATGGCGCCGGTCAGCATGCCGGGTAACGCGAGCGGCAGCACGTGCTGGGTGACAACCTGCATGCGCGATGCCCCGAGACCCAGTGCCGCCTCACGAATCGAAGGTGGCACGGCTTTGATCGCTGCGCGCGACGCAATAATGATGACCGGCAACGTCAGCAACGCGAGTACCAGGCCGCCCACAAGCGGCGCCGAACGTGGCAAAGACATCCAGTTAATAAATACTGCGAGGCCCAGCAAACCAAAAACGATGGACGGCACTGCCGCAAGGTTGTTGATGTTAACTTCAATCAGGTCCGACCAGCGATTGCGAGGGGCGAACTCTTCCAGGTAAACTGCCGCTGCAGCGCCAATCGGGAACGCAAGAACGATCGTAATGACGAGCATGTAAAAGGAGCCCATTAGCGCGCCTTTGATACCCGCCAACTCCGGCTCCCGGGAATCCCCGTTGCTGAACAGCGCAGAATTGAATCGCTTTTCGAGGCTGCCGTCTTCGAGCAGTTCATCGATCCACATCAACTGCTGGTCGGATACCGGTCGCGTTGAAGCATCCCCGTCGCGCGCTATGTTGCCTTTGATCACCATGTCAACCACGGCCGCTGCAGGTACCCAGACGGTAACGCTTGATCCCAGCAGCTCCGGATTCGCCGCCAGCAGGTCGCGCAACTGGAAGCCAGCGCCGATGCTTACCAGGCGGTTGAGGTCGCGGCGTGCGCGCCGCTCACGAACGCCAGGAAATTTCTCGCGCAGCGCATTCCTTACCACTGCGTCGAAATCCGCGTATTCGAGATCGAGTGTGCCGCTCGGGGCCAATTGCTCTGCAGAAAATTCGACATCCAGGGCGACGTAGGTCTGCTGAAACGCCGAGGTGCCTTTCGCAACCAGGGTTGCGAAAAAAACGACCAGAAAAATGAGGCCCAACAGGGTCGCGGCGAGGCCCGAATAACGCAAGACCTTTTCTTTACGATAACGTCGCTTCAAGCCAGCCTCGACCTTGCGGCGCGTGTCAGAAGTATCAGCCATCATTCGTACTGCTCACGGTATTTGCGCACGACGTGCAGACCGATCACGTTAAGACACAGCGTCACAACAAACAGCATGAGCCCGAGCGCGAACGCCGCAAGCGTCTTGGCGCTGTCGAACTCCTGATCGCCGACCAGCAACGTCACGATCTGGACCGTCACAGTGGTAACGGCCTCGAACGGATTTGCTGTGAGATTTGCCGCGAGGCCAGCAGCCATCACAACGATCATCGTCTCACCAATTGCGCGCGAGACAGCGAGCAGGATGCCACCGACAATGCCGGGTAACGCAGCGGGTAGAATGACTTGCAAAATGGTTTCTGCCCTTGTCGCGCCTAGCCCGAGAGCGCCGTCGCGCATGGCGCGCGGTACGGCATTGATCGCATCATCTGACAGGGAGGACACGAGCGGGATAATCATGATGCCCATAACGAGGCCCGCCGCCAACGCGCTTTCCGAGGCAACGTCCAGCCCCAGGCCTTCGCCAAAGCCGCGAATGGCGGGTGCCACGGTGAGCGCGGCAAAAAAACCGTAAACGACGGTCGGAATACCGGCTAACACCTCGAGAAGAGGCTTTGCGACGGTGCGCACGTTGCTGTTGGAAAATTCCGAGAGATAGATCGCTGTCATCAGGCCAACCGGGACGGCGACCGTCATCGCGATTGTCGTAATCAACAGCGTGCCGGCGAAAAGGGGAACCGCGCCGAAGCTGCCTGACGAACCTACCTGGTCCGCACGAATTGCAGTTTGCGGGCTCCACGTCAGCCCAAAAAGGAAATCGCTTATTGGCACTTCGCCAAAAAAACGCAGCGACTCGAACAGCACTGATAGAACAATGCCGATTGTCGTCAGGATCGCAATACTTGAGGCGACAATCAGCGTGCCCAGCATGACGGTCTCGACCCGGTTACGCGCCCGAAATTCAGGGTGAATCCGACGCCATGCGATTGCCGCGCCAAACACGGCGACTGCCAGCGCGCTAACAGAGAGCCAAAACTGGCTTTGCTGCGTAACCGTCTGGTAGCGCAATGCCGCGCTGCGCAATGAAGCATCGACGGTGCCCGCGACCGCGTCGCCGGTGGCAAGGTTGCGAATATTGTTGAGGAGCAGGTCGAGCTCACCCGCTGACAATGCCTGTTGCGCCTCAGTCAAACCGCTTACGAGGTAGGCGGTAATCACGCGCGGCTCGACGAACTGCCAAACAAGAATGAGGCCTAACGCGGGCAGCAGACAGCACAAGGCCGTGAAGTAGCCGTAGTAACCGGGCAGCGAGTGCAGTTTGACGACTTTGCTGGCTCCACCCACTGTCTGCAGCGAACGGCTCCGACCCGCACTAAACGCGGCGGCGGCTGTCGCCAACAGCACAAGCATAAGGGTAGTCATCTGCATCAGGATGGGTCCGTTCTTATTATTGTCGCGCGTGGTAACCGAAAAACAGGCGCGCCGTCATGCTACTGACGGCGCGCCTGCAAATCCACTCTGGATATTCGCCCTCTCGAGCCTATCTTAAAAAAACTCGCTAGCGCTGCGATACG
>JABDKF010000210.1 GCA_013003155.1 Woeseia sp. | reverse complement strand
GGTTCGCCAACGCGCAGGGTTGCTGAGTTATTTTTGCAAGCGGTTAAGGAAGAGCCCGACGTATTGGCGGAGCCGCCGGCCCAGGTCTTTTTTATCGACTACGGCGATAGCGCGTTGATATTTCAAGCCTATTTTTGGACGAACGCCGGTGCGGCGGGCCAGGGAGCACTGCGTTTGATATGCAGCAATATTCGGCACCGTATCGCGGAATTATTCGAGCGGGAGGGTATCGTGATCGCGTTCCCGCAACGGGACGTACACCTCGACACCTTGAAGCCGTTGCAGGTCGAGGTTCTGGCCGGCGAACAATCTGCCCCTGCCATTAAGGAGAAAAACTGATGTCTGTGATTCGCGCATTGCTTTACGACGCTGCAGACCAAACTCTTCTGGAAGGCGGCGTTGAATTACTGGAACGCTGGTCTATTGATTCCGGCAAGACCATATGGGTTGATATTACCGGCGAACCGGATGACGCCGAGAACCAATTCCTGACGGCGAACTTCTCGATTCCTCAGCTCGCTATACAGGATGCGCAGCGACTGCGACATCCACCGAAGCTCGAAATTTTTTCAGCTTTCGTATTCATGATGCTGCGTGACCTGATCACAGCGTATCAGGACAGCGACCCAGTCGTTGCGGATCTTGCCCTGTTTATTGGCAAGAACTTTGTTGTGTCGCGCCATCACAAGGAAATCCCCAGCATTGACAAAGTGTATACGCTGGCGGGCAAAGACAAGCAGCTAATGCAGGCAGGTACGGGGCACGTCGCCTACCAGATCAGCCGCAAGATAGTGGATGCCTACACACCGGAAGTGCTGGCATTGGAAGAATACCTCAACGATCTCGAAGACGAACTTTATGAGAGCGGCAACGATGCCGTGATCGAAAGCCTCAGCCGCTACAACCGGGCTCTGAAACGGCTGCGCAGACATCTCGTTTATCAGGAAAACGTGATGGAAGAACTGTGTAAGGGAACGGCAGAACTGCCGGTTGCGCTAAATCGCCACGAATTTATGGATTTGTATGAAAACATGGGTCGCCTGGCAAGCCTTTGCCAACTCAACCAGGAACTGGGAGCCGATCTGCTAAACACCCACTTGAGCCTGCTGTCGCATCGCCTGAACCAGGTTATGCGGGTATTGACGATTGCCACCGTTATTTTCCTGCCGCTGGGCCTGCTTGCCGGTATCTACGGGATGAACTTTGGCTTCATGCCCGAATTAGGCTGGCAATTCGGTTATTTCGCCGTGCTGGCCCTGATGGCGACTGTCGCAACCACATTAATAACGATATTCAAACGACGCGGCTGGCTATAGCGTTGCCCTACTGCTGGTTTGCGCTGCGGCTAGCAGGCCGCGGCCGATTTTCGCTGTTGGCCGATGTGGTCCTCGAGTTTACTGGCCAGTAAGGGACCGCTGATGAAATTGCCCTGCGCCTTGTTGCAGCCCACTTTGCCAACGTAATTCAAGGTGCGGCGTGACTCGACGCCTTCCGCGCAAACGCTTAAGCCCAACTTGTGACCGAGGGCCACGGTCGCTTCAACGATTGCCCTGGCTTCGCTGCTGCTGCGGCTCTCCAATACCAGTGACGGATCGATGGTGATCTCATCAAATTTCAGGCGACAGAGTTGCTCGATCGAGGAAAAGCTCGTGCCAAAATCATCAATCGCCAACTTGAAACCCATGGTTTTCAGGCGGCCAAGGTTTTCCGTCGCAGTGGCACAAAAATTCATCACATCGGCTTCTGAAACTTCGAGGGTCATAAGCGAAGTATCCAGTTTTGCGGCACGCATAATTTCAAACAGGAAGTCGGCCAGATCCTGGTCGGCAAGCGATGCGGCGGGCAGCTTAACTGCAACTCGCAGCGGTATTTTTCGCTTTTGCCACATCGACATGTCCTCAACGACTTGCCGCAATACGGTATTGATTGTTTGCGGCATCAAGCCGGCATTTTGCGCAAGCCAGTAGAAATCCTCCGGCAAAAGCGATTTATTTTCTGCGATGTGCCACTGAGGTAACACCTCCACCTCCAGTATTGCGCCGTTTTGTTTTTTATCGCAGCTCGCCCTCGGCTGATAGTAAGGACAGACATCGCCTTTCTTTAGCGCCCGGCGCAGATCGTCAGACCTCAAATTCGTCTGCAAGTGACGCACTCTTTGCAATTCATCTCGCATTGCACTGGCAAACATTGACGATCGAGGATAAGCGACAACCGTCAAACCCATAAAACCGGCAAGCTGCTTGGCAGTCTCGAGCTCGCGCTCATTGTCGCTGCTGGTCAGGACGATGTGAGCGCTAGACTCTTGATCACGCAGCGCCTTCAGGCAATCAATTCCGCCGTTGCCGATTGACGGCAGATCGATCAATACGACTGATGGGGCGAACTCGGACAGATTGACAATGAACTCGCCGAGAGTAGTGGCAATTGCCGTTTTGTAGCCAAGTCGGCTCGCAATTCTGGAAAATTTCCTGGACTTCTCTTCAGCAACATCAACTATTAACAGGCGATTCATTCGTTTACTCATGATTTGGGCTTCCAATACCAGTGCAGCCTGCTCCGCAGGCCGTGTCGCTTGGGAATGGCGATTTAGACCATTCGTGAATTTCGGTCGCAACGGAATCCGTTGCGGTCATAAAAAAATATACTCAGGCAGCCGTCGCACCGACGGGTTTGGCGCCCCGCGGGATTCCTAACTTTCCCGTGGCCTCCACATGTTCGGTAAGGTCGCGCGAGTGAATAACCGCGCGCAATTCTCCTTTGTGCGTCTGAAAAGCGACGCCAACGGCTTCTATGAAACGCAATGCACCATCCTCGCGAACTACGCGGCAGGTAAAGCGCTTTGGCGTGCCGGGACGCGCGAATCCCTCGGCAATTAACCTGCTGACTTCTGGCAAATCTTCGGGATGGACAGAGCGAAACAGTTTGAGTCCAATTTGTTCTGCAGGCGACCGATGGGATAAGCAGGTGCTTGACGGATTGCTGTAGGTAATTTCTCCATCGGTATTGATAACGTTAATGACGTCCAGAGCGTGCTCACACAACGCCCGAAAATGCTCTTCACTTTCTCGCATCGCGGATCTCGCTTCCTGCAGTTCCGAGATATCGGTCAAAGTGCCCTCATACACAACGCCTTCGTTGTCGTCGTTGTTTACAACGGAAATATTTGCCAGTGCCAGCAATTTGCTGCCGTCCCGACGCTTGAGACTTAGCTCAAAATTGCGCGCTTCTCCACTCTCCTCAAGTTTCGTCATTAAAGCTTCGCGCTGTAGCTGGTCGCAGAAAAAGTCTCGGGTATTGGCAGAGGCAAGCAACGCGGCCATCGAGTCATACCCCAGCATCCGTTGCAGAGCCGGATTGCCGGCTAGCAGGCGACCGTTCGGCAAGCTTCGGTAGACGCCGTCCGGAATGTTCTCAAACAGGGCCTGGTAGCGGCGCTCCGAATGACGCAGTGCCTTTTGTGCAACGACCGTTGAGGTAGTTTCGCGAATTGCCAGCGTATACAGGCTTTGCCCACCGGGCGGCATAGGGGTGACTCGAATCTCGGCGGGAAAGCGGCGGCCGTGGACGCCGTGGGCGCGCACCGCGATCACTTCATGCCCCGGCCGTTCTACGTCGCGAAGATGGTCGCTGAATCTGTCACCCAATTGCGGGTTCATTCCCGCTTCGATCTCGACAAAATTGTCGATCGCAGTGCCAGTCATTGCACGGGCAGAACATCCAAATAGCGCGGCGGCCGAATCGCTGACCTCAACGATTCTCGCGTCGCTGCCAAGAATCAGTACAGAGTCGAAGGATGATGCGAGTAGCGCATGGTACTTTCTCTCGCTATCTCTCAACTTCTCGATCGCGAACTCTTCAAGGTCGCGGCCGCGCTGTACGGCGGCTCCGGCTATCGAGCCGGCAACGGCAAAGATCGAGGCATACAGCAAACGCATCAGAAACTGGTCGCCTTGCGGCACGATGGCGGCAAACAGGCCGGCGTCGGAGCGCCACAATTCGCTGCCGGTGTCCAGAATCCAGAACGCGCACGCAAACAGCAAGGCCGACACTACGACCTGCCAGCTCGCCCAGCGACTGTTTACGTTAAGATTTTTGCCCAAACCTGTCTCGCAACAAACCAGCAGACCGCTATTTGCCGCAGCCTACTCAACAGCCGCTATTTGACGCGAGAACGGGCAGTAAAAATATCAGGGAAACGCTGATTTGCGCGTACGATTTACCTTAGGACAGCGCCACGGCTGGCGCCCCGTGATCAGTCGTCGAGACCAATAAATCCTTTACGAATCGCGTACTTGGTGAGGGCTGCTACACTGTCGAGGTCAAGTTTCGTCATGATTTGCCGGCGATGCGTCTCGACCGTGCTGGCGCTCACACAAAGACGTGCGGCAATTTCCGAGGTCTTGTAGCCCTCAGCAATCAGTTGCAGGACTTCACGTTCGCGAATCGACAACAGGTCTGGCTCAACCGACGACTTGCGCGCCATCATTCTGCGGTAGTCATTGACGACGACGCTGGCCACGCCCTCGCCCAGGAACACCTCGCCTTTACTAACCGCATCTACCGCCGCAGCAATCTCTTCGAAGGCCGATTCTTTGCGGACATAAGCAAGCGCTCCTGCCTCAAGCATTCCTGAAATATAGCGCTTGTCAGAATGCATCGATAAAGCGATGACGCGCAAATCCGGCCGATCGGCGAGCATGCGCTTCGTTGCGTCTATGCCGTTTAATTCCGGCATTGCGATATCGATAATGACGACATCCGGATTCAGCTTGCGCGCCATCGCCACCGCTTCGCGCCCATCGCAGGCCGTGCCCGTCACGCGGTACCTCGGAGGATCTTCAAGTAGCGTTCGTAACCCCTCGCGCAATACCTGGTGATCATCCGCGATCATAATTCGAATGGTCATGAATGAGTCCCTGTCGTATGCCGCGGAACAGAAATGCGCACGGTGGTGCCGAGCCCCCTGGCTGAAGTTATTCTAACCTGCCCCCCCATCAAATTAACGCCCTCTCGCAGGGAGAAAAGGCCGAAGCCCTCCCCGTGAGGTTGCACATTTGCGAGTTCAACTTCGTCAAAGCCTATGCCGTCGTCGATCACCTCGATGTCGACGAGCGATTCGCCCCAGGAAACACGGAGCGTCGCTTTTGCAGCATGCGCATGCCGGGCAATATTGTTAAGGCACTGCTGCACCGCGCGATACAGGGCAATGCCCAGATCGTTGTCCGGCTGCCAGGTCATTCCGACTTCCTCAACTTCGCATTCGATATCATTGGCTAAGGCAAATCGTTCTGCGAGGGATTGCAAGGCAGGCACCAGTCCCAGTTCGTAAAGTATGGTCGGGCTGAGGTCTGCGATAAGGTAGCGCGTCCCGCGCAAGGCATCGTCAATCAGATTTCGCAAATGAGTGAGTTCCGACAAGTTGTCAAACTGTGCCAGTAATTTTCCCGCCTTCATGCGCGCAACCGCAAGATTTTGGCCAATGGTGTCATGCAAGTCCACGGCCGTTCGGCGACGGGTGCGTTCATCAGCGACCGCCATATCCTTGGTGAGTGTACGTAGCCTTTTCCGATATAACTCAAGTTCCTGTTCTGATCTCTTGCGCCGCACAATATTGGCGAAGAGCTGGCCAACAAGGTACATCAGCGACAGTGACTCGTTGCTCCAGTGAATATTGCGCGTGAGGTAGCCGTACCCAATAGCGCCAACGAGGCGTTCGTCTGCAAACAGGCCAATGTAGACAGCGGAAACGCTATCAGGCATCGCCTGGCGGATAACATCGAGCTCTTCCGCACCCTCAGGCAAAACTCTGTCGAATTTATTAAATATCAGGTAGCCCCGGCTGCGAAACTGCTCCGTTATCCAGGGGAAATTGCCGAGATTTGCTGTGGGAAATTCCAGCGCATATTCGTCTACCCCATCAGCGGCCCAGCGGTGCGTCGCGGAGACGGTCGCGCCATCATCCTCTGTTTGCATCAGCACACACCGATCTGCCTGCGAAAAACTTCCTATCAAGTTCAATGACTCTGCAATTACCTTGTCGAGCCGTGAAGAACCCGCGTCGATGAGCCGGCTGGTCAACGACACAATCATGTCCGAAAAGCGTTGATGCAAGTTGCTCTCAAACTGTGCGCGTTGCCATTCGAGTACGGCAAAACTAACGTTTGTCACGACAAGCACCGTTGAGATCAGGAATAACTGCATTGCAGCCAGCGCGGGCAGGTAGTTGTCAATGTCGTGCGCAAAAGGGCCCAGGCCGTACGAGGCAGTTAGAATGATTGCGATTGCCAGCAGCAGCTGCAGCAACGCAACCATGGGAAATTCCGCTCTCAACGCCGCCCACAAAATTGGAAAAACCAAAAGTGTCGCGAGGCCAACGTTCGCAGCGCCTGCGTAGGGCGTCGATACGCGAGCAGATAAAAAAATTGCTATTGATAAAAAAATCAGTAACAGGAATAACATCGCAGCGTTTTCCGGCCATCGGGCAAGATTCCGCGGCATGCGAAGTTGCGGCAACATGAACCAGGTCGCGGCCGGTGCGAGAAGTACGATGCCGATAAAATCACCGGCTGCCCAGACGCGCCATGATTCCCAGTAGCTCACGACCTCGAGATTCAGCAACCGAATGGCCCAGGACCCGACGAAGCCACCGAGATTAGCAACGATGATCGCGGAAATGATCATCGCGGTCGACAAATATAGCGGTCTTCCCTGACCATAGGCTTGCTCAATCGGCTTTTGCATCAGAAGAGCGAAGCACACCGCTTCGAGCACGTTCACCATGCTAAACGTAATTGGCGCTAGCAGGGAGCGATTGTCGATGACCAGTAGCTCGAAAAAAATTCGGCCGAGAATTGAACAAAGAATCCAGAGCGGCCAGGTGCGTCGCGGTGTGACCGCCAGCACGGTACACAGGAAGCCGACGGCAAACCAAATCGCCACTGCCTCTGTCGGCACGGTACTGATCAGCAGCCCAAGCATCACGAGCGCCCCGTGCAGGAATACGTAGCCTGCCGCGTAGGGAAGCAGCGCCGTTAATTGTGCGCGCCAGCCACCTCCGCTCGATTCTGTTTCGAGGAACCAGCGGATGGGACGGACGCGGAGACCGATCGGCGAAGAGTGAGTTGTTTCAGCGATCATCGTGCAGTGGACGATAGGTGTTTTTCCGACAAGGGGCAACGCGGGCGCAATAGCGGCATGGGGAAACCGCGCAAGCCGTCGTGACTTTCGTTATATTGTCCGCTCCGTGCGGTATATCGAGGCAGTGATTGATGAACGACATGGCCCCGCAAGTCCTTATTAGCGAAGCCGATATCAGCAAGCGCGTGGCGGAGCTTGCCGACGAAATATCGGCGGACTACGCCAACAAGACACCTTTAATCATGGTGGGCGTTCTGAAAGGCGCGTTTATCTTCCTGGCCGACCTGTCACGCCGCCTGAGTATCCCGCGCACCATAGAATTTATTGCGGTTTCGAGCTATGAAACCGGCAGCGTGCAGAGTGGCGCTGTGCGCCTTGTGATGGATGTGCGCGGAAGCCTCGTAGATAAACACGTACTGATCGTTGAGGATATTGTCGACACCGGGCATACGCTTGACTACCTGATCGGCATAATGAAATCGCACGGCCCGGCCTCGGTGCGAACCTGCACGCTGCTGCACAAGGCGGAGAGCGCGGAAGTTGACGTGCCCATCGACTACACCGGGTTCAGCGTCGCGAATGAGTGGGTTGTCGGTTACGGACTGGATTACGCAGAGAAAGACCGCACCCTGCCCTATATTGGCATTGTAAATCCTGAGGATCGCGCTTGACTTAGCGATCGGCGCAACGCCCGGCCTCGACTTCAATGGTCGAATGCTTGATGCCGTAATCCGCCGCGAGCAGCACCTTTGACTGGCGCACAACATCGCCAGGGTCGTCGCAGTCATCACGCAATACCACGTGCATGGTCAGCATCACATTTTCCTGAGTAAGTCCCCACACGTGCACGTGGTGGACGCTCGCTATCGCCGGAATCCTCGTCTGCAGTGCAGCACACATTGCATCAACATCGAGCCAGTCGGGCGTGCCTTCCAGCAGGATGTGCGAGCTGCGTTGCAACAGTGCCCACGCACTACGCAGGACCAGCAGCGCGACGAACACTGACAACAACGCATCGATCGGCAGCCAGCCGGTAAAGATAATCACCAACGCGGCCGTTATGGCTGCTGCCGAGCCCAGCAGATCGCCCAGCACATGCAGTGCGGCACCCTGCACATTCAAGTTGTCGTGCCCGCCGCTGTGCAGCACGCCAAAGCAAACGAGATTTACAACGAGCCCTGCCACAGCCACCAGCAACATGCCTTCTGCCGCGATAGCGGTCGGTGACAAGAAACGAAGCACGGCTTCAACACAGATCCAGGCAACGATCAGGATGAGAGCAACCGCATTGGCAAATGCCGCAAGTATCTGGAAACGCTGGTAACCATAGCTGCGAAGCCTGTCTGCCGGCTTTTCACCGATGCGAAATGCAACCGCCGCCAGCATCAGGGCAAGTGTATCGGTCAGCATGTGCCCCGCGTCTGCAAGCAGTGCGAGTGAGCCGGTTACGAGGCCCGCGACGATCTCGACCACCGTAAATGTTGCAGTCAGCACAAGCGCAATCAATACGCGCCGCCGATCTCCGTGGTGGGCATCGCTGCTCAATGGTTACACCGAATCAACTAGCCCGCGGCACACGAATTTCCTCGACGAGATGCTGAATGCGCTCTGGCGGCGGACTCGTCAGGTAACTGACCGTTAAGGCGACGACAAAATTAAGCAACATGCCAATGACACCGATGCCTTCCGGTGAAATACCGAGCAGCCAGTTAGCCGCAATGTTCTCGCCCCACGGCGCACCAAGCCATTTCAGAAACAGTCCTTTGAAAAACTCGATGTAGCCGTAGGTAAACAGCAGGCCCGTAATCATGCCGGCGATTGCACCCTGCTTGTTCGCACGCTTGACGAAAATGCCGAGCATGATGGCAGGGAACAGCGATGCCGCTGCAAGGCCAAAAGCAAACGCAACCACCTGCGCCACCCAGCCGGGCGGGTCAAATCCGAGGTAGCCGGCAACGAGTATTGCAGCCGCTGCCGCGATGCGGCCGGCGAGCAACTCACGCTTCTCAGAAATGTCGGGCACGAATACGCCTTTGACAATGTCATGGGAGATTGCTGCAGATATCACCAGCAGCAGCCCTGCAGCAGTCGACAAGGCCGCCGCGATTCCGCCGGCCGCCACCAGCGCGATGACCCAGTTCGGCAAGGCGGCAATCTCCGGGTTGGCCAGCACCATGATGTCTCGATCAACGCTTAATTCGTTGCCCTGCCAGCCGTATTGCGCCGCCTGCGCTGCGAACTGAGGATTGGCGTCATTGTAGTACTGAATACGCCCGTCACCGTTTTTGTCGTCGAATGCAACGAGCCCGGTTTTTTCCCAGGTCCGCATCCATTCCGGGCGCTGCGCATACTGCAGATTGCCGTCTGTTTCACCGACTGCACCGGGCTGTACCGTGTTCAGCAGATTGAGACGCGCCATCGCACCAACTGCAGGCGCTGTCGTATAGAGAATGGCAATGAACAACAGCGCATAGCCGGCGGACCGGCGTGCGTCGCGAACTTTTGGGACCGTAAAGAAACGCACGATGACATGTGGCAGGCCTGCGGTGCCGACCATCAACGCCATCGTTATGCAGAACACGTCAATCTGGCTCTTGTTGCCGCTTGTAAACTGCGTAAACCCCAGCGACGTGACAATGTCATCCAGTTTCTGCAGCAAACCAGTATCGGTGCCGGTGATATCCGCCCCAAAAGCGATTTGAGGAATCGGGTTACCCGTAATTTGCAGAGCAATAAACACGGCCGGAACCGTGTAGGCGAAAATCAACACACAGTATTGCGCGACCTGGGTATAGGTAATGCCCTTCATGCCGCCAAGCACGGCGTAAATAAACACAACACCCATGCCAATCAGGAGGCCCACGGCCACCTGCACCTCGAGAAAGCGGGAAAACACAATTCCAACGCCGCGCATTTGTCCCGCAACGTAGGTGAAGGATACAAAGATCAGGCAAATTACGGCGACGATACGTGCGGTTTTGGAGTAGTAGCGCTCACCAATAAATTCGGGAACAGTAAATTTGCCGAACTTGCGCAGGTAAGGAGCTAGAAACAGGGCGAGCAGTACGTAGCCGCCCGTCCAGCCCATCAAGTAAACGGAACCATCGTAGCCCAGAAACGCAATAAGGCCGGCCATCGAGATAAACGACGCCGCGCTCATCCAGTCGGCGGCGGTTGCCATACCGTTGGCGACCGGCGATACGCCTTTGCCCGCGATGTAGAAATCGCCGGTACTGCGGGCACGCGACCAGAACGCGATGCCAATGTAAAGCACAAATGATGCGCCAACGACAAAGTATGTAAGGCTTTTGAGATCCACGGCGTCAGTCTTCGTGCACGTCGTATTTTTGATCGATCCTGTTCATGCGCCAGGCGTAGAAAAAAATAAGCAGAACGAAAATGTAAATTGAACCTTGCTGCGCGAACCAGAAGCCGAGCGGGAAACCGGCGATGACAATTTTGTTGAGAGGTTCAACAAGCAAAATGCCGAAAACATAAGAGCACAGGAACCAGACGGCCATGCAGCCACCCAGGATGCGCAGGTTGGCGCGCCAGTATGCCGCGCGTAGTTCGGGTTTCATCGGATCAGCTCGCCGCATTCTTTGTTATTAATGGACCGACAATCTAGCAAAGCTGGCCCTCAATAGACATGGCAGCATGCTGCTCGATCGGAAATTAACCCGCTATGCGGAAAAAATTTTCGCGGGAAAAACCGCGGTCCAGGCTTTGCTGCGATGATTGCCAGTCAATCAAGCCTTGGCCTGTAAGGCACCCACCGCGCACGATCCGCCAGCAATTGAAATTGATTGCCGCGCGCCGCACAATTCTGACCTCCTGTTCCCTCGGGCAAATCTCGTGAGCAAATTCTTGAGCGGCCAGTCTGTCACACGTCGGGAAGACCAGCGCTTTATAACCGGCAAGGGCCGCTATACGGACGACATCGTGCTGCCGCAGCAAACCTGGCTGCATTTTTTTCGCTCACCCTACGCCCACGCGCGCATCGTGGAACTCGACGTCAGCGGCGCGCAGGAGATGCCCGGCGTGCTGGCTGTCTACACAGGACCTGATCTACTGGCTGCAGGCGTTCGAGACGTGCCGGGCGCCGGCATGCCGGATGGCTCACGCGCACCGCTGAAGCAACCCCCACTCGCGCGCGACGTCGTGCGTTACGTCGGTGAACCGGTCGCTGCAGTGGTTGCCGAATCAGCGGCAGCGGCGCGCGATGCAGCGGAAGCAATTTTCATGGATGTCGAAGACCTGCCGGCCGTCGTTTCACCGCGCGCTGCGCTGCAGCCGGATGCCATGGCGATTCACGCCACGCTCGACAACAATTGCTTCGGCACCCTGTTCTACGGCGACCGCGCCGCAACTGACGCTAAATTTGCAACGGCGGCACTGACGGTGGCCATTGACGTTATCAATAACAGGGTCGCGCCAACCGCGATGGAGCCGCGCGGCTGCAATGCGAGTTTTGACTCGGCGAGCGGCATCATGACCGTGTACCAGGGCTGTCAGGGCGTGCACCCCTTGCGCGATCGAATTCTGAAGTGTGTTGACCTCGACAAAGACAAGCTGCGCGTTGTGTCACCGGACGTGGGCGGCGGATTCGGGCTGAAGTTCTTCCTGCAGTGCGAGACCGTTGTCGTGGTGCACGCCAGTCGTGCACTGGGCCGAGCCGTGAAATGGACGGCTGACCGCAGCGAGAGTTTCATGTCGGATATCCACGGCCGCGACCATGTCAGCCGCGCGGAACTGGCCATCGCCAGGGACGGTCGTTTTCTGGCGATGCGCGCAGCGGTAGATGCGAATATCGGCGCTTACTGTTCGCAGGCCGGCCCGATTATCCCGTGGTTTGGTGCCTGCATGACGACAGGTTGCTATGACATCCCTACGGCACACGTTGCTGTGCGCTCAGTGTTAACCAACACGGCGCCGGTTGACGCATACCGTGGTGCCGGTCGACCTGAGGCCGCATACCTGATTGAACGCCTGGTCGACAAGGCCGCTATCGAACTGGGCGTTTCGCGCGATGAGCTGCGCCGCATGAATTTCATCAAGCCTCAGCAGTTTCCATATACGACTCCCACGGGCCGCAGTTATGACTCGGGCGATTACACCACGGTAATGAACTCCGCACTCGAGCGGGCCGGCTGGTCCGACTTTGAAGCGCGACGAGAGCAGAGTAAGAAACTGGGTAAGCTGCGCGGCATTGGTCTTGCTTACTATGTCGAAATTTGCTCCGCAATGGGCGCTGAGGAAACACATGTCAGCGTTACCGAGAAAGGTCGCGTGCAGGCCGTTGTTGGCACGCAGTCGACGGGCCAGGGACATGAGACCAGTTACGCGCAGATCGTGGCTGCCTCCCTTGGTATTGATCACACACTCGTTGACGTGAATCAGGGCGACACGCACACGGTGCCGACCGGCCAGGGCACGAACGGCTCCCGCTCGATGGCGATCGCCGGCTCTGCACTGGTACAGGCGGCAGAAGAACTGATCACAGCCGGCAAGCAAATGGCGAGTACGTTACTCAGCGTCGACGACTCGCACATCGAGTTTGCGGCTGGCTGTTTCCACAACAAGGGCAGCGGCAATAATCTGTCCTTATTCGATGTCGCAGCCGCCTCGTTCGACACATTGAAACGCCCAACCGGCATCAAGCCGGGCTTGCAGAGCAGTGCTCGATTTGAACCCGACGGCGGCACGTACCCGAATGGCTGCCACGTCTGCGAAGTCGAAGTTGATCCCGCAACAGGCGTTATCGATATTCTTCGTTACACGATAGAAGACGATGTCGGTGTGGTCATTAATCCGCTGTTGCTCGAAGGACAGATCGTTGGCGGAGTCGCCCAGGGCCTCGGCCAGGCGTTGAGTGAACATGCGGTGTACGACGAGGAGGACGGCCAGCTGTTGACCGCGACGTTCATGGACTATGGCATGCCGCGCGCGGACTGGATGCCCCAGGTTGACTTCCGTTATCGTGAAATTGCGTCTCCGCGTAATCCGCTGGGCGTCAAAGGCGCGGGGGAAGCCGGCACCGTTGGGGCAGCGCCGGCGCTCGTTAATGCCGTGCTGGATGCGCTGCGCGGCACCGGCATCACGCACCTCGATATGCCATTGACGCCGCTGAAGATGTGGCAAGCGATAAGGGGCTCGCGCGTGGCCGCACCCAACTGAGTCGCCTGCATTTGCTAACGAAACACCGCTGCGGCTTCAACGACAGTAATTGCCTCATCGACGAAGGGAATCGGCAATTCCTGAATCTTGCGGTCCTCGTCAAGGACGACCTGCGGCATCTCGGAATCATAGTTCATCGGTGACGGTCGATTCGCGCTAAGTCGGTCGCGGAGATCGCTGGCATTGCGACTGACAAAAACGTATTGCAGGTTGTGCGTGCGCAGCTGCCCGCGAATGACGCGATTGACGTCGGCCAGCGTCAGCTCGTTGAGTGCGTTGCGCAGGTAGCGGTCAAACTCTTCGATACCGTAGTAGCGGCTATCGAGCGCATAGCCCAGTCGCCGGGACTGGCCGTCCATCATCAAACTCACGTATTTGGACAAGTAACTCCGTGTGTTTTCGAATTCCTGCTCGTTCATGCCGTTCTGGATCAGGTTCTCCAGTTCGTAGAGCGCCGTACGGGTGGCGAAGTGGGCGTCATTGTTGCTGCGTAAGGGACGCAACCAGATCTGAAAAATTTGCTGCTGCCGTCCGAGGTTAGTGTCGGGATAAGAGAGAAACATGCCGCGCGGGAAATACTCGATATACACGTAGTCGCCGTAGTTCATGCCGCGCGTCTCACGAATACGGTCATACAGGCGGCCGCCTGCGTTACGGTGTTCTCCCAGCCAGGATCGCACCAGCCACAACGCGACCCAGTCGTCATCGCCGCGCTTCAAGTCGATCGGAAAGCCGAACGAAACAGCAACGGCAGGGGTTTCTTTCTCAACAATCACGGCCCGATTGCGTGCGAGCTCGGCGGGCGTTGCAATACGAGATTTCCGCCGTTCGCCAGTGGGCAGGATTTGCAGGTCTTTCGCCAGCCGACCCGCAAACTCGTCGGGATAACCACCGGCCAGACCTACCGTCATGTTTTTTATCGTGTAGTGCTCGCGGTAGAAAGACTGCACATCGGCGAGCGACAGCGCTGCGAGGTCTGCGGTATGCCCTTCGTTCAGCGCGCCGTAGGGATGCTGCGCACCGAAAATTTGCTCGTACAATACTTCCTTGCCCAATTCTTCGTCGTTATTGCCGACAAGACTGGTGCGCACAGAATTGATTAATTGCGTCCGCACCCTGGCAAAGTCCTGCTGCCGCCAGCCGGGTGTCAGCAACTGGCCTGCCACCAGCTGGTACCAAAGTGCAAAATTGTCGCGGTGCACCTGGCCGGCAAATCGCGTCATCTCCTTATCGACCTGCGCATCAAACCGGGCGGCGATCGGGTACAGCGCCTTGTTGATCTCTTCAATTGTCATTGCGATAGACCCGGCATCAGCGACCATTGCCGCTGTCAGCGCTGCGAGCCCTCGTTTGTTCGGCGGATCCATCGCCGCCCCTGCGTGAACCAGAAACGACACGTCGACCAGCGGTGAACTCGGCGATGGCTGCGTGAGGATCTCAACCGCAACGTCTTCACGGGCAATATCCTCGGCCGGGACAGGTAATTCCGGTAAAGGCGCGGACTTTTCTTCAGCGAAAGCGGCCGCGTCAGCTTCCGCATCGCTGACGTCGACCTGATCGTCGATCGACGCCATACCGTCAACTTCGCCTAGTGCAGTGCCGTTCGACAATGTCACGGTAACGCGACGATCGTCAGTAAAATAACGGTTTGCGACGTCTCGAATCTGTTCGGCTGTTAGCGCGTCGTAACTCCGGTAGAGCGTATTGACCGTTTCGGGCGTTCGGTCAAACTGCACGTATCCCGCCAGCATTGCGCCGATCGCGCCAGAATTATCAAGCGTTGAGGTGAATTCGTATTTCAGGCGAGACTTTGTGTCAGCCAGCCTCGCGGGCGCTACCAGGCTGCTGCGTGCCGTGGCGAGCGTCTGATTGATTGCGGCCTCGACGGCGCTGGCATCGGCGCCCTCCGTTAAGCGCGCATAGACAAGCAGCAAATTCGGGTCCTTGCGATCCGGAAAGTAAGTGAACAGCTGATCAACGGATTGCTCGTCAAGCACCAACTTCCTGTAAAGCTCTGACGAACTGGAGAAATAGATCGACGATATTACGTCGATAGCAGGCATGTCGGCGGCAGCAGGATCGAATGCAGGCCCGCGAAAACCCATCATTAACCACGACTGTGTCGGCGCATCCCACTGCAGATGATCAAACACAGGGCCCTGCAGCGGTTTTTCCGCTGGAATGCTGGCGGTGTAATTTCCGCGCTGCCACTCGCCCCAATACTTTTCTACCAGCTTGAACGTCGCCTCCGGATCGACATCACCGACCAGGATCATCGCGGTCTTTTCGGGACGGTACCAACGGTCAAAAAACGTTTTCGAATACTCGAACTGTTCCGGCATCTGTTCGATGTCTTCAATGAAACCCATGGTCGTGTGACGGTAGGTGTGGTCCTTAAATGCCAGTTCCCGAATTCTTTCGTAGGCCTGCGACGTAGGGTTCGAGAAATTTTTCAGATACTCGCCCTTGACCGCAAGCGCCTCGGTACGAAACACACTTTCGCTGTAGCTCAGATTCATGAAACGGTCCGCTTCAATCTCAATCATTTTTTCGAGGTCGTCCTTGGAAAAATCGATGTAATAGTTGGTGTAGTCGTCCGTGGTGTAGGCGTTCTGCTTGGCGCCTGCCTTTGTCAGAATATTGAGATACTCTTCGGCTGAATACTTTTCAGTACCGCGAAACATCATATGTTCAAAGAAATGGGCGAAGCCGGATTTACCGGGCTCTACTTCGTTGCGCGATCCTGTCTGGACCGGAATTTGCATACTGACGATATTCGGGTAATCGGTTGGTACGATAATGACGCGCAGACCGTTGTCGAGATCGCGCATCGTGTACGGCATTGAAAATACATCCTGACTGGTATCAGGCGCCGTTTCTGCCAATTCTTCTTTATCGGCACTACAGGCAAGCAGCAAGAGTGCGGCGCAAAGGCCGGCAGCGAACATTTTCATGCGGGAATCTCCAAAGCGGTACAATAGACGGCAATATTAAGGATCTGCCAGGCATGGAGCTTACCGATGCCCCGGCTTCGGGTATAGAGCAGCACTGGGAAAGCCACAGGTAACACTCGATGATCGTCGAACAGATTTGGACCGGCAACAGCTTTAGAAATTTCAACTATCTGGTCGCCTGCTCCGTCAGCGGCGAGGCGCTGGCTATCGATCCGCTGGATGTCACCAAATGCCTGGCACTGGCCAAGAGCCGCGGCTACGAGATCACGCAGATTCTCAATACCCACGAACACGGCGATCATACCGGTGGCAATAGCGGGGTTGTCAAAGCGACGGGCGCAAAAATAATCGCGCACAGGAACGCGATCGGTCGCATCCCGAATGTTGATCGAGGGGTTACCGCTGGCGAGTTAATTCGGGTAGGCACGACCGTAGACCTCGAATGTCTCGACACACCTGGCCACACGATGAGTCACATCTGCCTGTTGTCCCACACCGATCAGCCGGCGCTGTTCAGCGGCGACACACTGTTTAATGCCGGTGTCGGAAATTGTCACAACGGCGGGCACCCCGAAGAACTTTACAAGACCTTTCGCGATCAGCTGACGCGCCTGCCCGACCAGACCGCCATCTATCCTGGACACGAATACCTCGAGAACAACCTGCGATTCACGCTGGATCGTGAACCTGACAACGTGCGCGCAAACGTCATGCTGGAAAAGGCGCAGAGTCAGAGCCCTACTGAAGCGCTGGTAACGACAATTGGCGACGAGCGGGATATCAATACCTTTTTCAGACTCGGCAACCCTGCGGTTATCGAGCGGCTGCGCGCCCGGTTTCCTGACCTGCCGGAACAACCGGATGAGCAAACCGTGTTCCTGAAATTACGCGAACTGCGCAATGACTGGTGAACACTAGATCAGGCGTTTTCGTACCTTTGCCATTTGCGTTTCTTTCCAGTTTTCAGGTTGCTGGCATTGTCGGACAGCGAGCCACAACCATTGCAGGGCATCAAACAAGCGGCACTGTGCCGACAGGCGAGCGCCTAGCTCTTGCGTAAATTCGCCGGCGTAGGCCTCGAGGAGCAATTTGCTCTCGTTTGCCGCAAGATTGTGCCACCCGATCAAGCTCGCCAGATCGAACATCGGCTCATTGTCGCAGGCATACTCAAAGTCGAGCAGCTGCAGTGAACGGCCCTGGATCAGGTTCGAGGCGACGACGTCGTTGTGGCAGCAGCGGCGTTCTCGTGGCGGCGGCGTATTTGAAACAATCTCGATGCACTGCCTAGCGAAAGCCGCTGAAGAGCGTCCTGGCTCGAGCTTATCGAGGTAGGTTTCGGCAGCCGCAAGCGGGTCAAAATTCACGCCGCATAGCGGCTGGGCGTGCAGCTCGCACAGCAATTCTCCAATTTGTTGCAGCGTGCTTCTCGAGGCGAGCTGCCGAGGTGTCAATACATCGCCCTGGAGATACTCCATCAGCACCAGGCCACGACTTGCGTCTGCAAAAAGCACGGTCGCCGCCAGGCCACGAGCGGCCGCCTGTTGCTGCAAAGAATATTCCAATGCTCGATTGCCGCCGCCTGTCACCCTTTCCTGCGAAGCAATTCGCAGCACGTATCGTTCACCATCAGATTCGACACGAAAGGTGCGGTGATTCAAGCCGCCGTGCAGCACAGTCAGATTCGCGGGCCTGGTCGTCCAGCCGGGAATGCTGGCGAGGATCGCGCGCGCCGCCTCGGTGCTTGTCATGCCGCTGCCTGACTTCGATAGCTTTTCGTCCAGCTCGCAAGGCCGAACGGAATCATCAAGAGGTAAACAATGAAGAGCACGGAGGTCAGCTGCAGCCCCCTGTCCCAGTAGATCAACACGGAGACTGCATCGATGGCGAGCCAGTACCACCAATTCTCCAGCACCTTGCGCGCAACGAGAAACGTCGTCCAGATGGCACCCCAGGTCGTCAAAGAGTCGACGTACGGGTACGCGGCCTGACTGTAAGACGCCAGCACGTAACCCGTGATAGCCGCGAGAATGATGATCGTAACCATTGCGAAGCCATGAATACGCGCAGGGTATTTTTGCACGGGCAACTGATCTCGTGACCCCTGCGGGAATTGCCACGAGTACCAGCCGTAGAACGCCATGCCCAGGTAAAAGACGTTGAGTACAGACTCCATGTAAAGGCGTGCATCGAAAAACAGATAGACGTAGCACGTCGTACTGATCGCCGCACAGGGCCAGCACCAGACACTCTGGCGTATAGCGAGCAGCAGGTAAGCGATAGCGAGCACCACAGCCAGAGATTCAATCACTGACAAAGCAGATGCCTGGTCAATGATTGTTTGCAGCAATCCGTTCACCAGCAGTGTTTAGTCGCCGAGCGGATTGTTTAGAACCTTGATTGCAAACACGGCTTTCGGCAGCTGCTCGAAGGTGGTTGCAATTTCCTGCTGCAGCGCCGGCATGACGACTGCAAACTCGCCGCGCAGCTGCGTGCTCATCGAGTTGGTTACAACCTCGATGTCCCGATGCGACTGCAATCTTGCGATGACATCCTTGATCGGCGCTACGAAATTTTCATCCAGGGGGTAAAGACTGATATCAACGGCGATGCGCATATTAGAACCTCATGTCGAAAGTAAGCCCGATTTGCCGGGGATCTCCCTGGCGAACGTACAGGGTCTCCGGGAAATCCGGTGGCTCATTGCCAAAGTAGAAGCCGCGCACTGCGTAACGCTCGTCGAGCAGATTCCGGGCCCAGAGCTGTAGCTGCCATCGTTCTGCATCGTACCCCGCTCGCGCATTGACCAGCTCGTACGGCTGCGATCGTTGATCGTGGCTGACATCGAAGTAAAAATCATCGCGCGCGAGCACGTCGAGCCGCGCGAAGTAGCCGGCCGGCGCTCGCCACTCCACGCCCGCGGACAATGTATAGCGCGGTGCATGTGCCTGGTCGCGACCGCTCAGATCTACCTGCGGCGTTCGAAAATCGTCGAATTCTGCGTACAGCAGTCCGGCGCTCAAATGCCAGCTCAGCGCTTCGCTTGAACGGTAGGTCACCTCTGCTTCCAGGCCCAGCGAGCGTCCGCTCGCCGCGTTGTCCGTGAAGAACACGAACGATGCAGGATCGTTCGGCACCAGCTGAAACGATGTACGAACCTGCTGATCGCGACGCGTGTTAAAAAACACAAGACCGTTTACTGAAAGGTTGCCGTCAAGCCACGTCGAACGGACACCCGTTTCGAAATTCCACAAGGCTTCCTGCGCAAACTCGCGACGCCCCGTCGGAACCGCGCCGAGATTGAATCCCCCCGCCTTGTAGCCGCGCGAAAGCGCGGCGAACGCAGAAACGTTGCCGTTAATGGCATAGCGGTAGCGCAGCTCACCACCGAACATGGATTCTGCCGGATCAAGGACTAACCCTGCGGTATCCGTGTAGTCTGTCGTGCGACGTTCGGCGCGAAGTCCAATTGACAACACGCCACGCTCGCCAATATCGATATCGAGCTCTCCGAATACAGCCGCGTTCAGCGCTTCGAAGTCACCGCCAAAGCGATCGTCGATTGCTAATGCGAAATTGAAAAAAGGATCAACGTAATCACCCCGGTTAATGGTTGTCAGCTCGTCATTCAGGCGCATAACGTAGACGCCGAATAGCCAATCTGTGCTGTCGTTGAAAAGGCGACCCGCCTCCGCCGACGTCAAGCGCAGTTCCTGGCTCAAAGTACGCCGCTTACGCGAGCTCAATGATACAAAGTCGTAAGTGTACGGCGCCCAGACCTCCTCGTTTCCCCAATCCGCATCAAAAGAAAAATCGATGTCGGAATCGGCATAGGTCGTGATCGAAGTAAATGACATGCCCTCGGAGCCATTCCAGCTTGCCCGCAGCGATCCCGCCGCGCTCTCCTGTGCGTCGCGGCCCGGTTTGTCCGACTGCATGGTCAGGCTGTTATCGATCGCGAACGCATCGTAACCATCGTCGATGTCAGCGACCATTGTCGTGAGGCCCAGCTGCCAGTCGTTACCGGCATTCCAATTGAGGCGGCCACGCAGCAAAGACTCTCGTCTGCCGTTCGTATCCTCGCGATTCAGGAAAGTGTTGTCACGAAAACCGTTACTCTCGTGGTGGTGCGCGGCAACACGAAAATTGAGCGTGTCTTCGACCAACGGTCCGCCAAATGCGATACCACCCGCCAGCGCGTCGTCGCTGCCGGCCGTCAGTTGCATCCGTCCGCCCCACTCCGCTGTTGGCGCCGCACTCTGCACATAGATCAGACCGGCAAGCGCGTTTGCACCGTAGCGAGTCCCCTGCGGACCGCGCAACACGTCGACTTGCTCAACATCGAACAGCGTCGCAACGGTTGCAATACCGCTAAAGTCGATGCCATCTATCAGGAAGCCAACGGATGGATTCGGCGCACCTTCGTATTGTTCCAGTTCCCCGATACCACGGATCTGGAAGTAGCGCGCACGATGGCCGTCGCCCGAATAGCTCAGGTTTGGTACGGAAAACACGAGTTCTTCAAAATGCTGTACCGCGCTTTGCTCGATGGTGGCCTGGTCGAGCACTGCAATTGACGGCGGCAGTTCAGCAG
>JABDKF010000209.1 GCA_013003155.1 Woeseia sp. | reverse complement strand
GCGATATGTGCGTGATCAGGCACAGGTAGAACAACGCGTTGCGTTTTTGTACACTCCGCCGCTGCCCCACTATTCCCCTCAAATTACGGAGCAAGAAATGAACTCTTTTTGCAGGAAAACTGCGGCCATGGCCTGCGCGCTGCTAGCCACCTTGTTGGCTTCCCCGGGTGCATACGCCCAGTACACGATTCTCACGGATCTCGAGAACTTCTCAGAAGATACACAGCTTATCGACTTCAACGATCTTGGGAATCATGGTGACACGGTTTCAGAAGTCGACGGGGTATCGTTCTCCTTGTCGCCAAGTGGCCTTGCACCGCGTTACGGCAATCAGGACACCTCTGCGCGTCCCTATGACCCGCAGGGCCCCGGTTCAATAGATCCTCTCTCCCCGGGTGCTCCGTTCAATCCATACGACAACCTGACTATTGCTTTTCAGGACTATATGGGGCGTGTCGGTTTTGCCTTTAGCGCAAACCTCAACAACACGGTCAACGTCACGGCGTACAAGGATGGCGAAGTGGTAGCTGAAGTGCCTTTTACAACACCGGTGGAAGGTGGTTTCAAATTTATGGCCTTCGAAACGGACACGCCTTTCGACGAGCTGTTGATTGACGCGGGAAATTTACAGGGCAACGGTTTCTGGCGGCTTGACAACCTGCGCTTCGAGACCGGCGTTGCCGACGCCGATGGCGACGGAGTGGAGGACGAGCTGGATAACTGCCCGCTGGTTGAAAATTCGGATCAGGCGGACACCGACGGAGACGGCCTTGGCGATGCCTGCGATGCCTGTCCGCTGGACGCCGAGAATGACGCAGACGGCGACGGCGCCTGCGGCGATGTTGATGCCGAAGTTGATTTCAACAAGGCAAAGGCCGAGGTGGACTTCGACAACGGTGAGTTGAAGATCACCGGCGGCCTGAGCATTCCGTCAGGTTACTGGACTGACAACCTGAATCCGACAGGCTCCGTGCAGGTCATTCTTGCTGGCAACAATTCATCGCCGGCCGTGGAACAGGGCCCGCTTGTATTTGAAGTCAAAGGCGATTCTGACAAGAAATGGACTTACAAGGACAAGTCCGGCGCGCTTGGCGTGACGAAATTCGAGGTTGACTGGAAAGGAGCGGAATTTGACTACCGCGCCGACAACGATCTCAAGTTGGAGACAACGTTCATTGGTGCAACCGAAACAACGTTGCTGGTCGATGCGGAGAAGGTTGACGGAGCTTTCACGATCAGCCTGAACGACACGATGATCAGCTACGACGCGGATCGCAATATCGTGGCCAACGTGGATTTCGAAGCAGACGATGACGAGAACAAGAAAGTCTACTTCACGTTACCGTACGAACTGATGGCGGACTCGACGCTAACGATAACGGATTCGACGAGCGGCACAGTCGAGAGCGTTGCGGTGGCAGACGACTACACGGAAGGCACCGTTAAATTCAAGTTCGAGGGATTATTCGACGCAACGGTGCTGCCACAGGCGGGTAACACCACGCCAGCAACACTGGAGATTTTCCTGTCGCTGGGTGAAACCGTATTCGCTTACGGGTTTGTCGACGAGGAAGACTGGGACAAGATCGAATCCGACAAATGGAAACGCTGATGGTCTAGAGCTGCCAGCAAAGCAGAACAATGACTATCGTGTGAACGACGAGGGCCCCATCCGGGGCCCTCTTTTTTTGGAACAACAGCCTGTGTCGGCGTTGCCGCCAAAATCCAATGACCAATAGCAAGGCATCGGGTCCAGAGAACCCTTTGGACTAAACTGACGAAAACCATAGGATTCGGGTCCGACAGATAATTCCTGTATTAGAATGGCCACCCGGATATGCCTGACAGGAGTCTGCATTGACACTCAATGACCTCGGCAATATTGGTGAACTGCTCGGCGGCGTCGCCGTGGTTATCTCCTTGCTGTATCTCGCCGTGCAAATTCGGCATAACAGCCAGATATCACGGTTCGACGCTCATCGCTCGCTCAGCCAGGACATGGCCGCAGTTCTGGGCAATATTTCAGCTGACCCGGATTTGTACAGGATCTGGAAAATCATGACGAATCATCCGGAGCAGGCAACGGATGAAGACCGCGAACGATTTGGCATGTTGCTGTACCAGGTATTTACGACGTTTAGCGATGCCGAACGCTTTGGGCGCATGGATAAAGACCTGCAAACACGCTTTCAGGCTTACATGGAACGGTTTCTCGGCTTTGAGGCCGTGCGCAGCTGGTGGTCGCGCCAGGGCGAGCACTATTCTAAAGAATTCAGGGCCCACGTAGAGAACAGCATGAAGAAGTTTTTGGCGGAAAAGTAAATGGCTCAGCTCCTGCGAGCGCCATGACCGCAGCCGTTCGGCGCTTATTAAAAATTTAGAACACCAGGTTGAGCATCACCAATGAAACAACGAGGAACAACACTGTCATTATGCCGCCGGCACGCAGGAAGTCGGCAACCTTGTATTCGCCAGGGCCCATAATCAGCGCGTTGACCTGATGAGTCGGAATCAGGAACGAATTGGAAGTAGATATCGCTACGGTCAGCGCGTACATGGCGGGATCGGCACCGATCGCGACCGCCATACTGATTGCAAACGGTACCAGTAATACAGTTGCGCCGACATTTGAAATTACCAGTGAAAAAGCGCTGGCCACAATGGCGAGCATTGTTTGCAGCATCCACGGAGGCAGGCCGCCCACCATCACCAGCAAGTGTTTAACGAGATAATTTGCGGTGCCTGATGTTTCCACCGCCATGCCAAGCGGCAACAATCCGGCCAACAGGAATACGGTTTTCCAGCTAACGGCCTTGTAGGCTTCGTCCATGGTCAGCACACCGAATGCGATCATGCCGACCGCGCCGGTCATTAGCGAAACCGGCAAAATCACGTCCGTGAAAACAATCATGCCAATAGCAAGCGCAAAGAAACCAAGCGCTACGGCTACGTGATACGGCTCGCGGGTCTCGCGCGGATAGTCCGTGGTAACGACGACAAAATCACGATCTTTCTC
>JABDKF010000149.1 GCA_013003155.1 Woeseia sp. | reverse complement strand
GCCATAACTGAGGACGCGGCCATCGGGTGTGAGCGCCGCATGGACGGCAATCAAGGGCCAGTCATGAACATCCGTCCAGGCGCCATCGACATTATCTGCTCGCGCAAGAGGCAAATTTACAAGTACGTAAACAAGCGTCACAACAGCACCGACTGCCAGCCGCACGATCGCGGCCAGGCGGGAATCTTGAGCTACATTGGCGGCTGGTTTGATTGCGGACATCCAATCCGTCCTTAGATTTGACGAGCGTCTTGCCGTGGAGCGCATATCATTCTTGTTAAAAGAGCAATAATCGGGCCGATGCACCCTAAACCTTTTATTTTCAGGCACCTACAGTGACGGTCAATCACAAGGTTCGGGATAGTGTAAAGCAAATCGACACGACGCAATTGACAGGCCAGCGTGTGGCCGTTGAACGATCGCACGGTACTTATTGGGGCACTTAACGGGGGCCAAGGTGGGCCCGCGGTAACGTGGCGTTCCCATGGGGATTGATTCGCGTCGCCTTCAAGCGATCCTCACCCATCGCGCAATGATCGCGGACGTGTACTCGCAGCGAACGAATTGCATCGACTGAAGTCTTGGCCTGTGAAGGCACGTTGGTGCAAAAACGAGAGAGGGCTCACCTAATTCATCGTCAATACCGGAGTAGAATACGATCGGATGTTCATTCGAGGGAATTGCGCGTGCAGATACGAAAAACGATAAGCGAGACATCGCCATGGTTTCGTGCATTCGTGTTAATCAGCGTATTCCTGTGTCTTATGACAGTATTTGCGCGTGACGTGCCGATCCTACTCCTCTTCAATTTGCGCAACGAAAGCAACTTTGCGGCGCTTTTCTCCGGAATGTTCTTGCTGACCATCGCGCTGCACGCGTTCGATGGCTCGGCGCTAAATCGCGCGTCGAAAGCAAACATCGCTAACGCCTGGTTAATGCTGTCGCTGGTGCTGGTCGCACTTTCATTCGATGAGATCGGTTCACTGCATGAAAGAGTACCGGCTATTGGAGATCTGAACCAGTTGGTGTCGCTGTTGCCATTCGCGCTGGTCTTCGCGGCAATGTTAGCTTATGCCGTAACGATACTCTGGCGTGCTCCCGGTCAACGCAGAACCACAATTCTCATTTGCGTCGGATTTGCGTTGTTCGCCAGCGTTGCGCTGCAAGAATACATTGAACATGCGGTGGACTGGTCGGCAAATCGCTATCTAAGGTTTTTTCGGCATTGGTTTCGCCCGCTTATCGAGGAAGGTACGGAGCTGCTCGGCATGTTGGTCTTATTATGGGCTGCGATGACCAATACGCGCGGGATTCTGAGCCGAGGTGAGCGCGAAAAGTTTCCAGTTTTTGAGGCTATCGTGAGTTGGCGCAGGCCGATGCTCGTGACCGCTTTGATAGGCGCACCGCTGATCGCATACGCGACTGTCATTCTCCCTGCGGATAGATGGGGAAACGGCAAGCCCGCGGACTGGCCGGCCGCTGCATTTTTTACGCTGGCCGCATTTGCCGCGGCGAGACCGTATTTCATATCCGGACGAAGCGTGGGACTGTCCGGCTGGACGCTTGTTGTGCTTGCTGTGATTGGCTGCGCTAGCACTATCCTGCCGCCTGGTTCTCCAAATCACGTGCTCATGATCGTGGTTTTGAGTGCAGCCGCTTTCTTGCTCTGGACGTCAGGGCCGCGCTATTTGCCCGGCGCGTATGTGCCAGCGGGAGTCCTGTTGTCAATCACCCTTGCGGGCGCATGGTTGTTTCGAAATAACGATTTTGTTGTTTACACAGCAATACAATATGCAGCACTTGGCTTCTATTGGGTGAATTCCTCAGCGAGCCCTTTGGATCCGACGCCTGACGGATAACAGTCATTAAACGGCTGTTGATTTGAAGCGATGCGCTGAGATCAACAGCTTAGGTCGCGTCCTGACCGAAAACGACTCGCTCCAAATACGTCCCCAAGGGGATTACTCGCATCCTCCGGATGCTCACCCCTCGACGGGGTCGCTCGGCGACTTCGTCGCCTCCGCGATGTCTCGCCGAACTGCGTTCGGCTCGGCTCGAACCCTGGGGTTCGAATTGCCTTGGGCGCAAAACAAAAAAACCGGCCACTTTGGGCCGGTTCTTTTTGATTTTGGCGTCCCCAAGGGGATTATTCGCATCCTCCGGATGCTCACCCCTCAAGGGGGTCGCTCGGCGACTTCGTCGCCTCCGCGATGTCTCGCCGAACTGTGTTCGGCTCGG
>JABDKF010000136.1 GCA_013003155.1 Woeseia sp. | reverse complement strand
CCGACAACGACGGCATTGATGACGGCGATGAAGTCGGTAATGACGCCTCGCTGGACGCGGGCGACACCAACCCGATCGACGCCGATACCGATGACGATGGTTTGTCAGACGGCCAGGAAGTACTGGGTCTCGATAATGCGCCGAATACGGGCGACGAGCTTGACCCGCTTTCGGCTGATACCGACAGCGACGGCATTCGTGATGGCACCGAGGCCGGCGTGACTGCCGGAATCCCCGGTGGAGTTAGCGATGGCGGATCAACGCCGTACTTCGGCACCGACACAGGATCGCCCAACTTTGTTGCCGACGTTAATCCGGCTACAACGACCGATCCTGCCAATCAAGATACGGACGGCGATGGCCTGACGGATGGCGCTGAAGACAGCAATGCGGACGGCGCAACCGTAAATACCATTGGTGCAACCGGCATGGCCGGCAGCGGCGAAACCGATCCGAACAATCCGGACACGGATGGCGATCGCCTGTCGGATTCTGACGAGGTCAATGGCACCGGCCTGTTGACCGCACCGACCGATCCGCTCGATACGGATACGGACGATGGCGGCGTGCAGGACGGCACCGAGGCTGCTGGCGGAACCGATCCGCTCAATGGCGCAGACGATCTGCCGATTGACCCTGATGGTGACGGGCTGACCAACTCGCAGGAAGCGGCGCTTGGCACCGACCCGAATGATCCCGATACCGACAACGACGGTATCGATGACGGTGCTGAAGTCGGCATCGACGGCATCTTTAACTTCGGTGATACCAATCCGCTGGATGCAGACACGGACAACGACGGTCTGCTCGACGGTGACGAAGCCAACGGGCCGGATGGCGTTGCCTTTACGGGTGATGAAACCGATCCGCGGAATGCCGATACCGACGACGATGGCTTGCCGGACGGTCTCGAACGCGGCGTTACTGCCGCTGTGCCTGGCGGCGTCAGTGATGGCAACAGCACACCGTTTGCGGGCACGGACGACACCTCGCCGAATTTCGTGATCGATACAGATCCGGGCACCATGACCGATCCGCTTGATGACGATACGGACAACGACGGACTCTCGGACGGTACGGAAGATGCCAACTCAGACGGTGCAGTAGTCAACACGATTGGCGCAACCGGTACGAGCGGCTCCGGTGAAACAAATCCCAACAATCCTGATACCGACGGTGACAGCTTAACTGACGGCAACGAAGTCAATGCGGTTGGAGATCTCGCTGGCGGTGCTGCAACAGAACCGCTGGATTCAGATACCGACGACGGTGGCGTGAATGATGGCAACGAAGTGCTGAACGATTTCACCGATCCGAACAACGGCGCGGACGACCTGATCGATACAGACGGAGACGGCGTGAGCGACGGTGCGGACCCCGCACCGAATGATCCCTGCTCGCCGAACTTCCCTGGCCAGGGTTGCCTTGACAGCGACGGCGACGGTTACGCGGATTTTGGGACATCGACTGATACAGTGCCGGTCGAGCCTGACGTACCCGCCAACCTGAACCCGTGCGTGCCTGACAACACCGTGCCGCAATGCGACACGGACGGCGACGGAATCTCCGACGGCGATGAGATCGCTGCGGGCACCGATCCGAATAACACGGATACCGACGGCGACGGCATTCCCGATCCCGTCGAGATGGGCGATACGGACGGCGACGGCATTATCGACGCGCTGGATATCGATTCCGACAATGACGGCACGCCTGACAGCGAGGAAGCCGGACCGAACCCGGACATGCCGATCGACACGGACAACGACGGCACGCCGGACTACAAAGACCCGGATTCTGACGAAGACGGCATTCCGGATGCGGTCGAGGGTGTGGGTGACGTGGACGGTGATGGTCTTGCCAACTACCGCGATGACGATACCGACAATGACGGTATCCCGGATGCGGTTGAAGACCTGAACCTCGCTCATGCGGACAGCGACTTGGATGGCATCGACGATGCTTACGATGTTGATCTGACGATGGGCCCGGATGCGGACATGAACGGCATTGACGATAACGTTATGCCTACCGACACCGACGGTGACGGCGCGCCGGACTTTGCCGATATCGACAGCGACAATGACGGCATACCTGACACGCTGGAAGCTGACCTGGACGCGGCTGCTGACGCCGATGACGACGGTATCAACGATGTTTACGATGTTGATGTGACATCGGGTACCGATGCGGACGGCGATGGCGTGGACGATAACGTCGATCCGACAGATACCGACAACGACGGCGTAGACGATTATCGCGATCTCGACAGCGATAACGACAGCCTTTGGGATGTCGACGAATCCGGAGGAATTGACGCGAACGGTGATGCCATTATTGACGACCCGGCGACCAACGAGGGTACAACGACGCAGCCGAATGACACTGACGGCGACACGGTGCCCAATCACCGTGATCTCGACAGCGACAACGACACGGTCAACGATATTGTTGGCAACATCGGCGAGCCGTCTGATGCAAACAATGACGGCGTGGTTGATGATGCAACGGATACCGATGGTGACGGCATTGCAGATGTAGTCGACCTGAGCGACGAGTACGGCACCATTGCGGACGCCGATGGCGATGGCATTCCGGACAACATTGATGGCACGGGTGATGTGGACGACGACGGAGTTCCCAACTTCCTGGATGTTGACAGCGACAACGACGGCATTCCGGATGAGGACGAAGTCGGTCCGAATCCGAACAGCCCGGTAGACACGGATGGAGACGGCATGCCTGACTATCTTGATACAGACAGCGACGGCGACGGAATCCCGGACAGTGCGGATCGTGGCGACAAGGACGGCGACGGCATTGATGATCGTATCGATGCGGACGAAGGCCGGCTGGAAACTGCCGTGAGTGGCAGCGGCAGCATCGGCAATGCCGAAGTTCTGATCCTCTTGCTCGTAACGCTCGGCTTCGCGTTGACCCGCGCTCGTCGCGGCGTGGCGCTGGCGGCGTTGCTGTTCATTACGGTGCCGTTCGTCACGACGGAGCAAGCCTATGCGGATAACCATGTGTGCGGTTACTCGGACGGCGAGTTTGAAGGCTGCTGGTATTTGGGCGCCGGCCTCGGCATCACCCACGTCGACCCGGAAGGAAAGGCCCGTGGCTGGTCAACCAACGATGACGAGGATACCGGCTGGAAGGTTTACGGCGGTTACCAGTTCAAGCCGCTGTGGTCCGTCGAGTTGACCTATCTCGACGGGGGCGAGGCAGGACTTGGCAATGATGATCCGGCGCTAGAGGCCCTGGTGCCGAATGCGTCGATCGACTACACGACGCCGTCGATTATGGCGGTACGCTGGCTGAAGGAAAAGAACGCACCGTTTAACGCGTTCCTGCGCCTCGGCGTATCGGCGATCAGCAATAGCGCCAGCGACTCACGAATTCCGTTCGAAGAACAAACCAGCGTGCAGCTGGCGGGCGGTATCGGCGCGCAATTCACGTTTGCCGAACGCTGGTTCCTGCGCGGCGACATCGATCTTTACGATCGGGATCATCATTACTACGGCCTCTCGATAGGCGGTAATTTTGGCGGTGCCGGACATTCGATGCCGACCCCTGCGGCGACTCCAATGCCCACTCGCGAACCTGCCCCCGCCCCGGTGATGCCGGTCGAGCCAGAGCCTGCGCCAACACCACCGCCAGCGCCGGTTTGCGAAGACGTTGTGCGCACGCTTAGCGACATCACGTTCGAAAACGATTCGGCGCAGCTGACGCCGAGCGCACGACGCGCGCTCGATAGCGTTGTGAGTGAATTGCGTGCGGCAACGGGCGATACCGTCCGAATTCTGGCCCACACCGACAGCGTCGGCAGCGATTCGTACAATCTTGACCTGTCAGCACGACGCGCACAGTCTGTGGAAAGCTATTTGGAACAGGCCGGCATCTCGCGCAGTCGTTTGTCATCGAGCGGGCTTGGCGAAATACAGCCTGTTGCCAGTAATGAAACCGCGGCGGGACGCGCGATGAACAGGCGTGTCGAACTCGTGTGGAGTTCGGAGCGCTGCAGGTAGCAGAACCTTTGAAAACCGCTGGCGACTTTGTTGTCGCCAGCGGTTTTTTTGTGCTCGACTTTGCGGCAGAGATAGTGTCGCGCGCACACGCTATGCTACGTGGAACAGTTCAAGGATTTCTCACCGCAAGACACATACAGGATTGCTAACGGATGAAGATTTTGAGAACCCCCGACCAACGCTTTACCGACCTGCCCGGTTTTTCGTTTGCACCGCGCTATCTTGAGGACCTGCTGGAGGCACAGGGATGTCGCATACATTACGTCGATGAAGGTCCCGCGGAGGCCGAGACTGTCTGGTTATGCCTGCACGGAGAACCTACCTGGAGTTACCTGTACAGGAAAATGATTCCTGTATTTGTTCAGGCAGGCCATCGTGTGATTGCGCCCGACTTCATTGGCTTTGGCCGATCCGATAAGTTTGTCGAAGACGCGGCTTACACCTTTGAACTTCATCGCAACATGTTGCTGGCGTTTATAGAAAGACTGGACTTGCAGAATATTCACCTGGTTTGCCAGGACTGGGGTGGACTGCTGGGTTTGACGTTGCCGATGGCCTTGCCGCAGCGATTTGCAGGACTGCTGGTCATGAACACTGCTTTTGCCACGGGGGAGCAGCCCCTCGGTGAAGGTTTTACCGCCTGGCGCGACTTCGCAAGAAGTCACCCGGACCTTGATGTAGCTGCTTTGATGAAACGCAGCACGCCCATCCTGAGCGACGCAGAAGCTGCCGCGTACGCGGCACCCTTTCCGGACGTCACCTACAAGGCGGGCGTGCGTCGCTTCCCGGACATGGTCGCCGATAAGCCGGACGCACCCGGCGCCAAAATTTCACGGCAGGCCCGCGATTGGTTCAAGAGTGAATGGCGAGGCAAGAGCTTCATGGCGATCGGCATGCAGGATCCTGTGCTGGGTCCCGCGGCAATGAAATACCTGCACGGACTCATTCCTGGCTGCCCGGCACCGCTCGAGGTACACGACGCAGGTCATTTCGTTCAGGAATGGGGTAAGCCGATTGCTGAACGGGCGCTGGCAAAGCTGAGATAGTTGGCTCAGCGGTGCGCCACGAGTAGGCTCCGCCCCGTGTAGCGCCGACAAGACCTGCCAGGCAAGCCTGACTCCTGACTTTCTCCGGACTTTTCTGCGATTTAGTGGAACAGTTCATAGCGAAAAGCCTTCAAGTCATTGAAAATCCTCGATCGCCGCCGAAACGGCGTGTTTTTCAACCATAAAACAGAGGTGCCCGGCAGGTGCCGTATCAGGATATTCGTACCATGTTTATGAGAATTATTGCCTGCTTCTTACTCTTAAGCCTCGCCGCCTGTGGCGGCGGTGGTGGCGGCGGCTTTTCATCAACGACTCCTGCTCCCGCTCCACCGCCACCGGTCGTCAACGAATTGCCCGGTGGACTTTGGTTCGGTTCGATGTCATTCAACGAAACCGGCACAACGAGCAATGCAGAAGTCATTTCGATTGATAGCGGTGAGTTTCGCATCGTGACCGATGACGGCGGTCATTTTGTCGGCAGAATTCAAATGACGGGGACGAGCTTCAGCGGCACGGGAACGGGATTTTCGCCAGTGGGCTCGAGTTGGGCGAATGGCTCAACTTTCGCCGACCTCCGGGTTGATGGCAGCATCGACGAACGCCAGACATTCGACGGTAACTGGGTCCTGACCACGGGCGAGTCCGGCACGTTCAGCTTCGATTTCGACAGCTTGTTTGAAAGGACTTCGGCGCCCGACCGGGTCGCGGACACGTGGACGCTGCGCGACGATTTTGACACTGCAATCGGTTCCGTATTGATTGACGACGCAGGACGACTGGATGGCCAGGACGATAATGGCTGCATGTACACCGGCAATGTGTCAACCATCGATCCGTTGTTCAATGTGTACGACATGAGGCTTACGATAATCAGTTGTAATGAAAGCAGTGGCACGTATACAGGCCTTGGCTTTCTGGTCGATGTTCTGGACGTGGAAGATGAGTTTGCTTTTCTGATCGACAAGGGCACGTTGGCGGACATCGGTTACTTCAGCCGGTAAACAACACCTGCGGGGCGCACTGCGTGCGTCTAAAACGCTGACGCGTTTTATTGAACCGGGTCCTCTTCCCTGACCCTTTGCTGGTAAAACGAAAAAGGGCCCTTCGGGCCCATTTTAGTTTTACTGGCGGAGAGGGTGGGATTCGAACCCACGGTACGGGAGAACCGTACACCTGATTTCGAGTCAGGCCCATTCGACCACTCTGGCACCTCTCCAAAGTCAATAACGCAAGACGGTCGCAGCTGTGCGCCGGAATTAACGTGGCGTTGCGGGCGCATATCTTAACCAGATTGCCCGGTTGCCGCGACTGCCAGTCTCGCTGCCGATCAGCTAGCCGAATGCTTACGTCAAATCAAGGCCAACCGGCACTGCTTTTTCTGCTTCACTGGGGTAGCCTTAAGGTGCGCTGCCGCCCGGGCTGATTGGCCGGTTGTAACTGCGTTAGCGCTAAATTCGGTCAATTCAGGGAATGACCGCGTTTATTGCCGGTCTATAAAAAAAACGACGCCGGCATAACCCCCCACCGGCTCGCGGAGTGAGAGTTGCGATCGATTTTAATTGCAATGCTGGCTGCACTGATCGGGACGTGTTCGTCGCCGCCGCCACAGCTCGACCAGGTGTTACGTCTGGGCGAGTTGCATGTCGTGACTCGCACTACCCCGACAACTTACTTTGTTGGTCCGGACGGTCCGGCAGGCCCGGAGTTCGATCTCGTCGAAGGCTTCGCTGAATCCCTGGGCGTCGACCTCGTAATTCATGCGGTTGATAACGTCGCCGAAGTCATGCCCTACCTCCTGGAAGGCAAAGCACATATGGCGGCGGCCGGTCTATCCGCAACGAATTCGCGCCGTGCGTTTCTGGATTTTGGCTACCCTTATAACCGTGTCGATATGCACCTCGTGTACCAGCTGGGAACGGGGCGCCCGCGCCAGATCGAAGATGTCATCGGCCGCAGCGTGGAGGTCGTAGCAAACAGCAGTCATTCCGACATGATGGCGTCGCTTGCCCAGGTGTATCCCGAAATCGAATGGAATGAGAACGCGGATCTTGAGGTGCGCGACCTGCTCGAGAAGGTTGCGCTCGGGCAAATTGATTTAACGATTGCTGATAGCACCTCGTTCAATATTCAGCGTCATTTCTACCCAAATTTACGCGTGGCGCTGGATCTTGAACTTGGCGACCCGCTCTCCTGGGCCTATCGCAAGGGCGATGACAACAGTTTGCTGCGGGTCGCAGACAATTATCTCATTCGTGCCAAGCGCGGTGGCCTGCTGGCGCAAATAAACGATAGATACTACGGGCACGCCGAGAAGTTTGATTACGTTGGCACGCGCTCATTTGTACGCCATGTTGAAAGCCGCTTGCCACGGTACCTGGAAGTCTTCAAGCGATCCGCAACAGACAACAACCTGGACTGGCGTCTGCTCGCTGCCATTGGCTACCAGGAATCGCACTGGCGGGCGTCGGCCGTGTCGCCTACCGGCGTGCGCGGTTTAATGATGCTCACGCAGGCAACAGCAGACTATCTTGACATTGAGGATCGGGTCGATCCGGAAAGTAGTATTCTGGGCGGCGGTCGTTATTTTGCCCGGCAACTTGAGAGGCTGCCCGACAGCGTTCAGGAACCGGACAGAACCTGGATGGCGCTGGCTGCTTACAACGTGGGCTTCAATCATTTGAAAGATGCACGCCAGATCGTCGGTTGGCAAGGCGGCGATCCGGACAAATGGGTTGATGTCAGTAGCGCCCTGCCGCTGCTCGCAAAGAAACGCTGGTATTCGCGGGTTAAGTACGGCTATGCGCGTGGCTGGGAACCCGTGCTGTACGTCAACAATATCCGACGCTATTACAATATTATGCGCTGGCTAACCCAGGATCTTGATACGCCAGACGATGAATCCGGGTCCACCGAAGCCTTCGAGATCGCCAGCAGCGAATAAGGGCAGGCCATTCCCTGGGCTGCCATGCCAGCGCCCAAGCTGTTAAACCTGCTCTGAAACGAAGCCGCCAACCTGGTTCACAAATCGCAACGTAAGGAACGACACACCCACCACACAGTGCCGTGCCCAAAAAGTTTTTTCCGCGGAACAATGGGTCACGACGGCAACCGCTTCAAGAACGGCACTGGCAATTTTTATTCGCTGACCTTCTCGTAGATTCTGACGTGTAACAAAACTTAGGCCGTTCAGAGATATATCCCGCGTTTCGCCGCTGTGTGCCTGATGCAACGGCCACTCGGTATAGAATCGCAGGCCCCGGTGCTTTTCCAGACGCTCCACGGCGCGTTTACCCGCCGATTCAGTTCGCGTCGCTTGCGCAGCACACAAAGGACTTCTGCAAGTCTCGCAAACCGCATCTTCCGCAATAACTGACCCTAACTTGTGCGGCTGTGAGCAAAAGACGCACACGGTCACGTCTGCGCCCTCTTTCCCAGGGCCGGTAGTTGCTCCCGCCTGCGGGCTGTCGGCATCGAAGTTGCGGCCAACACCGTCCAGAATGTTCAACTGAGCGTCGTACTCGGCACGCTTCTCAATATCATTTAAAACAGCGTAGGCCTTGTTAATTAATGAAGCATTGCCGGCGTCACCACCAAGATCCGGGTGACACTTGAGCTTTTGCATCAGGGTGCGATAGCTGACCTGGATGATAGCGCGCGGCGCGTCGCGGCTAACGTGCAGTATGTCGTAATAATTTCGATTGGAAGTTGGCACAGGCATACAAAGTTATCGGCAGGACCAGGCGTAACCTTTAGGCGATGTTTGCAGCAGATTAGCGCCGTTCGCGAAAAAACTCTTGTAACAACGTCCCACAATCGGCAGCCAGCAGGCCACCGGAAACTTCAATACGATGGTTCAAGCGCTTGTCAGCGGTTAGATCCAGCACGCTACCGGCGGCACCCGCCTTATCATCGTAGGCCCCAAATACCAGTCGGCCGATACGGGCATGCAGCATGGCGCCGACACACATAAGGCAAGGTTCCAGGGTGACGAATAGCTCGCATCCGGTCAGGCGGTAGTTGCCCAAATGTTGCGCGGCGG
>JABDKF010000129.1 GCA_013003155.1 Woeseia sp. | reverse complement strand
ATCGATCCTGAGGACCAGGATTCCCGCGATACCGCCTATGAGCGGGCACTGCAGCAAGTGCTGGTTCGCATAACAGGTTCGGAAGCTGCCGCCTATTCGCCGGAACTGCGCGCGCTCTTTCCCAACCCCGCGCGCTACGTATTGCAGTACCGTCCGGCTGGCAACAATGCACTGTGGGTGGCGCTTGACGGTGCGGCGATCGAGCAGGTGCTGCGGCAGCGCGGTATGCCTGTCTGGAGTAGCGAGCGGCCGCTAACGATGGTGTGGCTCGCGGTTGATTGGGGGCGTGGTCAGCGCGAATTGATCACGGCCGAGCCCGCAGAAAACACGACGCCGCGTGTCGATCCGCGTGCTGCCGCCAGTACGTCGATTCGCGAGCAGGCGCAGCGCGTTGCGACTGCCCGCGGTTTGCCCGTCATGTTTCCGGACCCGGAATACGTCGCCCGCCTCGATGTCAGTCTCAGCGACGTCTGGGGCGGCTTTCACGACGAGCTTCTCAGCGCTGCGCGCGATCTCGGGGCCAGTTCGGTACTGGTGGGCCGTGCCCGGCCGGGTGACGCGGCACGCAGCCGCTGGAGTTACTATTCCGGCAGCCAGCGGCAGCAGTGGAACGGCGATGTCGAAGACGCGTTGCACTTGCTGGCCGACAACCTGGCCGGTGAATTCGTGATCTCCGGCAACGAACCGCTTGAATTTGTCGATCTCACGATTCGCAACGTGCGCTCAGCGAGTAGTTATGTGGCCGTGCAGAAAATGATTGATGACCTGCAGGTCATCGACCAGTACAGGATTCGCTCCGCCAATGGCGATGAAATTCGCTACGCAGTGCGTATCAATGGTGGCGCAAACCGACTGGCATCTGCACTTGATTTCAACGGGCAGCTCGTTCCGGTTGCTGCGGAGCTTGCCGAAGGCCAGAGTCCGGACGGGTCTTCGCTGTACTACGCTTACCGCCCCTGAGGGGTGGTCAAGCAATGATCAGGCTACACTGGCTACCGAACGCAATCTCGATTCTGCGTATCGCGCTGGTGCTGCCGATTCTTTGGCTGCTAAAAGAAGACAAGTTCGTCACCGCGCTCGTGTTGTTCATACTCGCCGCAATTTCAGACGGCATCGATGGCTGGCTCGCGAAACGCTTCGACTGGCGCACCCGCCTTGGTGCACTGCTGGACCCGATTGCGGATAAGCTGCTGATCGCAGGTGTCTTCGCGTTTCTGATATTGGGCGACCACATTCCGCTCTGGCTGGGTATCATGGTGATCGTGCGGGACGTAGTGATTGTGGGTGGTGCGACCGCCTATAATTTTTTGGTACGGCCCGTGCAGGGTCGGCCAACGAGAATCAGCAAGCTGAACACAGCGCTGGAATTATTGCTGGTCGTGTTCGTACTGGCCCGGGCTGCTTTTGAGTGGCCGCCAAAAATTAGTGTAACAGTGTTGGGCGCAGCGGTGCTCGTGACCGTTGTCGTCAGTGGCATTGACTACGTGTTGTCCTGGTCACGCAGGGCGCGAAGCTCACTGCAGCAAGGTTAGGAATGAAATCGGACAAACAGATTAATTGGTTGGTGGCCCTCGCTATTTCCGGTTGGCTACTGTGGCTTCTGGCCCCCGTGCTAACGCCGTTCGTCGCCGCAGCTTTGCTGGCTTATATCGGCGACCCGCTCGCTGATCGCCTGCAAGGACTGCGACTGCCGCGGACGCTGGCAGTCGTCTTCGTTTTTGTTCTGACGATCGTGACTATTGCGCTACTGGTCCTGCTGATCCTGCCGTTGATTCAGTCGCAGGTTGGCGCACTCATCGATGCCTTGCCCGGCATTATTGCCCAGGCTGAACAGGTCTGGTTGCCAAGACTGTCAGCATTGATCGGCGCAGCACCGGGTGACGAAATAGGACTTGCCGCTTTCGTTGATCGATACAGTGAAATGGCTGGTACCTGGGGCGCAAAAATTCTTGGCGCGTTGAGTCGTTCCGGTGGCGCGCTCGCCACCGCAGTGATCAGTCTGTTTTTGATTCCCATTTTGACGTTTTATTTGCTGCGTGACTGGGATTACGTTGTCAGCCATCTCGGTTCGCTGGTCCCGGAAAAGCAGCGTGAGTCTGTTTTTCGGTTGGCCCACGAGTCCGACGAAGTGCTCGGCGCATTCTTGCGCGGCCAGTTACTCGTCATGTTTGCATTGGCGGTCATCTATTCCCTCGGGCTCTCATTGGTGGGTTTGAAGTTTGCGATAGCAATTGGGGTCGTCGCCGGGCTCGTGAGCTTCGTGCCCTATCTGGGTTTCGTGTTTGGAATCGCATTGGCAGGCATTACCGTCGTACTTGAGCCCGATCCCTTGCTGCGATTGGCCGGAGTGGTTGCTACCTTTTCGATTGCCCAGATGATCGAAGGATCGATCCTTACGCCGAAGCTGGTGGGCGACAGAATCGGGCTGCACCCGGTCATCGTTATCTTTGCTGTCGCAGCGGGCGGTCAGCTATTCGGGTTTTTCGGCGTTTTGCTCGCGTTGCCGGCAGCGGCCGTTTTGTCCGTGCTGGTCAGATTCACTTACGCTCAGTACCTCGCCGATCACCCTGAGGCACGCGACATGGTTGACGCCCCGCGGGGCGACCCTTGACGCAGCTGGCCTTGCCACTGCAACTGGCAGATCACGCCGTTTTTGACAGTTTCTGGCCGGCGGCAAACGAGGCGCTGGTGGCCTACCTGCAAAAGCTTGTCGGCCAAAACGCCGGCCCGGGCTGCTGGATTTGGGGTGAAGCCGCGACCGGCAAGACACATCTGCTGCAGGCCGCATGCGCGCGCGGCGGTGATCAGGCGATGTACCTGCCCCTTGCGTTTTTTCAGGAGTCCGGACCCGCGGTACTTGAAGGCGCGGGCTTGAGGCCGCTGATCTGCATCGATGACGCCGATGCAATAGCCGGGCGCGACGAGTGGGAGAGCGCCCTGTTCGATTTGTATAACCAGGTTGCCGATGCCGACGGTACCCTGGTCGTTGCGAGCAGTCACACGGTGCGTGAGAGTGGTTTCGCCATGCCGGATTTGCAAAGTCGTTTCACGCAGCTAACGACATTTCATATTCAGCCCCTGGATGAGGATGATCGTGTGCAGGCGCTGCAGTTGCGCGCACGGCACCGCGGACTCGAGCTGCCGGATGAAACGGCGCGCTTTATGCTGAACCGCAGTCGCCGCGACATGGCCAGCCTGTACTCGCTGCTTGATCGGCTGGACGCCGCAGCCCTTCAGGCCAAACGGCGGCTAACTGTGCCTTTCGTCAGGGATGTGTTGCAGCAGCAGATGCCCGGCTAGGCCTTCTCGTTGTTTGCGAGGCGCAATGCGACGCGGGCTACTCGTTCGCCCAGCACGCGCGCCAGCCGCTGTTCTTCTGCTGACAACTCATCGGCGCTGCGATTCCACGTAACGTGAGATGCACCGTAGGGTGTGCCGCCGCTTTTCGTGTCGTGCAAATCTTTTTCCGTATAGGGGATGCCCGTAATCAACATCCCGTGATGAAGAAGCGGCAACGCCATGGTGAGCAGGTTCGATTCCTGGCCGCCGTGCAGCGATGAAGATGACGTGAAAACGCCGGCCGGCTTGCCGGAGAGAGCGCCGCTTAGCCAAAGTCCCGACGTGCTATCGAGAAAGTATTTCAGCGCTGCTGCCATATTGCCGAAGCGGGCCGGGCTTCCCATGACGAGTCCGATGCACTCCCGCAGATCGTTCTGCGTCGCGTAAGGTGGACCCTCGGCTGGCACCGCGGCCGCGGTTGCTTCCGAGACTGCGGAAACCGAGGGTACGGTGCGAAGTCGCGCCTCCGCCCCAACGACGGTATCAATGCCTTCGCAAACTTCACGTGCAAGCGCCTCTGTTGCACCGTTCCGGGAATAATAGAGAACCAGTACGTCGTTCATTTCGGTAACAGCTCGAGAACGTTTTCCGGCGGTCTGCCAATGATCGCGCGGCCACTTGCTGAATCTACAACGATGGGCCGCTCGAGTACGCGCGGGTGTTGTTGTAGCCAGCGTGCCAGAAGTTTGTCGTCGTCAAGGTCCAGCGAATCTTGCGCTGCCTTGAACTCTTCTTCCCCGGTGCGCAACAGCTTTTTGAGCGGCCGCGCGAGAAGCCCCGCCAGCTCCAGCAGGGTTTCTTCTCCGGGCGGCGCCTCCAGATAGGCAACGACCTCCGGCTGAACGCCGGAGGCCTGCAATAATTCCAATGTTTTCCGTGACTTGGAACAACGGGGGTTGTGGTAAATGCGGATCGTCATCGCTACCTTGAGTCAGTCAAATTCCGTGCCGGGGTGCGCAACTCTAGCAGGTGCTCAGCACGTGGTCAGCCGCTTGACGAGGAACGATACCCGCTGCTAGCGTGTCACGATGCGCTCAGTAACTACTACTATAATAAAGGGCAAATACTACCTGCCGTTGATACGCGGCGTTTTCTTATCGTTGTTGCTCGCAGTATTCGCGTGCCAATCAGCGCCGGTACAGGAAATGAGCGATGCTCGGCAGGCAATTACTGTTGCACGCAATGCAGGAGCTGAAAAATTGGCGGCGCGTGAATTGAAAGAAGCGGAAGCTTTTCTGGCCAGCGCGCAGTACGAGCTGGAGCGACGTTCATTTTCTCGCGCGCGCTTTGACGCACTGGCGGCCAAGAACAGCGCGTTGCAGGCCTTGTCGGTTGCGGAACGAGCCAGCAATAAATCGCGAGAATAAACCACGAAGATGAGCGGTGATGACGAGACCAGCCCGGCCTCTGATGAAAGCATGGAGGAGTGTCGGCTGTTTCGCGTCACCGGACGAGTGCAGGGCGTTTTCTTTCGTGCCAGCACGCAAACTGCTGCTCGCGATTTGGGCGTCACGGGTCATGCATTGAATCGACCCGACGGCTCAGTCGAAGTGTTGGCATGCGGCAGCGTCGGCGCGCTTGATGAGCTCCAGGCCTGGCTGCACAGTGGTCCACCTATGGCGCAAGTTAGCGGCGTCGAGGTGAGCCGTGTTGAATATCAGGATATCGATTCATTCAATACGCGGTAGCGGATCGAATCAAACGCGAAACCACTTTAGGCGCAACTTATCCAGCACCTTGTTCGGGTATTTGCGGCGACCGAGGCTGCCGTTATACCGGCCGAGCGCTCGGATAAGGTCGCCTTTTTCCCTGTCGTAGTAATAACGCAATATTGTGCAGCCGAAACGCAGGTTGGTTTCGATATGCATCAGGTTGTCATTTGGCCGATCGAGTTCTTCTAACCAGAACGGCATGATCTGCATCAGGCCCTGGGCGCCCGCGACAGAAATTGCAAAACGATCGAAGTTACTCTCGACGTCGATTATCGCAAGCACCAGTTCCGGCGGCAAATCCACGCGCTTTGCTTCGTAGTGGACTCGTTTCAAGATGTGCAGGCGCTCTTCCGGGTCATCGACCTGTGGTGCGAGCCGTTCAGACATATCCGTAAGCCAGACTATGGCGTCGAAGCGGTCGTTAAAACTGTCAGCCTCGGTCGCCGCCTCGCGCAGCAGCTCAACCAGCTCCGCGTCGGCTTCCGGCGATTGGGCAAGTGCCACGCCGGAGAACAGCAGGAATGAGACCAGAAAGTGTCGAACAATAGACATCGGCAGCACCAGAAATAGCAGGCTTTAGCCTAATTAGCCTTGTCGCAAGATGTCGAGAACGGCTTCACGTTTAAGCATGCGAGCGTCTGCGTCGCCGCGATGCCGGTATTCAAGCTCACCTGCAGCCAACCCTCTGTCGCTGATCACGATACGGTGCGGAATGCCGACAAGCTCTGCATCGGCAAATTTTACACCGGGCCTCGCGTCGCGGTCATCAAACAGCACCTCGTAACCCGACTCACAAAGCTCGGCATAAAGCGCTTCCGCCGCGTCGCGCAATGAGTCCGAACGGTGCATGTTGATGGGCACCAGCACGACATCAAATGGCGCCAGTGGCGCGGGCCAAACAATGCCCTTTTCATCGTGATTTTGCTCAATCGCCGCGCCAACGATACGCGTTATGCCAATGCCGTAGCAGCCCATAACCATTGAGACATCGTTGCCGTCCTGGTCCTGTACGGAGGCGCCCAATGAGTCACTATAGGTCGTCCCTAGCTGAAAAATGTGTCCGACCTCGATGCCCCGTGCGATTGATAGCGTACCTTTGCCGCCCGGAACTGGATCACCTTCAACTATATTTCGCAGGTCGTAAGTTTCCGGTGCCGGCAGGTCACGATCGAAGTTCACTCCGGTGAGGTGGGCGTCATTCTCATTGGCACCGCAAACGAAGTCACTCATTAGTGACACGGCATGGTCGAAGTAGACCGGAATCTTCAGCCCAAGCGGCCCCGCAAATCCCGTATCACACTGGGTAGCGCTTCGCACAAGCTTGCTGTCCGCAAGTTCTACCGGATCAGTGACGCCGGGCAATTTCGCGGCCTTTATCGTATTCAATTCATGATCGCCACGCAGCACCAGTGCAACAGGTCCTTCATCTCCACAGACGACCAAGGTCTTCAAAGTTTGTGCAGGCTTTACTTTGAGCATTGCGCACAGCTCATCAATGCTGCGCGCGCCCGGTGTGCTGACCTTTTGCATATCCTGGGCAGGTTTCGGTCGTTGGCCTTCCGGTCGCAGCGTTACTGCGGTTTCAATATTGGAGGCGTAGTCGTCGTCTTCGCTCCAGGCAATCGCGTCTTCGCCTGAGTCCGCAATGACGTGAAATTCCTGTGACCGGCTGCCGCCGATCTCGCCGCTGTCCGCATCGACGACCCGGAAACGCAGCCCGAGACGTTCGAAAATACGCGTATAGGCATCGTGCATGCGCTGATAACTTTCAGCCAAACCTTCCTGATCGATGTCAAAGGAGTACGCATCTTTCATGATAAATTCTCGCGCGCGCATCACGCCGAAGCGCGGCCGAATCTCGTCGCGAAACTTGGTCTGGATCTGGTAAAAGTTGACCGGCAATTGCCGATAGCTTTTCAATTCCCGTCGCGCGATGTCAGTGATGACTTCCTCGTGCGTGGGCCCGAAACAATAGTCGCGCTCGTGGCGGTCCTGGATCCGCAGCAGCAGCGCGCCGTATTTGTCCCAGCGTCCGGATTCCTGCCACAGCTCCGCCGGCTGGACCGCTGGCATTAGCAGTTCCAATGCTCCTGCCCGATTCATTTCCTCACGAACGACGTCTTCGACTTTGCGCAGCACCCGCAAGCCCAATGGCATCCAGGTAAACAGGCCCGACGCCAGGCGCCGGATCAATCCGGCCCGCAACATCAGTTGGTGGCTGATAATTTCCGCTTCAGCCGGAACTTCCTTGAGGGTCGAAAGCCCGAATTGAGAAAAACGCATGGCAAACTTCAAAATCGCTGCAAATTGAGCCGCGGTATTCTACACGAGAGACGGACCGAGTCAGCGTTCGCTGCAATTTGGCCGCGTGGCGGGTCCATTCCACTCTTGTGTCACTGCAGCGCATCCAGCACACTCGCCGTCGCAACGCATATCCAGGCTGAATTCAGGGACAATTCAGCAATGTTTCGTGACCGCAGCAGGAATCCTGAGAATTGAAGGGCCGCCGTAACCCGTTCATCGCCCGCGAGGGCATACCGTTTGTTTTGCTGGTGCTGGCAGCTATCGCACTGGCGAGTTGGTTTTCAATGAACGTGCTGGCGATGCTGTTACTGCCGGTGCTGGGTTGGTTGTTGCTGGTATTCAGGGATCCGCGGCGACGCATACCGGCGTCTCCGCTGGGTATCGTCAGTCCGGTCGATGGCAAGGTAATAGAAGTAGGGGTCGCGCCCAGCAGCCTGGTGCCCGGAGACGCAACTCGAATTCGGCTGAAAATTGACAGTTTTGGCTCTTACACAGCGCGCAGCCCTTGTGAGGGCAAGATTATGGATTTGCGCGGCGATCTGCCGGTGGGCGCGCCGGCTCGCGATTCGCGCGGACTGTGGGTTCGCACCGACGAAAATCAGGATATCCTTCTCGAGTTTTTTGGCTACCGATTCGGATTGGCTCCGCGCGCTTTTCTGGGTTTCGGGGAGCGACTCGGACAGGGCCAGCGCTGTGCCTATTTGCGGCTGGCCAAGATTGCTGAGGTCCAGCTACCCCTCGACAGCAGGGCACTCGTGACCGTCGGTCAACGAGTTACGGCAGGAACCGATCTCCTGGCGCGACTGCCGCACCCCTGATCCGGTCCCAATACGCAGCAGGTTGCCGGAAGTCGTGGCAGAATTGCTGTCATGAGTTTCCCGGCTAACAATCACTCGCGCACCGACTATCTTGCTGCCCTCGGAATCGATGTCTGGCAAACGCGCGGTACGACGGACGTGGCGGCCGAAGCCGTGACGGATGTTGTCAGCCCGGACACCGTCAGGACGAGCGACGCGTCGCTACTGAACTGGCAGGAATTGCGTGCCGCGGTGGCTAACTGCAAAGCCTGCAATCTGCACAGCAGTCGCACGCAAACCGTGTTTGGTGTTGGCAGTGAAACGGCTGACTTGCTGATCATCGGCGAGGCGCCCGGCGCCGAAGAAGATCGGCGCGGAGAACCGTTCGTTGGCCGCGCGGGCCAACTGCTCGATGAAATGTTGCGAGCAATTAATCTGGACCGGCAAACCACGTTCATTGCGAACGTTCTGAAATGCCGACCGCCTGGAAATCGGGACCCCAAGTCCGCGGAAGCGGAGTGTTGCAGGCCGTTTCTCGATCGGCAGATTGCGCTCATCGATCCCAAGGTAATTCTTGCTGTAGGTCGCATTGCGGCCCAGCAATTACTGGGCGGGGATCTCCCGCTGGGACGCATGCGCGGCCAGAAACATGTGCTCGAAAAATATTCGGCGCCAATCGTTGTGACCTACCATCCAGCCTACCTGTTGCGGTCGCCATCGCAAAAACGAAAATCCTGGCAGGATTTGTGTTTGGCACGTGACCTGCTGCAGGAGTCTGCGTCGTGATATCACGCATCGATGTGATGCCGGTGTACTTGCGTTCCATGGAACATGATGATCTTGCGACCATCTCGGACATCGAGCGGCGCAGTTATGACTTTCCCTGGAGTCATGGCGTGTTTCGTGACTGCTTGCTAGCGGGCTACAACTGCATTGCGCTGGAACGCGGCAATGAGGTCGTCGGTTACGGGATACTGTCGGTTGCGGCGGGTGAGGCTCACATCTTAAATCTTTGCGTCGACCCCGTATTCCGGTCGCTCGGCTACGGTGCGCGCATTCTCGACGAAATGCTGTCACGTGCGCGGTATGCGGAGGTCAAACAAGTATTCCTTGAAGTACGGCCGTCGAACGTCAATGCCATCACCTTGTATCGAAAACGCGGCTTCCATCGCATCGCCAAGCGACCCGCGTATTACCAGGCGCGCGAGGGTCGCGAAGATGCAGAGGTATTCTCATTAAAACTCGAGGACGCCGACTAGGTCGCTACCTGATCCGACCCACAGTGCAGTTCGTGACGCTTTGGTCAGCGCACGGCGGCTACCGAGGCCAACAATAAATTTTGCAGTTGGCATAAATAAGTAAATGAAAACACATCGTTGAACTTATGCGATTTCGCTCTGAAACCAATCTGCTCTCGCCGGGTCTGCTAAGACGGGTTGTTTGAACCTGCGTTTAAACCAATTCTGGCGCTGGCGCGTCAAAATAATAATTCAGCTAAGAAAACAATTAGTGGGGGCTTTGGGTTTGGCGAAATGGGCGCTGTGGATTGGTGCGTTGTTTTCAATGGCGGGCGAGGTGTTAGCGGAAGATGTGCAGCATCGCCGCGTCAATGAGATCCCCCGGGTAATCGGCACCGTTGCGATTGACGGTGACACCAGCGATGCGCTGTGGTCACAGGCAACACGAATGTCGCTCGATTTTGAAACGCGTCCCGGTGAGAACACGGCGGCACCGGTAGAGACCCACGTGTTGCTCATGGAAAATGGCAATAGTCTGCTGGTCGCGTTTGAAGCAAGTGACCCGGAGCCCGAGAAAATACGCGCGTATTTGCGAGACCGCGATAGCGCCTATAGCGACGACTTCGTGGGCGTTGTCCTTGATACCTTCAACGATCAGCGGCGCGCTTTCGAATTTTTTGTCAATCCACTCGGTGTGCAGATGGATTTGACCAACGACGATATCAATCAGGAGGAAGATGACTCCTGGGATGCGATCTGGGATTCAGCGGGACAGATTACGGATTCAGGTTTCGTCGTCGAAATGCAGATTCCGCTCAGCCAGCTGCGATTTCCGAAAACTGACGGTATCCAGACCTGGGGTATCGACATTATTCGAAACTACCCGCGTGATCATCGTCGCCGCCTCGCAGCTTCGCCGTTGGACAGGGACCTAAATTGTTACCTGTGCCAGCTTGGCAAGGTTTCAGGCCTGGAGGGCGCAACGCCTGGCAAAGATCTCGAGATCACTCCGACCGTTACCGCGTCGCGGTCAGCGTTGCGGGCAGACCCCTACCAGGATCCATTAGTGAGTGGAGGCACAAACAGCGATCTGGGCGTCAGTGTTCGGTGGGGTGTAACGCCTGAACTCACTGCCAATCTCGCGATCAATCCAGATTTCTCGCAGGTAGAGGCTGATGTTGCGCAGCTCGACGTCAACAATCAGTTCGCGTTATTTTTCCCTGAGACGCGACCATTCTTTCTGGAAGGCGCTGACTATTTCCGCTCCCCACTGAACGCTGTTTTTACGCGTACTGTGGCTGATCCGGCAATCGGCGCCAAGTTAACCGGTAAACATGGCAAAGACACGTTCGGTTTTTTCGTTGCCGAAGACCGGGTGACTAACCTGATTTTCCCTGGCCCTTTTGGCTCCGACAGTGAATCGCTGGCGATCGATAACGAGGCCGTAGTTGCGCGTTACAGCCGTGGCTTCGGAGAGGCGTCCACAGTTGGGGCGCTCGTCACGACGAGGCGCGCCGATAATTACAAAAATACGGTCGCGGGTCTCGACGGTCGCTGGAAAATTAACGACCAGCACAGTATCGAGGCACAATTTTTGCGTTCAAGCACTGAGTATCCGAGCGAAATTATTTCCGAGTTTGAGCAGCCAAACGCGGAGTTTGATGGAGACGCACTCCGCTTTAATTACGATTACAGCTCCAGAAACTGGTTTGCATATGCGCGCCACGCGGATTTTGATCCCAACTTTCGCGCCGATTCGGGTTTTATTACGCGCGTTGACTATGAACAGCAGGTTTTGGGGCTAGGACGTATTTGGCACGGCGAGGAAACGGACTGGTGGACGCGCATTCGTGTCAGCGGCGACTGGGACATTACGCACGACTCTGAAGGGCGATTGATCGAAAAAGAAATGGAGGCCTATGCAGCAATCAATGGCCCGTGGCAGTCTTATGCTGAGTTCGGTGGCTTGACGCGCAAAGTCCTCTTTAACAACGTCTTGTTCCAGGAAGACAAGCTCAGTCTCTACGTCGAGAGTTCGCCCCGCAGCGGCCTGTTCGTTGGACTCTGGACGAGAGTCGGTGATCAAGTCGATTTTGCCAACACCCGGCTGGGCGATGAAGTCCGTATCCAGCCGCAAGTGAACTGGAATATCAATCGGAATCTGATGTTACGTTTACGCGGTACTTTTGTGCAGCTCGACAGCAAGGAAGGCCCCAACGTTTTTGACGCCCGCGTAGTCGATACCAGGCTTACCTGGCAGTTCAACGTGCGCAGCTTTATTCGCATGACGTTTCAACAACGGGACATCCGGCGCAACGCCGATGAACATATCGAACCCGTAATCGCCCATCGCCAAAGGCTTGGCAGGCAATTGCTTTACTCCTACAAGTTGAATCCACAGACGGTGTTCTTCCTCGGTTATTCGGACAACATGCTGGAAGACGACGATTTGGCGCAAATGACGACGACCGATCGTACCGTGTTTATGAAAATCGGCTACGCCTGGATTCCGTAGCCCGCCTGCTGGTCGTTTCCGGGCGACTGGGCTACACTTCGCAGCCTTTTTCGTCCTGTCCGTCCCATGTCCTTGATAGCCAATCAGGCCCGCAAGCGCCGCACTTTTGCGATTATTTCGCACCCTGACGCCGGTAAAACAACCCTTACCGAAAAGTTATTGCTGTTCGGTGGCGCAATCACGCTTGCCGGTACGGTAAAGGGACGCAAGGCCAATCGACATGCGACGTCGGACTGGATGGCGCTGGAGCAGCAGCGCGGCATCTCGATAACGTCATCGGTCATGCAGTTCCCGTATCGTGACCGGGTCGTGAACCTGCTGGATACACCGGGCCACGAGGATTTCTCGGAAGACACGTATCGGACGCTTACGGCGGTCGATTCGGCATTGATGGTCATCGACTGCGCCAAGGGCGTGGAGCAGCGCACGGTGAAGCTGATGGAAGTTTGCCGGCTACGCGATACCCCCATCATGACCTTCATCAACAAGTTGGACCGGGAAGGTCGCGAACCCATAGAGCTGCTGGATGAAATTGAGTCGGTGCTGGGCATCGAATGTTCGCCGGTGACCTGGCCGATCGGCATGGGTCGCTCATTGAAGGGCGTTTATCACTTGTTACAGGATCGGATCTACCTGTATCGAACCGCCGGTAAACAAAAAGCCTCCAATATCGAGGTTATCGATGGACTGGCTTCGCAGCTTGCTGACGAGGTACTGGGATCCGATGCGGAAGCATTCCGTGAAGAGATCGAGTTGGTCAAAGGTGCCTGCCCGGAATTGAATATTGACGACTACCTTGGGGCAAAACAGACGCCGGTTTTTTTTGGATCTGCTATTTCCAACTTCGGGGTTCGCGAACTGCTCGATGAATTTGTAGAGCATGCGCCGCCACCGCGTAATCGCGCGAGTGAAGCGCGCGTCATCGAGACCAACGAAGAGCAGCTAACAGGATTTATCTTCAAGATCCAGGCCAACATGGATCCGGGACACCGTGATCGCATAGCGTTCATGCGTATTTGCTCGGGCGAGTTTCAAAAAGGCATGAAACTGCTGCACGTACGAAGCGGTAAGGAAATGAAGATTCCTGACGCAATCACCTTCATGGCTGCTGACCGGCAACACGCGGAAACGGCCTATCCGGGCGACATTATCGGCCTGCACAACCACGGCACTATCAATATTGGCGACAGTTTCTCGCAAGGCGAAGCGATCAGGTTTGCCGGTATTCCGAGTTTTGCACCGGAAATTTTCCGGCGCGCAGTGCTCAAAGACCCGCTAAGACTTAAGGCATTGCAGAAAGGGCTGGCGCAGTTGTGTGAAGAAGGGGCTACCCAGTTGTTTAAACCCATGCGCAACAACGATCTGATACTTGGAGCGGTGGGTCAGCTGCAGTTCGACGTTGTGGCGCATCGACTTGCAGATGAATACAAAGTGACTTGCCAGTTTGAAACGATCAATGTTGCGACCGCTCGTTGGGTCGAATGCGAAGACGAGAAAATGCTTGAGGAGTTTCGCCGCAAGGCGCATGACAACCTGGCGTTGGATCACAGCGGCACCCTTGTCTATATCGCGCCCAGTCGCGTAA
>JABDKF010000085.1 GCA_013003155.1 Woeseia sp. | reverse complement strand
ACGTCGAGGCGTTCATTTTCGCGGCGAAGAATGTCCTTTGCTTCTGCGGGATCTCGGCAGGCAATACACTCGTGTCCCAGAACGCGCACCATATCGGCGACAATTTTTAGCAGCGCCGCGTGATCATCGATCAGCAGCACGCGCAGGGGGCCGCGCTCATCATGTTTCGATTTGGAATGAGATGGAACAGATTCCGTTGCGCCCGCATTGGCCGAAACGAGTTTCTCTTCTGTCGTCCCCAGCGTGTGGCTGACCTTTAACGCAAGCTCCTCGGCTTTAAACGGCTTGTGCAAAACGGGCGTTGCGTCGCCGCCCTCTCGCGCCACTTTGTCCGCGGCGTGGCCGGACATCAGCAGTGCAGGCTGTGAGTAACCGCGCGAGCGCAAGGTAGCCAAGAGCTCGACACCAGAGATGCCCGGCATGCTGACGTCTGTCAGCAAGACGTCGAATGAAGCCTGTGCGGCAAGCTCGATCGCCTCATCGCCCGAGGCGGCGCTTAAGACCTTGCAGCCATAGTGCTGCAACACGCGGGACACGATTTCGCGAACCGCCCTCTCATCGTCAACCACGAGGACCGTGCGCCCCGTGAGATTAGCGCACTCCATTTTGGGTGCCGGCCCAGCCGCAGGTTTCTCAACGGGCGCAACAACCTGCGGCAGGCGAATGATGCATGTCGTGCCATGACCCGCGCGCGTTTCTATATCGATCGTGCCGCCGCATTGCGTCACGATGCCGTGCGCCATGGCCAGTCCGAGCCCAGTGCCCGCGCCCCGTTCCTTGGTCGTAAAAAATGGTTCGAAAACACGGTTGCGAACGTCATCCGGCATACCACAGCCCGTGTCTGTCATGCGAATTTCGACAAGACCTCGCGTGGCGCCCATCGCACCTGCATCGCTTGTCTCGACCAGCGCCGTCTCTATCGTCAGGTTGCCGCCCGATTCAGCCATTGCATCGCGCGCATTCAGCGCGAGATTGATCAACACCTGCTCCATTTGCAGCGGGTCAACAGCGACCCTGGCGTCCTCTGCGTTCAGTGCCAGGCACAGCGTTACGTTCGACGGCATTGAGCGCGAAATCAGCGCCTCGGCGTCGCCGATGAACTCGTTAACTGCCACGACGCGCAGCTCCATTAGCTGCTGGCGGCTGAAGGCCAGCAGATTCTGCGCAAGTGCCGCCGCTTTCTCGCCCGCCCCCTGAATTTCGCGCAGGTCTGCGTGCAACGCGGTGTTCGGCTTCGTTGTCTCGAGCAAACTGTCGGTGTAGCCAACGATCACGGTGAGCAGATTATTGAAATCATGCGCAATGCCGCTTACCAACTTGCCGATGCTCTCCAGCCGCTGCGCATGGGCGAGCTGCGACTCGACGCGTTTACGCTCCTCGGCCTCGTTTTTTTGCGCAAGCAATGCCCGGTGCGACTCGATGATGTGCCAGCGGCGCGTAAAAAACACGAGCAATGAGACGAGGTAGGCGCCAATCAGAGCCGGCGAATAGCGAAATATGGTTACGATCGGCAAGACTTCGCTAGCGACCACAAATGTTGCGCCAAAAATCATCGTAAGCATTGCGAGCAACCAGGGGAGCGAAAGCATGTAAGCGCCGCAGACGATCGCGATCATCGGCAGGTAAGACAGGAAAAACGGACTTGAGGTGAGCCCGAATGCCAGCAATGTGTTTGCCAGGGGAACACAGGCAATAAAAAAACCCAGCGGGTAGGTCAAGGCAAAAGGTACAAGACCAGCGCTCAGCGACAAGTAAATGCCAAGGAAGACAAAGGTCGCAACAACGTCGGTGATGACAATTAAAAAGCGTGCATCCCCGGCGCTGCTATCGATGAGCCCCAGCAATACGAAAATTGAAAAAATTGCGGCCAGGCTGAGGGTCAGCGGCTTCAAGGTACGAAATACATACTCCTGAAACGCAGGGTCTGCGCTCAGCAGTCGTGTCAGGTTTGACGCACCATCAGCGAAGGCGGATTTCGACTTGGACATACCCTAGTGTAGTTGAATAGCTGCAGAAAAAACCCACCGCGTGACGCGACAAAGTACAGTCACCACTTATTCTTGGAATTGACAGAACGGTTGCCGACGTCTGCTGCGGGCCGATTAGCGAATTGCGCTGGACTCGTCAGCCTAACAGGCCCTCTCGTCGGTAAAGTCGCGCGCAAACAAACGCGAGCAAGGCGCCCAGTGCCAGCGTTGAACAAACGGAGACGGCGACGTGCAGCATGTTTAGGGGTTCGTTGCGAATCAGGCCGTTGAGCAACAGGTGCTGCGACAAACTGGGAACCAGCATCAGTTCCGTGCTTGGGCGCACCTGCAGGATACTGACAATCAAAATGGGTAACGTCGGTGCCAGCAACACCGCGCTCAACCAGGTCTGTGCTTCCTTGTAGCTGCGGGTGAACGATGCCACGAGCGTCATCAGGGATGCGCCGAGCAAGGCAAACGGCACCAGCAGGAAGAACGCGAATATCACCACCTGGGGGCCAAAGTTCGGTGTCATACCGATCTGCTCCAGCGGCAGGAACTTCAGCGTGACGAAAAAAGAGGCCAGGCTAAGAAACAGGGAGATCGCCATGAACAGGCACGCCGCAAGAATCTTGCCGATGATGAGCTTGTCGCGCGACACCGGCAGGCATAACAACGGCTCGAGCGAGCCACGCTCGCGCTCGCCGGCCGTGGCGTCAATCGCGAGATTCATGCCGCCCGTTAACAGCGCGAAGATAAAAAAGTAACTGAGCATGCCAAGCAGGATCGCGGAGCGGCCGCTCGGCGTGGAGACATCGACCTCGTCGATGTTCAAAGGCCTGAGCGCAAGCTGATTAACGCCCCGTAACGTTAGCCGCATCGCCGCGAGCTCCTGGCCATACGCTGCCAGTGCGCGCCTGGCGCGCCGCGCTTCACGTTCAGCGCTGGTGTTTGCCTGATCGGAAATGACCTCGATCAGTGCCGGCGTGCCGGCAGCGAACTGTTCGCCAAATTCCGCCGGCACCACGACGACAACATCGTGCGTACCATCCTTAACAGCTTCAATCGCGGCTTCCCGATCGCTCGGTGCCTCGACTAAATCAATGTTCTCGCTCTGCAGGTAGCTGATCAGGTTCGGCGCGTGCTCCTGGCCGATGACCGGCAGCTTGAGCGCCTCGGTGTCGTCACTCAAGGATTGCTTCAGTGACAGGTTGATAACGAACGCGAACAGGATCGGCCCGAACAACGGACCCATCAACAGCGCTGACATCAACGTGCGCCGGTCGCGGAAGTTGTCCATGACCTCTTTGCCAAAGACGACCTTAAGCACGCCCATCAAAACATCTCCGTCTGGGTGATTGCTTTGACGAACGCTTCTTCAAGATCATCGATTTTCATACGCTTGCGAATGCCATCGGGCGTGTCCTGCAATGCGACGCGACCATGCGCGATGATCACAATCTCGTCGCAAAGTGCGGCAACTTCCTGCATCACGTGACTGGAAAATAAGACGCAACGGCCCTGAGCTTTCAGTTTCCTGATCAGTTCGCGCAGTGAGCGCGTCGCCATCACATCCAGCCCGTTACTGGGTTCGTCGAGGACAACGTTTTGCGGGTTGTGCACCAGGGCGCGGGCAAGTGCGACTTTGGTGCGCTGTCCCTGCGAGAAGCCCTGCGTGCGGCGGTCTGCAAACTCGCGGATATCGAGCTCGTCAATCAGCGTCTCGATACGCGGCTCGATGTCTGCCTCGGGCATCTTGTACAGGCGTGCGTAGTAGCGGATGTTTTCCCGCGCTGTCAGGTGCGGGTACAGACCGGAACCGTGTGGCAACGTGCCAAGCCGGGCACGCGCCTTCAGGCTGTCCGCAACGACGTCCACGCCATCGATGCTGGCGCTGCCGCTGTCGGGCTTCAGCACGGTATACAAGGTGCGCAAGGTGGTCGATTTGCCGGCGCCGTTCGGGCCTAGCAGTCCTGTTATGCGGCCGTCGCGCGCTTCGAAACTGACGCCGTTCACCGCCTTAATTTTGCCGAAGGATTTGTGCAGCTCACTAACCTTGATCATGGCGCCGGCCCCGAGAAGTCGAGGAAAAACGGCATCGCGAACAGGCGTTCCATGCAGGTCGTGTCGAGGTCTGCCAGCGCTGCGGTGTTAACGAATTCCGCCAGCACGTTTGGCACGCAGCCACGCGGCGCGAGGCCGTGTCCCTGGTTGCGACCGATCAGGTGCTTCGCGTTGTTCAGCTCTACCATCGCGCGCTCCGCGTAGCCCGGCGGCGTGATCGGGTCTTCCGCCCCGGACAGCAGCAGCACGGGCAATGAGGTGGCCAGCGGCTCTTTGAAGCCATCGTCGATGACGCCGGCCGGCCAGACTTCGCACATCGTCTGCATGCTCTCCAGCATGATGGGCCCGATGTAGGTTTGTGCCAGCGCCTCGCGCGGCAACTCGCTCTCCTTATAAAAGGGCGTGTCTTCCGTGCAGACAACGGCGTTGTGCATACCGATGCTGATCGCCTCTTCCATCGCTGAACTGCTCAAAACGTGCTGCGCGGCAAGCGGCACAAAATTGCCGTCGGCGGCCTCGCTTACTAACAGCGGGATCAAGGCAATCGTTGTCGGGTGATAGCTCAGCAGCCGCAGCGCGCCGGAAAGCTCCGTATTGCCGAACTCAACGACGTCGGGCTTGCCAGTGGTGGGATCAGGAAGCTTGACCGTCACCGGCGCCTCGTCCAGTTGTGCCTTCAACGCCGCGAAGCGTTTTTCCAGATCACCGAAGCGTTCGCGACAGGCATCGTCCTCGGCGCACCGATCGAATACGTTTTGCAGCGCACGCTGTGCCTCTAACGCGATCTCCGGACCCAGCGCGAGCTGCGGCGGCACCACGCCGTCGAGGATAACGGTGCGCGTGGTATCCGGATAGCGGCGCGCATAGTGCTGGGCAACACGCGAGCCGTAGGACACACCGTACAAATTGAATTGGCTGTAGCCGAGTTCATCGCGCAACGCATCGAGGTCCTGCACTGCGATACTGGTGGTGAAATAACGCGGGTCCTGTGGCAAGACCTCCAGGCACTCTTCGGTTGCCTCGCGAATCTCGGCGGCATCCATGTCGTTGCCCACGGCCGCGTCATCGAGTTCACAGTTCATCGGTGATGAATCGCCGGTGCCGCGCTGGTCGAGCAGCACGATGTCACGCTTGCGCCGAATCTTTTCGAAAGCGCCCGCTTGTGCGGCATAGAACTCGATGCTCGACTGGCCGGGTCCGCCCGCGATCGGCACGAACGCATCGGGCTCGGGCTGCAAAGTCAGCGCGGGCACAACCGCGACGTGGAGATCGATATGCGGCGAGGCAGGATCCGCCGGGTTCAGCGGGCGTAGCAAAATGCCGCAGCGTGCCTTGATGCCGGGAAAGCCCGGGCCAGCGTAAATTCGGCAATCTTGCAGGTCTACGCCGGTATCGGCCGCGATCGCCGGCGAAAATAACGAAAAACCGCAAACGACGGTGAGCGCGAACAACAAGAGCTTCAAGTGCCAGGGCCTCGGACAGCGGGCCGCGTATCTTCCCAATTGTGCAAAACCAAGTAAAGCTGTGTGGCGTGCCATCCGGCAGCACTCTAGAATCCCGCCTCCTGATAACGAACCGCGACCTGCAGAACCATGCACCCAGAGAATCGTTACGACGTCATCGTGGTCGGCGGCGGCCACGCCGGCACCGAAGCTGCACTGGCTGCGGCTCGCAGCGGTGCGCGTACGCTGCTCGTAACGCATTCGCGGGCGACACTGGGGCAAATGAGCTGCAACCCGGCGATCGGCGGCATCGGCAAAGGGCACCTTACAAAAGAGATCGATGCGCTGGGCGGCGCAATGGCGCGCGCCATCGATCGCGCCGGTATTCAGTTTCGCACGCTCAACGCGAGCAAAGGGCCGGCGGTCCGTGCGACGCGCGCACAAGCTGACCGCGAGCTGTACCGCAACGCGATTCGCGAAATGCTGGAACAGCAGGCCAACCTGGATATTGTTGAGTACAGCGTAGACGACCTGATTGTTAACGGCGAAAAAATCGGCGGCGTCGTCTGCGCAACCGGTGACAGGTTTATCGCGCCTGCCGTCGTGCTGACGGTTGGCACTTTCCTGGGCGGGCGTATTCTGATTGGTCAGGAAGAGCGAGCGGGCGGCCGTGTCGGCGACCCACCTTCTGTGCGTTTGGCCAGCCGTCTGCGCGAGCTGCCGTTTCGCGTCGCGCGCCTGAAGACCGGTACCCCGCCGCGCCTCAGCGGCAAGAGTCTCAACTACCAGGCGATGGTTGAACAGCCGGGCGATACGCCCGCGCCAGTCTTCTCGTTTATCGGCAGCCGCCGGGAGCACCCGCAACAGGTCAGCTGTCACATCACGCGCACGACGGAGAAAACGCACGATATCGTGCGCGCCGCGCTCGACCAGTCGGCAATGTTCAGCGGCATGATCGAAGGGGTGGGGCCGCGCTACTGCCCGTCGGTTGAAGACAAGATAGTGCGCTTCGCTGACAAGTCCTCTCACCAGATTTTTGTCGAGCCCGAAGGCCTGACGACCGATGTTGTGTACCCGAACGGCATCTCCACGAGCCTGCCGGCCAGGGTGCAGGAAGTATTCGTGTGCTCGATACCCGGTTTCGAAAACGCGGTAATCACCCAGCCCGGTTACGCGATCGAGTACGACTACTTCGATCCGCGCGACCTGAAGGCGACGCTGGAAACACGTTACCTCGCGGGCCTGTATTTTGCCGGACAGATCAACGGTACGACCGGTTACGAAGAGGCCGGCGCACAGGGCCTGCTCGCCGGCATCAATGCGGCGCGCAAGTCACGCGGCAATAGCGGCTGGCGCCCGGCGCGGCACGAGGGCTATCTTGGCGTGCTCGTCGATGACCTGGTCACGCGCGGTGTCAGCGAGCCGTATCGCATGTTTACGAGTCGCGCCGAGTACCGTTTGATGCTGCGCGAAGACAATGCTGACCAGCGGCTGACACCCATCGGCCGTGACCTGGGTTTGGTCGACGACAAGCGCTGGATCTCCTTCAACAACAAGCGGGATGCTATTGCTGCCGAACAGCAGCGCCTGAAGAGCATCATGGTGCGTCCGGCAGACCTCAACGCGGCGGATTGCGAATTGCTGGGTAACGCACTGCAGCGCGAGAGTCGCGCAGACGATTTGTTAAAGCGTCCCGAGTACAACTACCAGCTGGTGACGCGCCTGTCGGCGGTTGGTGCTGCCCCGTCGAACGCGCAGCTCGATGCCGAAGCGGTCGAGCAGGTTGCGCTCGCGCTTGATGTTGAAACGAAATACGCGGGTTACATCGATCGCCAGCAGCGCGAAATCGCGCGCCACGAAAAGCAGCAATCGCTGCGCCTGCCCGCCAATATCGATTACGCGGCGGTTACCGGCCTGTCGAACGAGGCGCGGCAGCGCCTTGACGCCGTGCGCCCCGAAACCCTGGGGCAGGCAGCCCGTCTTGAAGGAGTTACGCCCTCAACGATCTCGCTGCTGTTAATCCACCTGAAGAAGCACCAGTACCGCAAGAGCGCCTGATCTATCGCCACGCCTGCCGCGTAGCCAGCTGATCGTACTCAGCAAAGCGGCTTTGCTTTGCGTTAAGCTTCGTGGAACGTCAGTTAGCCCGGCAGCAAGGAATGATAAAGAGCCGCACCCAGGGATTGCTCCGCACGTTGGCGCTGCTCGCCGTCGTCACTTTCGCCGGCGCGTGTTCTCAAGGTCAGGATTCGTCGATTCTGAATCGTGGCGTCGGTGCGGAGCCTGAATCGCTCGACCCGCATCACGCCCGCACGACCCAGGCGCACACGGTGCAGCGCGATCTCTTCGAGGGACTCACCGCTTATTCGGCGGACGGCCAGTTGATTCCCGCCGCCGCCGAGCGCTGGGAAATCTCCGACGACGGCCTGACCTACACGTTCTGGCTTCGCCCTGACGCGCGCTGGTCCAATGGCGAGCCGCTAACCGCCGAAGATTTTGTCTACAGTTTTCGTCGGCTGATGAATCCGGCGACCGCCGCCTTTTACGCGGAGCACCTGATCGCAATCGAGAACGCCGCCGCTATTGTCGCCGGCGAAGAGGAGCCGGAGGCGCTTGGCGCCCGGGCGGTGACTCAGCGGCAGCTTGTCCTGCAACTGGAATACCCGGTGCCGTATTTCATAGGCCTGCTCGCATTGCCAAGTGCGAGCCCTGTTTATGCGCCAAGTATCGAGGAACACGGTGAGCGGTTCGCGCGTGCCGGCAATCTTGTCAGTAACGGCGCGTACCGGTTGGACGCCTGGGAGCTCGGTGCGTTTATCGAGCTCAGTCGCAATCCGCATTACTGGGACAATGCGAACACGGCGATTTCGAAGGTGCGATTTCACGTCACGGTTGAGCCGGCTGCGGAACTCAATCGCTACCGTGCCGGGGAACTTGACGTTACCGCGACCGTGCCAAGTGAAGCGTACGCGCAGGTGGCCCGCGATCGGCCCGACGAACTGCGCGTCGCGCCTTTTCTCAGCACTTACTTTTACGGCCTCAATTTAAGCAAGCCAAAACTTCGTGAGAATCTCGATTTGCGTCGCGCTCTGTCAATGGCGATCGACCGCGAAGTGCTGACGGAGAAAGTGACCGCGCGCGGTGAACGTCCGGCTTATAGCTGGGTACCGCCGGGCGTTCTTAACTACGAGCCGGCTCGTTTTGGCTATGCAGACCTGCCGCGCGAAGAGCGGCACGAGATGGCGCGACGCTCCTACGCCGCGGCCGGCTACGGTCCCGACCAGCCGCTGGCGATCGAGATTCGCTATAACTCGGCAGAAACGCACGAGAGGATCGCACTCGCGATTCAGGCAATGTGGCGCGATGTGCTCGGTTTCGAGGCAAAACTTGTCAACGAAGAGTTTCGCGTACTGGTCGCAAATATTCGCGAACGCAGTGAGACCGAAGTATTTCGATTGAGCTGGAACGGCGACTACAACGATGCAAACAGTTTCCTGTCGATGTTCGAATCCGACAATCCGTCCAACCTGACGGCGTACAGCAATCCAAGTTTCGACGCCCTGATGAAAAGTGCCGCGCAGCAGACAGATGCGCTGCGTCGCCGCATGTATCTCGAAGAGGCTGAACACGTGATGCTGGACGATCACCCGGTTGTCCCGCTGTATTTCCATGTGAGCAAGCACCTGGTAAGACGGGAGATCCGTGGCTGGCAAGACAATGTGCTGGATTTTCACTACAGTCAGCACCTCAGCTTCAGCGAAACGAACGAAGACTAAATCGATTCGCAGAGCGGCGAAACGGGGCGCTTGAACAATGCAAAAGACCGGCGCAATCCGCTTTGCACTTTATCGTTTGTTGGCCGCGCTACCGACCCTGCTGTTCGTCGTTGCGATCGCGTTCACGATGGTACGCATTGCGCCGGGCGGGCCGTTTGACGAAGACCGCGCGCTGCCACCCGACGTCGAAGCCAACATCGCTGCCGCCTACCACCTGGACGAACCGCTGCCGCAGCAGTTCTGGCGTTACCTCGGTGGTTTGCTGGAGGGCGATCTCGGGCCGTCGTATCGCTACCGCGACTACCAGGTGAGTGAGCTGATTCGGGCCGCGTTCCCGGTGTCGCTGCGCATCGGCGGACTGGCCATGCTGCTGGCGCTGGTCGTCGGTGTCGCTGCGGGGATCGCCGCGGCGCTCGCCCGTGGCCGGCGCCGCGACCGCGTGCTTTCCGCGTTTGCGATGACCGGCATCTCGCTCCCTGTGTTTGTGTTCGCCCCGTTGCTGGTGCTGGTTTTTGCGGTGTACGCGGACTGGTTACCGGCGGGCTGGACCGGAGGCAGCGGCGCCGCGCGCTACGTGCTGCCGGTGATCGCACTTGCACTACCGCAGATCGCATACATCATGCGCCTGACACGCGCGAGCATGATAGAGGTGCTGCAAAGTGACTTCATTCGCACCGCGCGCGCGCAGGGACTAAGTCGCAGCAGTATCGTGCGTGGCCACGCGTTCAAGCCGGCGATGCTGCCGTTGTTGTCGTACATGGGACCGGCAATCGCGGGCATCCTGACCGGCTCCGTGGTCGTTGAAGAGATCTTCGGCATACCGGGGCTTGGTCAGCTGTTTGTGCGGGGCGCGCTGAACCGCGACTACACGCTGGTCCTCGGCATTGTGATTTTTTACGCGTCGCTGGTCATCGTGCTGAACCTGCTGGTCGACATTTGCTACGGGTTCATCGATCCGCGGATTCGCAAGCGATGATTGCTGCGCTCAGAAGGACGTTGCGACTATCACTGCGCAGCCATGTGGTTCGCGTTTGTGCGGGTCTGTTGCTGCTGCTCGCAACTGTGTCGATCGTCGGACCGCTCGTCTCGCCACACAGTTACCACACCGCTAATTTTGACGGCAGTCTGCTCGCACCGTCCTTCGATAACCTGCATCTGTTTGGCACAGACGGACTCGGCCGCGACCTTTTTGTACGCACCATGATGGGCACGCAGGTCACCTTGCTCGTTGCTCTTGTTGCCAGCCTGGTGAGCCTTGTCATTGGCGTCTTGTACGGTGCCACGGCCGGCTATCTCGGGGGGCGCGTCGACGCATTAATGATGCGTTTCGTGGACGCGCTGTACGCGCTGCCGTTTATTTTTTTCGTGATCCTGTTGATGGTTACGTTTGACCGAAACTTTTTCCTGATCTTCGTCGCGATAGGCGCCGTGAACTGGCTCGACATGGCCCGCATCGTGCGTGGCCAGACGTTGGCGCTTAAAGAGCGCGAGTTTGTCGATGCGGCGCGGCTCGCCGGCGTGTCTGCCGCGCGCATTATTTTTCGTCACATCACGCCGAACCTGCTCGGCGTCGTTATCGTGTACGTCACGCTGACCGTGCCGCAGGCGATCCTGATCGAGTCATTTCTCAGCTTCCTCGGCCTCGGCGTGCAGGAGCCGCGCACGTCACTGGGCGCGCTTGTCGAGGACGGCGTCGGTCAAATGGAATACGCGCCATGGGTCTTGTTGCTGCCCGCGTCCGTTCTGGCGCTGACGCTTTACTGTTTCAACTTTCTTGGCGACGGCTTGCGCGATGTCCTTGACCCGTCGGGGGCGGAAAAATGAGTCTCCTTGCCGTCAACGACCTAACGCTGCGCTACGGCAACGATCGTCCGGTTCTCAAAGGCGTTGACCTGCAGGTTGCCGCCGGTGACTCGCTGGGGCTCGTCGGTGAATCCGGCGCGGGCAAAACGCAGCTGGCACTTGCGCTGATGGGGCTGCTCGGCGCCGGCGCAACACTGCGCGGCAGCATCGCCTTCGCCGGCACCGAGCTGTGCGGCGCAGAGGAGAAAATCTTTAACCGGTTTCGTGCGCGCCGCATGGCAATGATTTTTCAGGACCCGCTGCAGGCGCTGAACCCCTACCGACGCGTCGGGCAGCAGCTCGAACAGGTACTGCGGGAACATGAACTTGCACGCGGCGAGGCGGCACGCAACCGCGTGACCGATATGTTGCGCCAGGTTGGGTTACCGGATGCCGAGCGGCAATTGCGGGTCTATCCGCACGAGCTGTCAGGTGGCATGCGGCAACGGGTAATGATTGCGGCCGCGCTGCTGTGCGAGCCGGAGCTGCTGATTGCCGACGAGCCGACAACCGCGCTCGACGTGACGGTGCAGGCACAAATTCTCGCGTTGCTAACGAGCCTGCGGCAACGTTACGGGCTCGCGCTGCTGCTGATCTCCCACGACATGGGGGTTATCGCCGGTAGCTGCGACCGGATGCTGGTGCTCGATCGCGGTCGCGTTGCAGAACAGGACGACACGACAACGCTGTTCCGTGAACCTCAACACGAGCGCACGCAAGCAATGCTCGCCGCGACACCTGCAATGGGTGACATTGACACGCCCGCAGTACCGGCTCGACAGTCACCGCTGCTGCTCGTCAAAAAGGTCAGCGCGAGCTACTACAGCAAACCCTTCGCAGCCGTGTGGCGTCGCGTTGAAATCCCCGCGGTCAATGAAGCGAGCTTTGAGCTTGCGCCCGGAGAAACACTCGCGCTCGTGGGTGAATCCGGCGCTGGCAAAACCAGCCTGGCGCGCGCACTGCTTGGCCTGTTGCCGATTGCCGCCGGCGACGCCGAGTTTTCCGGCATGCAACTGCAGAGCACGATCGAAAATCGCCCGCTCGCATTGCGGCGCGATATGCAGCTCGTATTCCAGGACCCGGTCAGCTCGCTCAACCCGGCGATGCGGGTGCGCGACATTGTGGCAGAACCGCTGCGAGTGCACGCGCGACACCTGAAGGCGAGCGCACGCGACGACGCGGTAACATGGATGCTGTCTCGAGTGGATCTCGAACCGCAACTGGCCGACCGTTTTCCGCGGCAGCTCTCTGGTGGCCAGGCGCAGCGTGTCGCGCTGGCGCGCGCGCTGATCGTGCAACCGAAACTGCTGATTCTGGATGAGGCCGTGGCCGCACTCGATGGCGCGGTGCGCAATGAAATTCTCGCGCTGCTAAAGAAAGAACAGGAAACAGAGGGCGTGGCGCTGCTGTTTATTTCGCATGATCTTGGCGTCGTCAAGACCATCAGCCACCGTATCCTCGTCATGTATCTCGGTCGCATTGTGGAAGAGTCAGATAGTCATGCGTTGTTTTTGCGACCCCGGCATCCCTACACCCGGGCGTTGATCGACTCGGTGCCGGTACCGGATCCCACGGTTGTTCGCGACAGGTTACCTGTGAGCGGCGAGGCACCGTCGCGGTTAAACGCACCGGCGGGTTGCGCGTTCCACCCGCGGTGCCCGTTCGCGGTCGAAATTTGCCGGAACGAGCGCCCGACGCTGCAGGCGCTGGATGGTGGCAAGGTCGCCTGCCACCGCGCCGCTGAGCTGGATCTTGGTACGCAGCTCGCTGCTTCTTAACGCAGCATGTCCATCGGTATAACCAGTGGCGCACCGTTTACGGTGGCCTTGCCTTTCGCGTAGTCGGCTTGCAGCCGGTAAACCTCGCCATCGGGCACCAGAAAGCCACCGGCAACCAAAACGCGAAACTGCTCGGAAAGCGGCGACGGCGCCTCGACGCGCGTGCTGTCGATCTCGATGTTTGCACTTGCCTCGAGCGCCAGCAGCAAGCCCGGCCAGCTCGCGGTTTCGTCAAGTTTCGGCACGGTGACGCTGAGGCTCGCAACGCCGTCGCCCTCAAAAGTGCGCAACTGTAATGAATCGATCGTTATTGCCACACCCGCAGACATGAGCCGTCGCAGATCGCCATCGAAGCCCGGGTAGGGCTCCGCGCCGCGCCGCGGGTCGCTGCCGCTGTACCGCAATGCTCGCAAAATGGGCCCGAGGGTTGCGGCATCCACTCCCGCCGCGTTCGCGATGATTTCGAGATCGTAGCGACCGTCGTCGGTGTCGAGGCCGAGCATGTTGAGTTGCAACGCGCCTTGCAGAGCAGATCCTTCAATCGCAGAAGTCGCGCTGAGATCAAGGCCCTTAATTCGATTCTGCGTGTCGCCCGTCAGCCATGCTGCTTCTTTAAGCTCCAGGTCGACATCGCCGATTGCAAAACCCCACGAGGTTGCTCTGCTGTTGCCAGCCATCTGCAATTGAGCGAGCTCGAGACGCTGAACACCGTCGTTGAACAGCAAACCGGCCAGATCTGCACTGATAGAGAGTTCGCGACCGTTGTTATTGCTGCTCAAGCCAAGGTCGCCTGCCTGCCACACGAGTCGAACTCCATCGCGCGTTTCATCACCGGCCGGCAATTCGAAACGAAAGGTCGCGCTGCCGGTCAGCCCGATTCTCGAATACAAGACGCCTGGCACGGGTAGCACATTGCCGGTCGGCAGCTCGAGTGAAAACGTCGACACGCCGGTTGCCAGTGCGGGGATCAGCGCGCTCGCCGAGCGCGGTGCACTGCCGAGGGGTACGAGTCCGTGTTCGAGCCGCGTATCGATAATGAGCGCCGAGGCGGCAGGCAGGCCAGCGCCCGGTGTCAGCGTTGCGATGATGCGCGCAACATCCTGATCCGCGACAGGCACCCGATGTCTTCCCGCGGAAGTAAACCAGCCGCGCCTGAAATCGAGTTCCCGCACCGCGTAGGTCCCACCCAGCTGGCTGTTCTTATCCAGCTGTTTGTCGAGCGAGCGCTCCGCCAACATGCCGACGATGCCGGGCATCAGGAAAACGAGGATTGCAAGGCCCAGTAACCCTGCCAGCAGCCATCGATTCATGAAGAGTCCCCGGCGCCTTGCGCACCTGCCTTGAAAAGGTCGGCCATGCTAGCATGCCGTGTTGTGACCCAATCGACGTTACCTCTCTGGAAATCATCGGAGCGAGTCACTAACATAGCGCCCTCTTTTGCTCCCGGGTCTGGTTGCGACCCGCCAAGCTTCGGAAAATATAGTGATTATTGCCAAGAGAATTGTTGCTTTTGTCGTCGCCGGATTCGCACTCGGCACATTGTCACCGTTGACTGCGCTGGCGGATGACGCTGAGAACGGCGAAATACTTGCCTATACCTGTCTCGGTTGTCACGGCATCGACGGCTACCGCAATGCCTATCCGTCCTATCGCGTGCCGAAACTGGGCGGCCAGAAGACCGGTTATCTAGAGATTGCTCTCAAAGCCTATCGCTCCGGCGACCGGGATCATCCCACAATGCAGGCGCAGGGCGGTTCACTGACGGATCAGGACATTGCGGACCTCGCGGCATATTTCCAGGGCGAGGAAGCGGCGCTCGATTACGTTACTAACGACATGATCGCTGGTATCGACGCGGCGCGCGCCTGCCTCGCATGCCATGGCGGCGGCGTTACTGGTTTGTCACCAACGCCACCCACCTTGTCCGGTCAGGAAGAGAGCTACATTCAGCAGGCGCTAAACCAATATAAAAGCGGCCAACGCAAGAACAACATCATGACCGCCTTCGCGGCAGCATTAACCGAGGCCGATATCGCGGCCATCGCAAAGTTGTGGAGCGAGCAAGACGGCTTGTACACCCCCCAAGAGCCGGACTGAGCGCGCGTTCGTGATCCGGTAATGCCCGAACCCTCCACTACGCCGTACAGTTTCGGCATTACCGCAATTGATACGGACTACGTCCGCCCAAAACTCGACGCCAGTCACCTGATCGTAGAGCGCGGTTGCGCCGCGTTCGTTGATACAGGCACCAATAACAGCGTGCCGCTGTTACTGGCGGCGCTCGAAGAAAAGAACCTCGACCCGGCCGACGTCGACTATGTTTTTCTAACGCACGTGCACCTCGATCACGCCGGCGGCGCCGGCTTGTTGATGCAACACCTGCCGAAAGCACTGGCGGTAATCCATCCGCGTGGCGCGCGCCACATGATTGAGCCCGCCAAACTCATCAAAGGTGCCGAGGCGGTTTACGGCGAGGCGCTGTTTGCGGAAATGTACGGTGATATTCAGCCGATTGATGCGTCACGGGTTATTGCAGCGAGTGACAACCACGAGTTTACGTTGCACGGCCGCAGTTTCTTCTGCCTCTACACGGAAGGACACGCACGCCACCATTATTGCCTGCATGACCCGGAGGCCGCCGCCGTCTTTTCAGGCGACAGCTTCGGCGTGTCTTACCGCGAACTCGACACGGCAGCCGGCGAGTTTATCTTTCCGACCACGACTCCCGTGCATTTCGATCCCGACGAAGCGCATCGCGCACTCGACAGAATCATGGGCTGCGAGCCCGAACAGATTTTCCTGACGCATTACAGCCGTGTTGCCGACCTCGCGCGACTTGCTGATGACCTGCATCAATGCATAGAGGATTTTGTGGACATCGCGACCCGACACGCGAGTCATGTCGAACGCACGGTCGCGATCGAACGCGCGATGTTTGCCTACCTGGCAAACCGTGCCCGTGGCCATGGCGTGGAACATTCGGACGACGAGTTGCATGAGGTGCTGGGCATGGACATAAAACTCAATACGCAGGGACTCGAGTACTGGCTCGATCATGGCAGCCCCACTGCGCCAAAAGGCTAGGCAATGGCAAAGTTTCGCGCGTTTCGCATTGACGAAAATAACGGCGGCATCAGTGCCGGTTTTGCAGAGTTGGATCTCGACGACCTGACGGAAGGCGACACCGTTATAAAGGTCAGCCACTCCACAATAAACTACAAGGACGCGCTGGCAGCGACCGGTACCGGCCGCATCCTGCGCCAATACCCGCTAAACGGCGGCATCGACCTCGCCGGCACCATTGTGGAATCCGCTCACCCCGACCTCGACGCCGGCCAGCCGGTTGTCGTCAATGGCTGTGGCCTTAGCGAAACGCGAGATGGCGGCTATGCCGGGTACGCGCGCGTACCGGCCGCCGCGGTCGTACCATTGCCGCCGGGCATCGATCCGCAAACCGCGATGCAAATTGGCACCGCAGGTTATACCGCGGCGCTCGCGATTCACCGCATGGAACAGAACAGCCAGCTTCCTGAAAACGGACCGGTCGTCGTTACCGGCGCAACAGGCGGCGTCGGCAGCCTCGCAATCGACATGCTCGGCGGCCGCGGTTACGAAGTGGTCGCGGTTACCGGCAAGACCAGCGAGGCCGATTACCTGCGCTCGATCGGCGCGACCCGCACCCTGTTGCGCGATGACATCGACAAAGGTAAACGGCCGTTAGAGAAAGCCGAATGGGCTGGCGCTATCGACAACCTCGGCGGCGACTGGCTGACCTGGTTGACCCGCACCACACAGTACGGCGGCAACATCGCGAGCATCGGACTCGCCGCAAGCCACGAACTCAACACGACAGTGATGCCGTTTATTCTCCGCGCGGTTTGCCTGCTCGGCATCAACTCCGTCGACACGCCACGCGAATTGCGACTCGCAGTGTGGCGACGCCTGGGCAGTGATTTGCAGCCCCGACACCTCGACCGCATCGCCGGCGAAACGATTCCCTTCGACGAGCTCCCCAAACACTTCGACGATTACATGAAAGGCACCGTCACCGGCCGCAAGGTCGTCAAGATTTCCTGACCCCTGTCCTAATCCATCAAACATCCAGCGCCACCAATACCACCAATGCTTGCCACCAACCACCGATCCCAGAGGGTGCGGCGCGGGGGAGTCCTTTTCGAGGAATAAAGCGGACCGCAGGGAGCCATCCTTGAAAAGGACTCCCCCGCGTCGCGCACTCAACCTGTGCGCCAACACCGCCCAAGCAAAAACTGAAGTAGTGGCTTCAGAGGCACTCTTCTTATTCCGGCTATTGTTTTGGCGTTGCTTGTAACAGCGTTGCCACTAGTGCGGCACTGCCACCGGGTAACCGTTTGGGGGAATGGCTCCCTGCGGTCCGCTTTATTTCCCCCAAACGGTTCCCCGCCGGCAGCGCCTGATTCATCGTGGGCGGCCGGGTGATCGGACCGCAGGTACTGGGGGCACGTAAGTACCTGACGTTAGTACAATTTGGGAAACGTCCTCGCGGTGGTTTAGAATTCCCAGCCCCGGGTCCCCTGATCGCTTGCAGCCGCGCCGGCTGTGCCCCAAGCATCTCGACCCCGGTTTTAATCGACATTAAATCCGGAGACAAGCTCATGGCGACGAGTAGCGGCGCACAATTCTGGCAAGCCCTCGAAGAGGAGCAGCCGCTGCAAATCGTCGGCGCAATCAACGCCTACGCCGCATTGCTGGCTGAGCGAGCAGGCTTCAAAGCCTTGTACTTGTCCGGTGCCGGCGTCGCGAATCACTCTTTCGGTTTGCCGGATCTCGCGATGACCACGCTGAACGACGTCTGCGAGGATATTCGCCGCATTACCTACGCAAGCGAACTGCCGCTGCTCGTCGATGCGGATACCGGCTGGGGCAGCGCCTTTATGATCGGCCGCAC
>JABDKF010000072.1 GCA_013003155.1 Woeseia sp. | reverse complement strand
CGTGAGATGCCGTCGACTTCGTTGATGATGCGCAGGGATACAAGCTCCAGGAACTCATAGGGCAAGCGTGCCCAGCGCGCCGTCATGAAGTCGATCGTCTCCACGGCACGCAAGGCGATAACATAGTCGTAGCGTCGGCCATCGCCCATCACGCCGACCGATCGCACCGGCAGAAAAACAGCGAAGGCCTGGCTGGTCTTGTCGTAGAGGCCGTGCCTGTGCAGCTCCTGGATAAAAATATCATCGGCAAGCTGCAGTTTCCCGACGAACTCCGGCCTGACCTCGCCGAGCACGCGTACGCCTAGCCCAGGCCCGGGAAACGGGTGCCGATACACCATGGCCGGCGGCAGTCCAAGTTCAACACCGATCTTGCGCACCTCATCCTTGAACAGTTCGCGCAGCGGCTCAATCAGCTTCATGCGCATGTGTTCCGGCAGTCCGCCGACGTTGTGATGCGACTTGATAACGTGCGCCTTGCCGGTAGCTGCACCGGCCGACTCGATAACGTCGGGGTAGATCGTGCCCTGCGCCAACCAGTCGGTATCCGTCAGTTTTTGCGCTTCCTCGTCGAAGATTTCAACGAACAAGCCACCAATGATTTTCCGCTTTTCCTCAGGATCGCTGACGCCTTTGAGGCCCGCAAAAAAACGATCTGCGGCGTTGACGCGGATGACGTTGACGCCGAGGTGCTCGGCGAAGGTAGCCATAACCTGGTCGCCCTCGTTGTAGCGCAGCAAGCCGTGATCAACGAAAACGCAGGTCAACTGGTCGCCGATCGCTTCATGCAGCAAAGCTGCGACCACTGAGGAATCGACACCGCCCGACAGGCCGAGCAAGACCTTGCCGTCACCCACTTGTTCGCGAACTCGAGTGATCGCATCGGACACGATATTCCCGGCCGTCCAGTCACCCGCACACTGACATATTTCTCGAACAAACCGTTCAATGATCATCTGCCCTTGCAGGGTATGCGTCACTTCCGGGTGAAACTGCAAACCGTAGTAGCGGCGCTCACGATCTTCCATTGCCGCGAGAGGGGAATTTGAGCTTGCGCCCGTCGTCGCAAACCCTTCGGGCAACTTCTCAACGCGGTCACCGTGACTCATCCAGACCTTGAGCTGCGGGGGAGAATCGCGGCTGACGTCGCTCAACCCGTGCAACAACTCGGATTCTTGCGGTGAAATTTCGGCGTAGCCAAATTCGCGATGCGCGGACGCCGCGACGCTGCCGCCGAGTGCGGCGGCCATTGCCTGCATGCCATAGCAAATGCCCAGTACCGGCACGTCGAGCTCAAAGACGACCTGCGCGACTCTGGGCGGATCGGCGAGGTTTACCGACTCGGGCCCGCCGGACAGCACGATGCCTGCCGGTGTAAACCTGCGAATCGTCTGCTCGTTCGTGTCCCAGGGAAGTATTTCAGAGTAAACGCCGCACTCGCGCACACGGCGCGCAATCAGCTGCGTGTACTGGCTCCCGAAATCCAGGATCAAAATGCGGTGAGCATGGATGTCGGTATTGATATTCGCGGGCGCAGCGGAACTCATTGCATTAGCTATTGGAGCGGTAGTTCGGTGCTTCTTTGGTTATGGCCACATCGTGCACATGGCTCTCACGCATACCTGCACCGGTTATCCTCACGAACTTGGGACGCGTGCGCATCTCGCCGATGTCGTGACTGCCGGTATAGCCCATCGCGGCGCGCACACCACCGATTAACTGGTGAATGATCGCGACTACGCTGCCCTTGTAGGCAACGCGACCTTCGATGCCTTCCGGCACCAGTTTTTCAAGTTCCTCGGTCGCGTCCTGAAAATAGCGGTCCTTCGAGCCGTGCGTTTTATCCATCGCGCCAAGCGAACCCATGCCGCGATAGGATTTGTACGAACGACCCTGGTACAGCTCAACTTCTCCTGGCGATTCTTCGGTGCCGGCGAACAAGCTGCCGATCATCACCGAATAGGCACCGGCCACCAGCGCCTTGGCAATGTCACCTGAATAACGTATGCCACCATCCGAGATTAACGGCACGCCGCTTTTACGCAACGCGTTAGCGACTTCAGCCACGGCCGAAACCTGCGGCACACCGACACCGGCAACGACGCGGGTGGTGCAGATGGATCCGGGACCGATACCGACTTTGACACCGTCCGCCCCGGCTTTTACGAGGGCTTCAGCTGCATCGGCGGTCACAATATTGCCGGCAATCACCTGCACCTCGGGATGGGTCTTTTTAATGCCCGAAATTCGTTGCAATACGCCCTTGGAGAAGCCGTGCGAGGTATCGACCACTATGATATCGACGCCGGATTTGACGAGCGCTGCAACGCGCTCGTCGGTGTCGAAGCCGGTACCAACGGCTGCGCCAACGCGCAGAGCGCCATGACTGTCTTTGCACGCACGTGGAAAATCGGTAGCCTTTTGAAAATCCTTTGCAGTGATCATGCCGCGAAGCTCAAAGTCTTCGTTGACGACCAGAACTTTTTCGATGCGATGACGATGCAACAGGGACAACACTTCATCTGAATCTGCGCCCTCGCCTACCGTGACAAGCCGCTCTTTTGGCGTCATGACGGTGGCAACCGGTGCATCGAGGTTCGTTTCGAAGCGCAAGTCCCGGTGCGTCACAATGCCGATAAGGCCCTTATCGTCAACGACGGGCATTCCGGAAAAACCCATTGAGCGGGTCAATTCAATCACTTCGCGAATGCTGACGTCCGGCTTTACGGTAATGGGATCACGGACGATGCCGCTTTCAAATTTCTTGACTTGCAACACCTGGCGCGCCTGTTCCTCAGGCGTCATGCTCTTGTGAATGATGCCTATGCCGCCCTCCTGTGCGAGTGCAATCGCAAGACGCGCTTCAGTAACGGTGTCCATGGCGGCTGATAACAAGGGAATATTCAGCCGAATCTCAGTCGTCAGCTGAGTGCTGAGGTCAACTTCCCGTGGCAGCACGTCCGAAAAAGCCGGCTGCAGGAGAACATCGTCAAACGTGAGAGCTTCGCTGGCAATGCGCATCGAATGAGGGGGCCCGGGTCAAGGTAAACGGGCAATTCTACGCGGCAGGCATTTGACGGTAAACGCCAATTCGGATTTATTTGGCGGCGCGACGCATTCGACCAGCCTTTATACTGCGGTAATGAAAGATTCCACTGTCACAGCACAGTCTGCAGATGCCATCACCGTGTCAGAACTCAACCGGCAGGCAAAAACGCTGCTGGAACGAGGGCTTGCGCGCGTCTGGGTGGAAGGTGAGCTCTCGAATCTGGCGCGGCCGGCTTCAGGCCACGTCTACTTTACGCTAAAGGACAAGTCGGCCCAGGTGCGCTGCGCCTTTTTCAGGCAGCGCCAGCGTGGCCCGACGCTTGGCTTGTCAGACGGCGATCAAATGCTCGCGCTCGGCCGGGTAAGCCTGTACGAGGCCCGTGGCGATTATCAGCTCATCATCGAGCGCCTCGAACCGGCCGGCGAAGGCGAGCTGCGGCGGCGCTTTGAGCTGCTGAAACGCAAGCTGGCCGCCGAAGGATTGTTTGATGAGGATTTGAAGCGGCCGCTGCCGGCGGTGCCACGTCGCATCGGCGTCATTACCTCGCCATCGGGCGCAGCAATTCGCGACGTACTGACCGTCTTGCAACGCCGCTTCCCGGTGGTGCCGGTTACGATTTACCCGTCGGCGGTACAGGGTGACGCGGCGCCCGGAGAGCTTTTACGCGCGCTGCAGGCCGCGGTCCGTCGCGCCGAATGTGACGTGCTAATCCTTTGCCGCGGCGGCGGCTCGCTCGAAGACTTGTGGGCCTTTAACGACGAAGCTCTGGCCCGCGCGATTCGGCAGAGTCCTATTCCCGTCATCAGTGCCGTGGGGCACGAAGTCGACTTTACGATTGCAGACTTCGTGGCCGACCTGCGTGCACCGACACCGTCAGGTGCCGCAGAACTTGTCGTGCCGGACCGAATAGAGTGGTTGCGAGGACTCGCAAACCTGACCGGGACACTGTCGTCATTGATGCGGCGTCAGCTGGAAGAAGAGGCACAGACGCTGGACTGGTTGGCGAAACGGCTCGCCCAGAGCAGTCCTATCACAACGGTAGCGCGGCAGGCAGAGCGCATGAAGAATTCACGTATCCGGCTGGCAATCGCCATCCGCCACGCCGTCGCCGCAACGAATCACCGTGCCGTGCAACTCAATGCACGCCTGTTGCGACAATCACCCGCCATGCAGCTTGAACGCGATGGCTGGCAATTCCGTGACCTGCGCGCGCGGCTTGGGAGTGCCGGGCATAAGCTCATCGACAATTTGCAACAGCGCCTGAAACTCAACGCACGCGCCCTAAACGCGGTCAGTCCGCTCGCGACCCTGGAGCGCGGCTACGCGATCGTCAGCGTTGCCGAGTCGAATAACGTGCTAACGGATACGCGCAAGGTGCAAGTCGGCTCTGCCGTGCGCGCCCGCCTGGCGCGCGGTAGTCTGATTGCAACGGTGGATCATATTGAGCGCAAGGATGACTAGACTTTTTTTGTGCGCGCTCTTATTGCCAGCGCTCGCCCTGTCAGCACCGCCAAGCGCACCCTATCCCGGTGGCATCGCGGTGATCGCCTTGGGGCCATACGCTGAGCGACCTGACGTGCGGTTCCGCTCAAATCCCGTGCTCGTGACACGCGAGGAGGATGGCTGGGTAGCCGTTGTTGGCATCCCTCTCGACGAACCGACCGGCACCGCAACCCTTCTGGTAGGTGATCAGGGCATTGAATTTGAAATTGAGCCGCATAAGTACCGCGAACAACATCTAACGGTAAAACCGTCGTACGTAAATCCCGACCCGGCAGCCTTGGAGCGGATCGGACGCGAAAGCGCGTTGATCGCGGCAGCGAAAAATCATTTTAGTAGCGAAGCTCCGCCTGCATTGCGACTGCAAGCGCCTGTTCCCGGCAAGCGGAGCGATAGTTTTGGCTCGCGCCGGTTCTTCAACGGCGAACCACGGTCGCCGCATCGCGGCATGGATATCTCAGGGGGCCGTGGTACTCCGATAGGCGCACCGCTTGACGGCAAAGTCTTGCTGACGGGAAACTTCTATTTTACGGGCAATGCGGTTTTTCTCGATCATGGTGCGGGCCTTGTTTCGCTTTATGCGCATCTCGACAGCATTGCGGTAGCTGAAGGGGACGTCGTGCGGACGGGTGACAAGCTCGGGGAGGTTGGCGCGACCGGCCGCGTAACCGGCGCGCATTTGCACTTCGCAACCTACCTGAATGGCACGCCGGTTAACCCCGCGCTGTTGCTCGTGCCCCGACGACAATAGCCGCTAGTTGTCGTAACCAAGCTGTCGCTCGGCGCGCTTGAAACTGCCGTTCGGCTGCTTGACGAAAACGCTGCAGCATTTCATTTCGCCACCGTAAATATGCAGCGACACGGCGGGCCGGTCACCGCAGGCATTGCTGATACTGTGGTATTCGTACGGCGGAATAAGACAGCCTGCACTACCGACGCCTGCTTCGTAAGAATTGCGTGGTTCAAACCGGAAGTGTCCGGCCTTTTCCTCGGTCAATTCGTATTGCTGCACATCGATACTGCCGCCCCATACGCCCTCTACACACCACATGCCTGAGTGGTCGTGGATGGGTGTTTTCTGACCCGGGCCCCAGGTCATCACGACGATGCTGTAACCGAGATCATCATTGATGTGCAGCAGTCGGCGCGCATAGTGACCGTCAACCGGTTCTGTGAACTCCGCCGGAAGCTCGATTTGCGAAGAGCGAATTAACTTGCAAAGACTGCCTTTAATTGCCTCGACCGTCTCAGACACCGAATCTCTCGACACGGCATCATCAACAAGGCGAATCAGTTCCGCGGTACCGGGCGTTGTCATGACTTCTTCTCTACCTGCTCTGTGGCGAGCATGATAACGCGACCATTGCCGCATCGAAACAACGCTTTAACATTTTTCACCTAATCGTCGAAATATCGGCTGACGACCGGCCGGAACGCATCCATGTCGGCGAGGAACGAGTCGTGCCCCTTAATGCAGTCCAGGGCTTCGAATCGCACCCGGCTGACGTTGTTTTCCAGTCCCAGCGCGAGTTCCCGCTGCTGCTGCAGTGGAAACAGGATGTCCGACGTGACGCCGACAACCAGCGCGCGCTGTAGCCGCATTTTTGCAAACCCGGCCTGCAGCGAGCCGCCGTGCTCGGCGAGATCAAAAAGGTCGGACGCTCGCGACAGGTAGAGATAGCAGTTCGGATCGAACTGCCCGGTAAACTTGTTCGCCTGGGCCTCGAGATAAGATTCGACTGCAAAGTCCCCGTAAAACGGCGTCGCAGGATCGCCCTCTCCCGCGATTCGTTCACGCCCGAATCGCTGCTGCCATTCCGCGGCAGAACGGTAGGTAATCATGCCCAGCTTTCTTGCGAGACGCTGGCCAACCAGCGGCGGATCGGCGGGATCGTAGTTCCCGCCTAGCCATTTGGGGTCCTTCTGAATCATTTCGCGCTGCAGGGAACGCACCGCGATCGCGAATGGCAACGCGCGAGCCGCAGACGAAATTAGGATCAGTCCATGCGCGGCGTTCGGGTACAGGGTACAAAAAGCGAGAGCGCTCATGCCGCCCATCGAACAGCCGATCACGGTATGGAGGCGCTCTATTGCCAGGTGCTTAAGCACCTCATATCCACCGGCTGCCACGTCCTCCAGGGTCAACGCCGGAAAATTGAGGCGGTAGCGCTCGCCGGTTGCAGGATCAACGGATGCCGGCCCCGTCGAGCCGAAACAGCTGCCGAGTGAATTGATGCAGACGATAAAAAACTGGTCCGTGTCCAGCGGCAAGCCGGCACCAATCATGTCTTCCCACCAGCCGCTCGCCGGATTCTGCGGCGAAGAGGAGGCATGCGCGGACGGTGACAGTCCGCCGAACAGCAGAATGGCGTTGTCGGCATGCTCTGAAAGAGTCCCCCACGTCTCGTAGGCGATCACCGGCTCCTGCAGGAAGCCACCGTGGTGCATGGGGAAGCGACCCGTCAATTGAAGCAGTTTGCTGCCCTTGGCCATACTCATAGTCTCCGGATCCCGGTGTACCTATTTGCGCTTGGCGTGCTTCATCAGGCGCTTGCGCTTGTATTCCTGACGAGGCGTTAGTTTATTGCGTCGACCCTTAAAAGGATTATCACTGGTCTTCAACGCCAGGCGCACCGGCGTGCCTTTCAATTTGAAAACTTTCCGAAAGTAATTGATCAGGTAGCGGCGATAGGCATCCGGAAGCTTTTCCGTCTGATTGCCGTGCACAACAATAACCGGGGGATTACGCCCGCCCTGATGCGCATAACGCAGGCGTATGCGTCGTCCGCTGACCATCGGCGGCGCGTGAGCCGTCATCGCGTCGGCGAGCGCACGGTTGAGCTCCTGGGTCGGCATGTCGCGGGTTGCAGCACGATAGGCGCGTTCTGCGGCCGGTAACAAATCACCAACGCCCGTGCCGTGCAGCGCGGAGATTGTCAGTCGCTCAGCAAACTCCAGGAACGGCAAGCGGCGGTCCAGCTCGCTTTTTACGTGGCGGCGCTGGTCTCCGGACAAGCCGTCCCACTTATTGGTGACAACGACTAACGCGCGCCCACGCTCGGCGCAGAGTCCCATCAGACTGACGTCCTGCTCGGTAACGCCTTCCTGTGCGTCCAGCACTGCCAGAACGACCTGCGCGCGCTCCATCGCCTGCAGTGCTTTCACGATGCTGAATTTTTCAATAGCCTCGTGGACGCGCGCCCGGCGTCGCACGCCAGCGGTATCGACCAGCACGTATTGCTTGTCGTTTTTTTCGAAAGGCACGGCGACGCTGTCGCGCGTGGTGCCGGGCTGGTCAAACACCACCAGTCGCTCCTCGCCGAGGAGCCTGTTTATTAACGTTGATTTGCCGACGTTGGGCCTGCCAATCACGGCAATTCGCAAAGCCTTGTCGTCTTCTTCGTCAGGCGGCTCGGCGTCTGACACAAACGGCGCCAACACCTCGTCCATCAAAGCACTGATGCGGTCACCATGTGCAGCCGAAACCGCGACAGGTTCGCCAAGTCCCAGCCCGTGAAACTCGCTGCCAGCCATCGCGTAGTCGAGACCCTCGGCCTTGTTGGCGACCAACCACGTTTTTTTGGCGTGCCTGCGCGCGAGATCCGCAACAAATTCGTCCGCAGCCGTGCGTCCACTGCGGCCATCGACCATAACGATAGCTACGTCCGCTTCCTTGAGCGCCTGCACCGTTTGCTCCGCCATCAGCTCGCTGATGCCTTCTTCACCACCGGCGATTCCACCGGTATCGATGACCAGATAGGGCACCGGTCCCAGGCGGCCAAAACCGTATTGCCGATCGCGGGTCAGGCCCGGGACATCCGCCACCAGCGCGTCGCGGGAGCGGGTTAGCCGATTGAAAAGTGTCGATTTACCGACGTTGGGACGACCGATAAGTGCAATGACAGGTAGCATGATATCGAATCCAGCCTTAAGGGCCCGGCTCAGTTTTCGTCGCTCGCCTCGGCCGGGGCGGCGCGCTGGGGCACAGTGAAGGCAGACAACGAGCCGTTCTCGCTCTGCACATAAAGCACGCTGCCAATTACGACGGGCGTGCCGGATATCCTGCCTTTGCCAACCCGTTTGCGCGCAATGACGTCGCCATCAATGTTACTCAGGAAATGCACATAACCGTCAAAATCACCCACAGCGACCGCGCGATCGAACGGCACAGGTAAGGTCGGATCACGCCGCAACAAGGAATCGTTGCGCCATGACTCCGTGCCACTGCGGCGAGCCAATGCGACGACCTCGCCCGTGTCTGTGGTCGTGTAGACGTTGTTCCAGTCGGCACTAACGCCTGCGTAGGAAGAGATCTCGCGTTCCCAGAGGAGCTGGCCTGACTCGGCTGCCAGTGCAGCGATCTGCCCCTGGTAGCCGGACGCGTAAACGTCCTGACCTACGGCGCTAATCGTGCCATCAATGTCTGACAGGCGCTCGAGATCCGAGCGACCGCTTGGCGGAGACAAGACCACCTCCCATTCGGTCACGCCATCGAGCAAGTTGGTCGCAACGATGCGTCCGTTGTCAAAACCCGCAATAACGCTCGCGCCTACGACAACGGGCACGGACGATCCGCGCAAGGTTAAAGGCGGCAGGCTTTTCTCAAGTGACCAGCGTTCGCTGCCATCGAAAGCTGACAAGACATGTAACTTGCCGTCGATCGTATAGACGACGAGCAAGTCGTCCTTTGCCACCGGCGGTGCCAGCACCTCTCCACCAATATCTCTGCGCCAGTCTTCTTCACCGGTTTCCGATGAAAGCGCGATAAGGTCGCCATCAACGCCGCCCACGATGACACGCCCGTCTGAGAGCGAGGGCCCGGCCGACAGGCGCGCATCCGTTTTGATTCTCCAGAGACGCCTGCCCGACTCGGGATCGAAAGCGCTGACGACACCATCGTAGGCCGCGGCGTAAATACGCTTGCCGTCGCCGGCAGGCATCAGGGCAAGACGCAGATACTCGGAACCGCCGCCAACCTTCGCTTGCCAAAGGCGCTTGAGCTCCAAAGTCTGCTCGAAAGATTCCAGCTCCTTTGGCTCCAGTTCCTTGTCATCCTTACCGCCGAACAAACTGCAGCCGGACAGCGCAGAGACCGCAAGCAACAGCACTACGAGGCGCGAGGTGGAAATCACTCCGTGGTTTCTTCCGCTGCTGATTCTTCCACTGCCGCATCTGCGCTTGCAGCATCGTCTGTGGCTTCAGGCCGTGTCGGTGCGTTCAGGTCAGGCAGGTCGTCGAGCTTCATCTGGACGAGCTGCACGTTGACCGTTTGCTGGGCTGCCACGTCACCGAGCACTGACTGGTAAGCAGTCGCGGCTTCGGCAACATTGCCCAGTTCGGCATGCGCATCGCCGATCAGCTCGCGAAAGCGCGCAGCGAATGCGGTGTCAGCCGGCTCATCAAGTAAGTCGAGCGCTTCCTGCGGCTTGCCTTGATACAACAACACGCGCGCCATTCGCAGGCGACCAACGAGCTGTACCGGGTCGTTACCACTGGCCGTCGCCAGCGGCCGCAACACCTCGACCGCGTCAGCGTCGCGACCGCGATCCATGTATAAACGAGCCATCGCCAATCGTGCCTGGCTCGCGTAAACCGTCTCGCTGTTCTCGGAAAAAATGGTTCCAGCGATTGAATTCGCCTGTTCCAGCTTGTTGTCCGCAACAGCGTCGACTAGCTCTTCGAATCGAACGGACGCCTGCAGCGCGGAGGTCAGCTGCTGCGTTTTGTACATACGAAAGCCAATAATCGCCACGAGACCGATCGCAATGCCGCTCAATACCCAGGCGCGGTTCTCTTTCCACCAGCCGCGCAACTCATCTATTTGCTCTTTTTCGGATAAATCGTTCACTACTACTGCCTTTAATTAAATGTGCGGCCCGTTGAAGACCGCGTGCAACATCGATTGACTACGCCGAATCGCTCAAGCGTTCGGCCAACACCTTAACCAGGTCCGCACGCGCAACAGGCGTTTGGTCTTCCTTTTTGCGCAAAGGTTTCAACCCCACCGTCGCGTTGCTGACCTCTTCTTCGCCGAGAATCAGCGCGTACCCTGCGCCGCTCTTGTCGGCGCGCTTTAGCTGCGACTTGAAGCTGCCGCCCCCCAGATTTTGTTCAAAGCGTGCCCCTGGAATGGCATCGCGCAGCTGTTCTGACAATTCAAAACCAGCCTGTTCCGCCGCCTGCCCCACGGTTACGACGTAAACATCGGGCGCCGGCGGTTTTACGTCACCGCCGCAGACGGCGTGTAGCGCCACCAGACGCTCTACGCCCATCGCCCAGCCAATGGCAGGCGTTGGCTTGCCCCCCAGCTTTTCGACGAGCCCGTCGTAGCGCCCACCGGAGCACACGGCGCCCTGTGACCCCAGCGCATCGGTGACCCATTCAAAGACCGTCCGATTGTAATAGTCGAGGCCGCGAACCAACCGCGGATTGACCGTGTACGCGACTTCCGCCGCATCCAGCAGCCCCTTGAGCTGACTGAAATGCAGGGCAGACGCCTCATCGAGGAAATCCAGCATGACCGGCGCCCCGGCCACGACGTCCTGCATGGCGGGGTTTTTGCTGTCCAGTATCCGCAGCGGATTCTTCTCGAGCCGGCGCATACTATCCTCATCCAGCTCCTTTTTCACGGCCGAGAAGTACTTGACCAGCTCTGACCGATAGCGGGCTCGCGAGTCAGGATCCCCGAGGGAATTAATTTCGAGGGATAGGCGATCTATACCGAGGCGCCGCCACATCCGCGCGCTCAGGATAATTAATTCCGCGTCGACGTCCGGCCCGGCAAAGCCGAGTGCCTCGACGTCGATCTGGTGAAACTGGCGATAGCGGCCCTGTTGCGGCTTCTCGTAACGAAACATGGGGCCGGAGGTCCACAATTTCTGGCGCTGGTTGTGCAACAGGCCGTTGGTAATGCCGGCACGCACCATACTGGCGGTCGCTTCAGGCCTCAGTGTCAGGCTTTCCCCGTTGCGGTCCAGAAACGTATACATCTCCTTTTCCACGATATCGGTTGTATCGCCGATCGAACGACGAAAAAGCTCGGTGTATTCAACGATGGGCAGCTGAATTTCCCGGTAACCGTAGGCCTCTACCAGATCACGCACGGCATCCAGCAGGAAGCGCCAGGTGGCCGCTTCCTCAGGTAGCACATCGTTCATGCCGCGGATCGCTTGTGATTTCACTTAGCCAGGTTCTCTGTTTGCCCGTAATCGGCGCTGCACGCGTCGACCTGGACTAGTTGATGGTCAAACGCGCCGTGTCGCCGCGGAATTCTGCCGTGTCGATGGAATATGCCTGGCCGTTTACTGTCAGACTCACATTGTTGCTGTCGCCCAGCAGCACCCGAAGTGGCGCGGTGCCGCTTACGCGCACCGTGCGGCCACTGCGTCCGAGGTCAAAGAACAGGCGTTCACCGGCAGCATCCGTCACCTCGGTCCAGCAATCGCCGCTGTAAGCGAGCCGCAGCTCAACGTTGCCACTGACGGTGGGCGCAGCATTGTCCGTGACCGGTACAGGCTCCGCAAGCAGCGGCAAAGTCTCGCCTGCCGCGCCCGCTGGCGCGCTGGGCTCGACCTGAACGACGGGATCCGGCAGCGACTCGACTGCGACCGGTTCGCGCTCAACCGGCTGCGGTTGGACTAAAGCGGCAGGAACCTCGCGCGATTGCTGCGGCGCCGGCGATCGACCCAGCCACCAATAAACCGCTGCAATAATTACGAGGATTACCGGTATCGCGAAAAGCCATGGTCCGAGATTTAAATCCTGCGTCCGCTTGCGCGGTTCACCGACGACGGGCGGAGCAATATCTGCGTTCGTCAACGCTTGGTAGTCCGTCATTACGGTGTCGACTGAAATGCCGACAATCTCGGCGTACTTGCGGAGATGGCCTTTGGCGAAGACGGGCGCACCCAGTATGTCGAAACGGTTTTCCTCGAGCGCCTGCACTTTTGGCTCGTCCAGGTGCAGTTCGCGCGCGATATCGGGCAAGGAAATTTTTTTTAATCTGCGCGCCTCGGCCAGCCGTTCACCGGCCAGGGGTCCAACCGCGCCCTCCTCGTCTGATTGCCCCATACGCTCATTCATGTCGACGCATACCGGTCAAAAATCCTTGAGGACGCGCCGCGCTTCCGGCGACTCCGGAAAGTCACGAAGCAGGCGCCTGGCCAGATCGCTACTGGCACGCTCGTCACCAATATCGCGCTCGACCTGCACAGCGAGCAATAACACTGCCGGGGTTGAAACGTTGGCGGACATATACCGTTGCAAAAACGCGCGCGCTGCGAGGTGCTCGCCCTGCGCGCGTTTTAGCAACGTCATTTGCAGCAGTGCCTCACCGTAGCTGGGCTTGAAATCCAGCGCTTCCCGAAAGTAGGTCTCGGCAAGGTCAAGATCGGGCTTTTGCACCATACAGACACCGGCATTCGTCAGCATGATTTCAGGCGCGTTCAAATCGTCAATGCGGCGTATGCGTTCGAATTGCTTGTTTGCGTCATCAAAACGCCGTTGCCGGCACAAAAAAACCGCATAGGAATTTCGCGCGTCGATGCTGTCCGGCTGGACCTTGACAGCGCTCTCGTAGTATTCGGCTGCCAGTCGCATGTTATCAAGGCGCTCGTAGGTCAGCGCCAGCGTAGAATGCGCGACAGCGAGCTCCGGGTCGAGTTCAATAGCCCGCTGCAAGCGATCTCGCGCAAGCTCGTAGGTACCGTTGCGAAAATAACGTGCACCCAGTTGATAGTACTGATTCGCAGCTTCTTCGTTACTGGCCGGCTCAGCACCAATCCGGCCCGTAGTGGTTGACACGCAAGCGGTCTGCAAAGCTGTTAATGCAAGTAACGCGATCAATGCAACTATGTGCCTCGAAGTCATCATGCCGATACCACTCTGCTGTTCTTTTCACTAAGCCGCACGCGTATTCGATCCTTTACTTTACCTGCGAGTTGTCCACAGGCTGCGTCGATATCGTCGCCGCGCGTCTTGCGTGTCGTCGCCACGAGGCCTCTTGCACGCAGTCGGTTTTGGAAGTGTTCGATGGTGTCGCGGGATGAACGCTTGAACTCATTGCCCGGAAACGGGTTAAACGGGATCAGATTCACTTTTGCCGGTTTGTTATTCAGTAAATCTGCCAGTTGTTCTGCATGTTGTGTGCCGTCATTCACGCCGCGCAGCATGACGTACTCGAAGGTAATAAAACGCCGTGCGTGCTTGTCTGCATACCGCCAGCAGGCATCGAGCAACTCGGCAATAGGGTGTACCCGATTTATCGGCACCAGACGATTCCGCAAAGCGTCGTTAGGCGCATGCAAGGAGACAGCGAGAGAAACATTGCATTCGTCGCCGAGCTTGTCGATTTGCGGCACGATCCCGGACGTACTGACCGTGACACGACGCCGCGACAGCCCGTACGCGTGGTCGGAAATCAGCAGCTCGATCGCCGGCCGCAAGTTGCGGTAATTGGCCAGCGGCTCGCCCATGCCCATGAAAACGACATTGGTAATCGCGGCTTCGCCATTGCTCCGTCGTGGCAAGGTGCGATTTGCATGATTGACCTGGCCGACTATCTCAGCCGTTGTCAGATTGCGATTGAACCCTTGCGCACCGGTAGCGCAAAAGGCGCAGTCGAGCGCGCAGCCAACCTGTGAAGAAATGCATAAGGTGCCGCGCGCTGCTTCCGGGATAAAAACCGTCTCTACAGCCTGTCCGGCACCGGACAGGAACAGCCACTTTACGGTGCCGTCAGCAGACACTTTTTCCGACATTAATGTGGGGCCATCGATGACAGCCGCTGTCTCTAACCGTTCACGCAGCTTTTTTGGTAGATCTGTCATTGATTCGAAATCCGCAGCGCCACGCTGATGCAACCACTGCAGCAGTTGCCGCGCGCGGTAAGGCTTTTCGCCGAACTCGGCCAGCAACGCTTCCAGCCCACCTTGTGGCAGGCCGAGCAGATTTTGTTTTTGGCTGGCAGGGTTCATGGCGATAGGCGAAACCTCGGTAAGGCCTCAGCGTGTCCTCTCGCAAACGCCGTCATCGCCGAAGAAAAACGCAATTTCCTGTTGCGCGGTGTCTGCAGCATCCGAGCCGTGAACGATATTCTCTTCGATACTATCGGCAAAATCTGCGCGAATGGTGCCTTTGTCGGCTTCCGCCGGGTTCGTCGCCCCCATGATCTGGCGATTCTTTGCGATGGCGTCCTCGCCCTGCAGCGCCTGAACCATGACCGGACCGGATGTCATGTAGCTGACGAGATCTTTAAAAAAGGGCCGCTCCGCATGCACCGCGTAAAAACCTTCGGCCTGTTGCTTGCTGAGACGCAGCATCCTGGCGGCGACAATCTCCAGGCCTGCTTTTTCGAAACGGGAGTAAATTTCGCCAATCAGGTTTTTCTGGACACCATCGGGCTTGATAATCGAGAGCGTTTGCTCAACGGACATACTTGAATTCCTTAAGGTTTAGTCGGGATACAAAAATTATGGCGGGCACCCGGCGACGACGCGAACGATACCGCCGGGCCAAACGTAAGCCCGTAATTTTACGTGGATAATTGGAGTCAGGCAACGCGCGCGATGGTGCGCTCAGACGCTAAAACTCTCACCGCAGCCGCATTCTCCCTTGATGTTCGGGTTGCGGAAGCGAAATGCCTCGTTCAGGCCTTCCTTGACGAAGTCGATTTCCGTCCCGTCGATCAGCTCGAGGCTCTTTTTGTCGACGACGAGCTTGACCCCGCGATCTTCGAAAATAGCATCGCTGTCGTTCGCCGAATCAGCGTAATTGACGATATACGCGAAGCCGTTGCAGCCGGTTTTCTTGACGCCCACGCGCAGTCCGATGCCGCTGCCGCGGGCATCCAGGTAGCTTTTGACGCGTTCAGCGGCAGGAGATGTGAGTGATAATGCCATGAGTTGCCTATGTTGCCGGTTTTACGAGTAGCGTGCTGCAATACTTGCCTGTAGCGCGAGCGCCGCATCCTCCAATAAGAGGATTTGACCGGTTTTCTCGACAGGAATTTCAAGTTCTTGCAAAGAATCGCGCGCAGGGGATGCTGTCATATCCCTGGCCGGGCGACCCTCGAATTCATCACAAAAGCGCTCGGCGGCCGCGATCAGGTGCGGGCAGCCAAACGCCCGAAACGCCAGTCGCTTGACCTGAGTGCCTTCAATTTCCGCGCTCAACACAACGCGGCTGCCGCCACGAGCGACGTCGGCAACTGGGCCACCGAGATTGCCGACGTGGGCGGGCGCAGCGAACAATTGCCGAACGCGTTCGTTATAGGTCGTTGCGGCGGTCATGCGCGGCTATCCTGGTGAGCAGGCGGCGCGACCTCGCGCAGCCGCCTCACCGCAGATATATAGCGATCCCGGGCGAATTCAATGTCCTTGAGTGCGGTGTCGTGCCCAAAGCTAAAGCGAATGGCACTTTGCGCCAGTTGATCGGACCGCCCCAGGGCCCGCAATACATAGGAGGGCTCGCTACTCAGTGAGTTACAGGCCGAGCCGCTGGCGACGCACAATGGCTCAAGCGCCAGCAGCAAGCTCTCACCCTCCACACCTGCAGCACTGACGTTCAGGATGCCGGGGAAATGCTGCTCCGCATTGCCGTTGAGAAAAATATCAGGCAAACCTTTAATTCCGTCCCACAGCACCTCGTATAACTTTTGCACATGCGCGAGATTGCGACTCCTGTTGTTCGCCATCAGCCCGGCGGCTGCGCCACAACCGGCGATTAAATGCACTGGTAACGTGCCGGGTCGCAATCGCCGCTGTTGACCGCCGCCGTACAGGATTGGTTCGACGCCGCAGCCGTCGCGATTGGCTATATACAAGGCACCAATGCCAGGGGGACCGTAAAATTTGTGCGCGGTCAGCGACAACAAATCTATTTTTGCGGACATCACATCCAGCGGCAATTTTCCGGCAGATTGCGCCGCATCGCAGTGGTAGAGAACATCGTGTTCGCGACACAATTCACCAATGGCCCCGACGTCCTGGATTACGCCGGTCTCGTTGTTGACGTGCATGATCGACACCAGCTGTGTGTCATTGCGAATTGCGGCACGCAGTTCGTCGAAAGACAGCAAACCACCGGCATCGGGCGTCAACCAGGTCACCTCATATCCGTTTTTTTCCAGTGCTTTGAACGGATCAACGACGGCCTTGTGCTCGGTTCGCATCGTCACCAGGTGGCGGCCACGATGCGCGCGAAAGCGGGCTCCGCCAAGTATGGCAAGGTTGTTCGCCTCCGTCGCACCTGACGTCCACAAAAGAGTTGCAGGGTCGGCACCGATCAAGTTCGCCACTTGCTCGCGCGCGTGCTTCTCTTCGCTGGCCGCCGCCTGGCCGGCGGCATGAATAGAGGACGGATTTGCAAAGCGCAGCGGGTCCTCGAGGCACTTCGTCATTGCGCTAACGGCTTCCGTTGCCACCGGCGTGGTCGCCGCATGATCGAGATAAATTGCGCGGGGCATAGACGAGTCCGACACTAGCGATCGCCCTGCTTTGCCGGGTCAAGCGCCGCCAGCAAGCCGCGCAAGATATTAATCTCGTTCTGGTCCGGCGCGGCACGCACGAAAAGCCGGCGCAGGCGGCGCATCAGGTGCCGCGGGTTGGCCGGATCCAGGAAGCCACTGCGTGTCATGACTTGCTCAAGGTGTGAATAGAAATGCTCGAGCTCTGCCGCGGTGGCGAGCGGCGCCTCAGGCGCAAAAGTCGGCACGGTGCCGTTCAGCAGTGCCACTCGCATTTCGTAGGTCAGTACCTGCACCGCCATTGCGAGGTTAAGCGAACTAAAGTCGGGATCGGTCGGTATGGTCAACAAAGTATGGCAACGATCCAGGTCGTCATTCGTCAACCCGGATTTCTCCGGCCCGAAGACCACCGCGACCGTGCCGGTTTGCGCCTGTTTCAGCAATTCTTGCGCACACTCGCGCGGCAAAAGCGTAGGCCAACCGATGGTGCGCGAGCGTGCACTTGCGCCGGCAACGTAGATACAGCCGCCGATGGCCTCATCCAGCGTATCGAAAACCCGGGCCGCATCGAGCACATCTGTGGCGCCCGAAGCACGCGCGGTCGCATCCTCATGCGGAAAATAGCGCGGCTGCACCAGCGCCAGGTCCGCAAGCCCCATGTTTTTCATCGCCCGGGCACAGGCGCCGATGTTGCCTGGATGGGTGGTTCCAACCAGCACGATTCGCACAGCGGGGGTCATTCAACGTTTCCTTTCGATGAGCGTCTTGAAGCGCGGCAGGCTTGGATCGCCTGCCCGGTCTGGTATTCTAGCGCGCCTCAGCGGTACCCGCAGGGGCCGCCTCGTTCTTTGCAAATTTGACGGAATCGAACACGATGCATGCATTGCTCAATGTTGCCATCATGGCGGCGCGGCGCGGTGGAGACACACTGCTGCGCAATATGAACAAGCTCGACAAAATGAAGATCGAGCAAAAAGGCCGTAACGATTTCGTCAGTGACGCAGATCGCGCCGCCGAGCGCGCGGTGTTGAGCGCTATCGAAAAGCACTACCCCGAACACGCAATCCTTGCCGAAGAGAGCGGTCAACAGGGAGAATCGGAGTACGTGTGGGTCATCGACCCGCTCGATGGCACAACGAACTACCTGCACGGCTTTCCGGTATTTTGCGTTTCGATTGCCGTGTTGCATAAGGGCAAGCCCGAACACGCAGTCGTTTACGACCCCCTGCGGCAGGAGCTCTTCACCGCGTCGAAAGGCGAAGGTGCCCAGCTCGACGGTCGCCGCATTCGCGTCGGCAAGACCAGCATCCTGGAACGTGCCTTGCTCGGTACCGGTTTCCCCTACCGCGACTCAAACCTTGATCTTGACGCGTATCTCGCCATGTTCAGGAAAGCGCTGGAGAATACCGCCGGCGTGCGCCGACCTGGCTCAGCCGCGTTGGATCTTTGTTATGTAGCCGCCGGTCGTATCGATGGCTTTTGGGAAACCGGATTGAAAAGCTGGGACATCGCGGCGGGCGCCCTGCTCATTCGTGAGGCCGGCGGTATCATCTCGGGACTGGACGGCAGTGACGACTACCTGGAAACCGGCCACGTGCTGGCGGGTTCACCGAAAATCTACACGGCGCTGACGCGCCTTTTTAATGACGATGTGCGCGACATGTTCGCAAAGGCTGCCGGCGGCGACTAGGTCTTACGGCAGATCGTCAATCAGATCCGGATCCGCCTCTACCGGTGGCAGCAGATCCTTGGCATTAACGTCGAGCAACAATGCTGTGGTGCTGGCAATGTAGATCGACGAATAGGTACCAATGATGATGCCAACAATCAATGCGATAGAGAACGGGCCAACCGACTCGCCACCCAGCAGCAATAATGCCGTTAATACCAGAAGCGTCGTCAGGCCGGTAATAATTGTACGCGCCAGCATCTCGTTGATCGACGTATTCATGGATTCTTCCGATTCCGTGCCGCGCAACTTAAGGAAGTTTTCGCGAATTCGGTCGAAAGTGACCACGGTGTCATTCAGCGAGTAACCGATCACCGCCAGAACCGCCGCGACTACGGTCAGATCGAACGGAAACTGGAATATAGAAAAAAAGCCCAGCGTGATAATGACATCATGAACCAGGGCGACGACCGCGCCGGCCGCAAATTTCCACTGAAAGCGGAACATTACGTAAGCAAAAATCATCAGCAGCGCGAAAATCATCGCCAAACCGCCCTGCTCGGTTAGCTCCTCACCCACTTGCGGACCCACGAACTCAACGCGGCGCAATTCCACCTGGGGCTCGTCGGTCGCCAGCAAGTCCCGCAAGGTATCCCGAATCGCGTTGGGATCTGCATCGAGCTGCGGCGGCAGGCGCACCATGACGTCGGTCGCGGCGCCAAATTTTTGTACCTGTGCGTTTTCGAATCCTGCGCCCGCCATCAACGAACGAATGCGATCGAGATCGGCCGCCTGCGGATAACCGACTTCCAGCAAAACACCGCCGGTGAAGTCGATACCAAAATCGAGCCCGCGCGTAGCCAACGATACCAGTGACGTCAGAATCATCACCGCGGAGAGCACAATCGCTACGTTGCGGCGAGTGCGGCTAAGGAAATCAAATCTTGGTTTCTTGCTAAGGAAGCGCATGAATTCTCTACACCGACAGTTTCGACAGCTTGCGGCCGCCGAACAACAAGTTAACAACCGCCCGGGTGCCGATGATCGACGTAAACATCGATGTGACAATGCCGAGCGACAGCGTAATCGCAAAGCCCTTGATGGGGCCCGTGCCAAATGCGAACAGTACGATCGCAGCGATCAAGGTGGTGATATTCGCATCCGCAATTGATGACAACGCCTTGTCATATCCGGAGGTAATTGCCTGCTGCGGTACCGTCCCGGCCGCGAGCTCTTCCCGAATGCGCTCAAAAATCAGCACGTTTGCATCGACGGCCATGCCGACCGTTAACACGATGCCGGCAATACCGGGCAACGTCAGCGAAGCTTGCAACAGGGACAACAATGACACGATGAATACGAGATTTGCCAACAACGCAAGGTTCGCGATGAGACCAAAACCGCGGTAGTAAATCGCCATGAACACGATTACTGCAATAAATCCTATTTTGACCGCGTTGAAACCGCGATTAATGTTGTCCTGACCAAGGCTGGGACCAATCGTGCGCTCTTCTACTTTATAGACAGGCGCAGCCAGTGCGCCGGCACGCAGCAGCAGCGCCAGGTCGCGTGCTTCGACCGGCGTAAGCCCCGTAATCTGAAATCGATTTTTGAAAATACCCTGGATCGTCGCAGTATTGATGATCTCTTCAGAGCGTACAGTCTGGTATTCAATTTGCCCGTTGGACTCAATCGCCTCGCGACGAGATTCGATAAACACGGCTGACATCGGCTTTTGAATATTGGCGCGGGTCGTGGCCAGCATGCGCTCGCCGCCGGACGCATCGAGCGTAATAAATACGGCGGGGCTGCCCTCACTGAAACCGGATTCGGCGTCAATGATCTGGTCTCCCGAGACAATGACCTCGCGCTTCAGTATTTGCGCCTGCTCACCGGGTCGCCCCTCGTAACGGCGCGATCCTGGCAAGTCACCGGCTGTATCGACCAGCCGGAACTCGAGCGTTGCGGTCGCCGTCAGAATATCATCGAGTCGGTTGGGGTCCTGCACGCCAGGTAACTGAACAACGATGCGGTCAACACCCTGCCGCTGCACGAGAGGTTCCGCAACACCAAGCTGGTTAACGCGATTGCGTAGCGTCGTGATGTTTTGCTCGATCGCAAAATCCTGACGATCCTTGATTTGCTGCTCGCTCATTCGCACACGCAACGTGCGGTCGTCGTCGCCGTCAAGAACGAGCAAATCGGGATCCGCGTCACGAATCAGGTCACTTGCGCTTGCAGCGTCCTCTGCTGTCGTCAGGCGAACTGTAATTTCCCGGCCGTCAAGATCAACGCGATTGCGCAATCTTCCGTCTCGCAACAAATCTGCCAGCGTTTGTCGATAGCTCTCGAGACGGGTTTCGATTGCCGCGTCCATATCCACTTCGAGCAAGAAATAAACACCGCCGCGCAGATCGAGACCCAGGCTCATGGGTTGTAGCCCTAACGCCCGCAACCAGGCCGGCAGTGCGGGCGCCAAAGTCAAGGCAACGCTGGCTTCACGGCTCAGGCGGTCGCCAAGTGTGACGCTGGCTTTTTGCTGCTGGTCGACCGAGGCGAAACGCAAAACCGCACGACCGTCGACGATATAGGCAGTCTCCGGCGACAGTCCTTCGGCTTCCAGGCCACTAACGACTTGCTTGAGCCGCTCTTCCTGAAACTCGCTGCTGTCGATGGGCGCGAGTTGCAGAGCAGGCACGCTGCCGTAGATGTTGGGCAGCGCGAGCACGATCCCCAACAGCACGATGCCAAGCAGCAGCAGGTTCAGCCACGCCGGGTATCGATTCATGCCGACCGCCTCATGCAGCGTCGATCGTGCCTTTCGGCACAACGGCAGACACGGTGGACTTTTGCACCTTGATTTCGACGTTGTCAGAAATCTTGAGTGTCGCGTAGTGATCACTGACGGCGGTTACAAGGCCGAGAATTCCACCGGCCGTTAAGACTTCGTCGCCCGCTTTCAACGCGCCGACGAGCTCGGTATGCGCCTTTTGGCGCTTCTGTTGCGGCCTGATAAGCAGGAAGTAAAAAGCACCAAAGATGATGAGCATCGGCAGCAAAAAGCCAAACGGATCGCCTTGCTGTGCGCCCTGTGCATACGCGTTAGATATGAAGAAATCCATGTTAATTCAATGCCTTAAGAGGGAAAACCAGCGGTCACGGGGAACGCAGCGCGCTATTATGGCACACGTCAAAGCGACGTGGGGGCGTAGCCTCGCGATTCAAGCCTCGTGTTGAGCGGTATAGCGCGCCTTCAGGCTTGCTACGTACTGGGGCAGCGTTTCGTCACGAATCGACGCGCGCAGTTCCGTCATCAGGCGCTGGTAATAGTGAAGGTTGTGTAGGGTACCGAGCCGCGGCCCCAGCATTTCACCGCACTTTTCAAGATGCCGCAGATACGAGCGGCTGTAGTGACGACAGGTGTAGCAGTCGCAATCCGCATCCAATGGACCGGTATCGTCCGCGTGGCGCGCATTGCGAATTCGCAGCACGCCTTTCGATGTGAACAGATGACCGTTGCGCGCATGGCGAGTCGGTATGACGCAGTCAAACATGTCGATACCGCGCAGCACTGCTTCTGCGATATCGACAGGCGTACCGACACCCATCAGGTAGCGCGGCTTGTCCCGCGGCATCAGCGGCAACAAGTGCTCCATCACAGCGATGCGTTCGTTCTCGGGTTCGCCCACCGCCAGTCCGCCGACGGCGTAGCCATCGAAGCCTATGTCCTTGAGTTTAGCGAGTGACTCATCCCGCAGCGAATCGTAGATTCCGCCTTGCACAATGCCGAACAAGGATTCGCCCCTTTCCGGTTCAGCAGATTTAAGTTCATCGAATCGTCGACGACTGCGTTCTGCCCACGACAGCGATAGATACATGGATTCACGCGCAGCCGTTTCACTCGCGGGGTAAGGCGTGCATTCATCGAATATCATCGTGATATCCGCATTGAGTGCGTGCTGCACCTCCATCGACAGCTCGGGCGTCAAGAAAACCTCATCGCCATTAACAGGGGAACGAAACCGTACGCCTTCGTCCGAGACCTTACGCATTGCCGCCAGCGAAAAAACCTGGAAGCCGCCGGAATCGGTGAGTATTGGCCCGTTCCAGTTAATGAACTCATGCAGGCCGCCGTGCTGCCGGATGATGGCAGGGCCGGGTCGCAACATCAGGTGAAAGGTGTTTCCCAGCAGTATGTCGGCGCCACTCTCCCGCACCTCTTCCGGCGTGACACTTTTTACACTGCCGTAGGTGCCGACCGGCATGAAAGCCGGCGTGCGCACATCGCCGCGACGCAAACTCAAAGTTCCGCAACGTGCATCACCGCATCTGGAATCGATCGTCAGCTGCATTTACTGATTGGCCCGTGACTGGATGAGCATGGCATCACCGTAGCTGAAAAATCGGTAGCGGGCTGCAACCGCGTGCCTGTATGCCTGCAACGTAGTTTGTAGCCCGGCAAAAGTGGCAACCAGGATCAGCAGGGATGATTGCGGCAAATGAAAATTTGTCAGGATTGCGTCGACTGTCTGAAACGTATAGCCGGGACGAATGAATAAATCAGTTTCACCCTGAAACGGCGCCAGCTCGCGGCCAGTTGACGCTGCTTCCAGCGCACGCACCGACGTTGTCCCGACGGCAACCACCCTGCCGTTTTGCGCGCGCGTTTGTGCAACCGCGTCGCAGACAGCCTGGCTAACCTCCACCCGCTCACCGTGCAAGCTGTTTTCCTCCACCTGCGATTCCCGCAGGTTTTGAAACGTGCCGGCACCAACGTGCAAGGTCACAAATTCCTGGCGTATGCCGGCACGCGCCAATTCGGCGAGCATTTCCTCATCAAAATGCAGGCCGGCCGTCGGCGCGGCTACAGCTCCCGCCCTGCGGGCATAGACGGTTTGATAGCGCTCGTCATCGCGCGAATCAGCCGCTCTTTGCAAATACGGTGGCAACGGGACTTCACCGTGCGACTCGAGGAACGGCATTAACGGTCGATCAAATTGCAAGTGCATTAGTGCACCATGGCGCGCCGTCACAACCGCAGTGCATGCGTTGCCGAACTGCAGTTTCGATCCGCATTTTGGCGTCTTGCTGGAACGCACATGCGCGAGCGCCTCGCGGTCATCGAGCTGACGCTCGATCAATATTTCGACGCGACCTCCCGTGTCTTTTCTGCCATGCAGCCGTGCCTTGATTACGCGGGTGTCATTAAAGACCAACAGGTCATTTGGCCGCAACAACTCAGGCAATTCGTCAAACCGTCGATCGTTGCATGCTCCGGACGCAGGATCGAGCAACAGCAGGCGGCTTGCACGTCGCTCCTCTGTCGGATAACGCGCGATCAGTTCATCTGGCAATGAATAGTCGAAGTCGGCAAGACGCATGGGCGCGCATCTTAGCAGAGGGGCGCGCCTGCATCCGCCGACGATGGCGGCAGTTGCGCCGTTTTAATCCACAACCTGTTTGTGAATAACGCGCTTGACGATCGGATCACCCTCGGTGAACACCCCGCTTTGCCGATCGTCCGGCATTTCCACGTCCAGTGTCTTGCGTCGCTTGCTGCGCATGATCTCAAGCTTGATTTTCTCGCCCGGTTGGTATGAAGCCAGAATTCGCATCGCGTGCGAGATCGATTCAGGCTCCCGGCCGTCTATCGAGTTAATTACATCACCGTCTTTTAGCTGTAATTCACCGCCCGCCGGAGCACGCACAACCAGCAGACCTTTGTCGGTACCGAAATACTGACCTAGGTCGGGAGTCAACGGCGTCAGCTCCATGTCGCGCCAACCCATGCCGCCATGCCAGCGGAAAACCTGGCGATCAATCAGCGCTCGAGGCGCAATCGGTGCCATGGGTGCGGCCGGTGCCCGCGGCGCATGCCCGGGCGCACCGAACGCGAAATGGTGCTCCGTGTTTGCACGCGGCGTCACTTCAACTCTTGCCACGTTGCCATCTCGCAGGTACTCGATATCGAGCGAGTCACCCTCTTCCAGGCCATCCATAAAAGCTAACAGCTTTTCATTCGCAGCAGCCGCGGATGCCGCGCTCATGGCTTCCGAGTTGATCGAAGTTATCGTGTCGCCCGAACGCAATCCGGCATCAAATGCCGCGCCGCCCGGTGTAACACCACGAATGGTCACGCCGGAAACCGGCCCTTCCTGAACATTTTCGTCCAGCGTAATGCCCAGCATCGGTCGGTCACTGAAAGCGAATGCCCATTGCCGGCCACCAGGCGTCGGCAGCTGCCGCGTACTGAGCTCAGCGATGCGGCGTGCCGCCTCTTCAAGGCGTTCTTCGGCTGCGCGCATTTCCGCGGCCAAATCCAGCTGCGTCTCTGCATCACGGCGATCTTTATCAACGCCGTCCTCCTGCGCGATGCCATCAGCAGCGAATAACGTAGCTATCAGGCATGCAGAAAAAAATGTTCGTATGATCATTCCATCAACCTCCAAATCGGCAACTCAAACGGGCACCGAAAATTTCTGTCACAAATTGACTACAGGGAATTGCGACGCGCCTGCACATAGCGCACCTGCACCAGCGAATCCATCAGGCGCACCCGCTCGCGCCAGTAGGTCTTGGTCTCGTCGTCTGTCAGCCCGGCGGACCGGTCGTTCAAAACCCGATCAATTGCTGCTATTCGGTCCTCGAGTTCGCTGATCGTCACCGCCGTGCCGCCGCGCATTACCTGCGGTTTGTTGGGCAACGCGCGTAAATCGCTTTCCAGCAGTCGAGACTGCACAATCAATGCATCGAGCGACCCGCTGTCGCCTTCCGCCATGTAAACGGGCTCGGTAGGAAAAGACCCCTCGTCGAACGCAGGCTGCGGCAGTCGCACGGCGACGAGCAGGACTGCCGCGGCAAGTCCGGCACCGACCAGCCAGTGCTGAGGCTGTTTGCCAAAGGGTTGCCGAAACAAACCTTCCGCCTCCGCCTGCGCAGAAACCCGCTCCCATACTTCCCGCGGCGGCGGCGTATCGGGAAGGGCGTCAAACTTCTGTCGCAACAAGTCACGCTCCGCTGTTCCCAGGCCACTGTTCATTCCGTTCCTCGCTGTGTCTCGATTCAATTACTTAAACTCCACTCGCCTGATCAGCAAACACCCGGCAATGTCTCAACGCTGCCGGGTTCAGTCGTCGCTACCTCGGCCTCCAGCAGCGGTCGCAAGCGCTGATAGGCACGCGACAACTGCGATTTCGAAAAACTCTCGGACTTGCCCATTTGTGCTGCGATTTCCTTGTGCGTAAAACCCTCGACATCGTGCAGCCACACGACCGCTCGACTGATTTCCGAAAGGCCTGCCAATGCCTGCTCCAGATCGATGGCCATATCCGGTTGCGCCGCAACCCCATGTTTGACGAGATCGTCCGGCACAAGCGCATCGCATTCATCGCGCAGGCTTGTACCGCGCTGTTGCCAGGCAGATCTCAGAAACATCAAGGCCTTGCTCACCGCGACTCGTCGAATCCAACCGCCAAGCGGCGCATCGCCGCGAAATGACGCGATGCTGCGCATCACTTCGATAAAAGTGTCCTGAGTAAGATCCTCGGCATGCGCAGGTACCCGGGTAAAGCGCAGGCAGACCGAATAAACAGGCGCGCTAAAGGCGCGGTAGATTATTTCGTGCGCGCGCCGATCGCCGCGTGCGGCGCGCTTGACGATAGCCTGATCGATATCGATGTCGAGGAATCTGCTCATGCTTGTCAGTCTAGATGCCCCGGCGGCCAAATTCGTCGCAAAAGCAGCCAATCCGGGGTTCACAAGGCTCCCGCGGCGCAGCGCTCGAACAGGGTGGCGGGACCCGCGGCGCGTCCCTATACTTAGCGCCTTCCGGCCGGGGTGGCGGAACTGGTAGACGCGCCGGATTCAAAATCCGGTTCTGGAAACAGAGTGCGAGTTCGATTCTCGCTCCCGGCACCACCGCATTTAAATAACGGCGCACCGCCTGCGCCATCCGATGGTCAGCATGAAATACTGTGCAAGATGTGGCGTGCCTGTCACCAGAAAAATCCCGGCCGGTGACAATCGCGAGCGCTGGTGCTGCGAAGGCTGCAATACCGTTCATTACCAGAACCCGCTGATCGTGGTCGGCTGCGTGCCGAAACGCGACGACAAGGTGCTGCTCTGCCGGCGCGCTATAGAGCCACGCCGCGGCTATTGGACGGTGCCAGCCGGCTTTATGGAACTTGGCGAGACAATGGCCGAGGGCGCAGCGCGTGAAACCCAGGAAGAGGCGTGTGCGGAGGTACGCATCGGCTACCCGTTTGCCAGCGTCGATATCGTCGATGCGGGCCAGGTTCACGTATTTTTCACCGCCGACCTGCTCGGCGATTTTGCCGCCGGCGAGGAAAGCCTCGAAGTCGCATTATTTCGTGAAGACGAAATCCCCTGGCACGACATTGCGTTTCGCAGCGGTGAATTTGCCTTGAAAAAATACTACGAGGACCGCGGCAAGAATAATGGCTTGCACGTGCACAGCGTTCGCCGTCACCGCGAGTAGCGCGGCAAGGGCGCCCGTTTACTTTTGATTGATGCGGGCCAGCAAGCCGTCAGGCGGCAGGTAACCGCTTACCAAACGGCCGTCTTCCAGCACGATCGCGGGCGTCCCGCGCAAGCCGATATCCTGCCCGAGTGCGTAATGGTCGCTCACTGTCGGCGAATCGCAACTCTGCGTTTCAAACTCCTGGTCCTGCTTGGCAAGCGTAAGCGCGTTGTTACGGTCACTGGCACACCAGACCTCCTCGGCTTTAGTCCAGGACGGCGATTGGGGGCCATTGCGCGGGTACAGCAAATAGCGCACCTCGATCCCCTCTTCGAGATATTGATCAATCTGGCTGTGCAAGCGGCGGCAATATCCGCAATCGATGTCCGTAAAAATTGAGACTCGGTGTTGCACGTTCTTGGGAGTGAAAACGATGGAGTGGTCGTCGTCGATCGTAGCCATCATTTCAAGACGCGCAAGGTCACGCTCTTTCTCTGAAAGGTTCACCTGATTGTCAATATCGATAAGGTCACCCTGTAGCAGGTAGCGACCGTCTGCGGATACGTAGGCAATAATTGCGCCACGGCGTACGGTGTACCAACCATCAATCGGGCTTGCGTGCACGTTTTCGCGTTGTATCTCGGAAAAGATCGACGAAATTTTGTCGCGCGCAGCCTCCAGCTGGGCATCTTCGGCGGCATCGGCCGCCACAGGCAATAGCAGAGAGACCATCAGCAGGCCATAAAGAATCGGTTTCATCAGCAGGAGTCCAGATATGAGGCGCCTAGCGGCACAGGGAGATGTGGGTCAATGGTAGTCTGTTTCGACCGGCCAAGGGACAGCGGGTTCCCATCAACTGCCGGCAGGTCGAAGTGTAGCAAAAGCCCGCAGGAATGGGGCGCCAGGCAGGCCTAACCGCGCGGGTGGTGGCTGCTGTGCAGGTCCTTCAGGCGCTCGCGGGCTACGTGCGTGTAGATCTGGGTCGTCGACAAATCGCTGTGGCCCAGCAATAGCTGCACAACACGCAAGTCAGCTCCGCGATTCAGAAGGTGAGTCGCGAATGCATGTCGCAGACTGTGGGGGGAAAGCTTTTTGCCAATTCCGGCTTTCTCAGCATAGCGCTTGATGATGTGCCAGAACGCCTGGCGAGTCATCCGGTCGCCGCGGCGTGTCGGAAACATATAGTCGGTCTGCCGTTCCAGCAGAATCTCCATACGCGGGCCGTCGATAAAATCCCGCAACCAGCGCTGCGAATCCTCGCCCAGCGGGATCAGTCGCTCACGATCCCCCTTACCGACGATGCGAATAACGCCCTGATTGAAATTGACCTGCGATAACGTCAGGTTAATTAGTTCCGAAACACGCAGCCCGGTGGCGTACAACAATTCGAGCATTGCACGGTCGCGATGGCCAAGCGGTTCGTCGGTATTTGGCGCATGCAGAAGAGCATCGACCTGGCTTTCGGTCAAAGACTTCGGCAACGAACGACCTATGCGCGGCATTTCTATATCTGCGGTCGGATCCGAATCGCGCATTCCTTCACGCATGATGTAGCGGAAGAAGCGGCGAAAGCTGGATAGCTGACGTGCCGTTGAGCGCGGCTTGGCGCCGCTTTCCACGCGCTGCGCGATAAACTCCAAGAGATCGGCTTTCTCGGCCTTCTCGATAGCTACGTTACGTTCGGCAAGGCCGCGTTCCAGTGTCATGAGGTCAGCTCGATAGGCACCGAGCGTATTTGCCGAGAGTCCTCGCTCCATCCAGATCGCGTCCAGGAAACGATCAACCAGCTTCTCCGAACGAGCATGCATTTCCTCAGAAAGTTTTTTTTGCTTCGTGCTCGCCATATCTTCCATCATCGTTAGATAGTTTCGCGGATTGCCTGGCGCGCCCTCACCGTACACCGGCGGCAGCACGACTGTTAGCATGTCGGACGATCTGGTTCGCCGCGAACAAGGTCGCTGGCGATAGCTCGCACCTGAGCTCAAGCAACAGTTTTTACAGGAAATTAAGTATGATGATGAGTCCCGCCAACCGGCGTGATCGCTGTCACATATTGAGTACAGCATTAACATAAAGTGACTTGCGTCACATAAACCTAACCGGCACCGGAGATTTTAGCCGTATGTCACGGAAATCGCAGGAGTGAGCAACCAGCCTGAGCGACAGCGGCCTGCAACGGGCGACGCCGCGATAATAACGCGCCGACGATTCTCGTTGGCTCGACTGATCTACGGCGTTTACGCGTGGATCGCGTTTGCTTGCTGTGCGGTGTTCGCCTTGCTGGCCGTGCTCTTGCTGCCGGGTGTGTCGCGCCGCCGATATTGGGTCACACGCTTCGCGCAGGCGCCGTTTATTCTGGCCGGCGTGCCTGTAACGATCGAGGGTGCGGGCAAATTGCCTTCGTCTCCCTGCATCGTCGTCGCAAATCATGCCAGCTATATTGACGGAGTTATTCTGCAAGCGTTTCTGCCGCCGCGCTTCTCATACGTCATTAAAGGCGAGATGAAAAACGTGCCGGTAATCGGCTTTCTGCTGCGGCGAATCGGGGCACACTTCGTTGACCGCAATACGGTAGGCCGCAGCGCGCGGGATGCGCGAACGCTATTGCGGGCAGCTGACAATGGTGATTCGCTGGCGTTTTTTCCGGAGGGCACATTCCTGCCGCGTCCCGGACTCGGCGCGTTTCGTGGCGGGGCGTTCGCGGCGTCGCTGCGTACCCGGTCGCCACTCGTACCGGTCGTGATTCACGGCACGCGGCAGCTCCTGCCGGCGACAACCCTGCTGCCTGCCCGCACTGCCCTGCGCGTCGAAATCCTTGACCCGCTTGACCCGGCAAAAACGCCAGACGCGAAACAGCTCGCAGAACTGGCGCGGCAACGGATCCTGGCGGTGCTCGACGAACCGGATTTGCTCGCAGAAGAACACGATCGCAACTGAAATACTTGTATCGATGTATTGCGCCCCGCACGCCGATACGGGAAAGTAGCGCCCCGGCGTCGCCCCAGCTCGGGCGACAAACTTTCGCAAACTGAACTCGAATACTATGACCAACGACAGAATCGCAATCGTCGCTGCCCGGCGCACCCCGTTGGGGTCGTTTCAGGGCGCGCTATCCACCGTCAAAGCCACGGACCTGTCGGCGGCTGCGACACGCCAGGCAATCACCGACGCGGGCATCGCCCCGGCAGACATCGACGAGGCGCTGCTTGGCTGCGTGCTCCCCGCCGCGCTCGGCCAGGCGCCCGCGCGGCAGGCAGCGCTCGCAGCTGGCCTGCCGCTTAACGTGACCTGCACCACGGTCAACAAAGTGTGTGGCTCCGGTATGAAAACCGTAATGGTTGGCAGTGACCTGATTCGCGCGGGCAGTGCGAAAATTGTATTGAGTGGCGGCATGGAATCGATGAGCAACGCGCCGTATCTAATGCCGAAAGCCCGTGCCGGCTATCGTATGGGCCATCAGGAAGTGCTTGATCACATGTTTTACGACGGACTGCAAAGCCCGTTTGATGGCCACATGATGGGCCACTTTGCAGAAGAGACTGCGCGAAAATACGGATTCACTCGTGAGCAGCAGGACGCGTTTGCCGTCGAATCAGTCTCGCGAGCGAAACAGGCTGCGGCTAGCGGCGCGTTTGCGAATGAAATTGCCCCGGTTACCGTTAGCTCGCGCAAAGGCGATGTCGTGGTCGACGTGGACGAAGGCCCAGGCAGCATAAATGTAGAAAAAATCCCGCAATTGCGGCCCGCGTTCGCAAAAGACGGGACTGTAACGGCGGCCAGTTCCTCATCTATCTCAGACGGCGCAGCGAGTTTGATCCTGATGAAAGAAGCGGCCGCGCGTCATCATGGCCTGGAGCCGATTGCGAAGATTGTCGGACATTCCGGTTTCGCCCACGAACCCGCCTGGTTTACAACAGCACCGGTGTTTGCAATCAAGGCGCTGCAATCGCAGTTGGGCTGGACGCCAGAAAACGTCGACCTCTATGAGATCAACGAGGCTTTTGCCTGCGTGACGATGGCGGCGATGCACGATTTGTCTATTCCCCATGCAAAGGTCAACGTCAACGGCGGCGCCTGTGCCCTGGGCCACCCGATTGGCGCCTCCGGCGCCCGCATCATTGTCACGTTAATTCATGCATTGATTGCGCGCGGCGGCGGCCGCGGTATCGCATCGCTTTGCATCGGCGGCGGTGAAGCGGTCGCGATCGGCATTGAAGTGTAGCGCACCCCTTAGTCCTTACATCAGCAGAACAGTATTCGGAGATCAGCATGGAATTAGCGTCAGCAAACGCCGTCGTTTCCGGCGGCGCCTCGGGCCTCGGGTTGGCGACGGCAGAGCATGTCATTGCCGCCGGTGGCAAGGTCGTTCTGCTCGACATCAACGAGGCACAAGGTAACAAGAGTGCTGATGCCCTCGGTGATCGCGCGAGCTTTGTCCGCACAGACGTCTCCGATGAAGCGTCGGTGAAGCAGGCAATGAACGCGGCGGCCGAATTCATGGGCGGCATTACGCTCGCCGTCAATTGTGCGGGTATTTTGCTGCCGGCGCGTGCGCTTGGACGTGATGGACCGCTGCCGGCAGAAAGCTTCACGCGCACGGTGATGATCAACCTGGTCGGTTCATTCATTCTCGCGAAAGAGGCTGCCAATATCATGCAACGCAATGAGCCGACAGCAGACGGCGAGCGGGGCCTGATTGTAAATACCGCCTCCGTCGCCGCTTTTGAAGGGCAGATAGGTCAGGCTGCGTATGCGGCGTCGAAAGGTGGTGTCGTCAGTATGATGCTGCCTCTCGCGCGCGAACTGGCGCGCTTTGGCATTCGCGTCAATACGATTGCGCCGGGAATTTTTCTGACGCCGATGATGGCCGGATTGCCGCCTGAAGTTCAGCAGTCATTGGGCGCGCAAGTACCGTTTCCGCCGCGCATGGGTCGGCCTGACGAGTATGCCGACCTGGTCGCTGCAATTTACGGCAACACGATGTTAAACGGCGAAACGATACGTCTGGATGGCGCTATCCGGATGCAGGCGAAATAACGGTCACATTCCCGGATAGTTTGGGCCACCCCCGCCCTCTGGCACCGTCCAGACAATGTTTTGCGCCGGGTCTTTGATATCGCAGGACTTGCAGTGCACACAATTCTGCGCATTGATCTGAAAGCGCGGCGCGCCGTCCTCTGTCACCACTTCATAAACGCCCGCAGGGCAGTATCGCTGGGCCGGTTCGGCAAAGCGCGGCAGGTTCTGCTCGATCGGGATACTGGCGTCTTTCAGTAACAAGTGCGACGGTTGGTCCTCTTCATGGTTGGTACTGGAAAGGAACACCGACGACAAACGATCGAAGGTGATCACACCGTCCGGTTTAGGGTAATCGATTGGTTTGGCGTCCTTTGCCTCATTCAAAATTGCGTGATCCGGCACGGGGTTTCGCAGGGTAAAGGGCAACTTGCCTCGAAAGACATTCTGATCGACCCACGCAAACGCTGCGCCGAAAAACGTTCCGAACTTGCTGAGTGCCGGGGAAAAATTTCGCGAACGGTGAAGCTCTTCGTAGATCCAGCTGGCGCGGACGGCTTCTTCATAGTCGTATAACTCGCGCTGCCCGGGGTCCCCAACGGCCAGCGCTGCAGCAATACTTTCAGCGGCCAGCGCGCCACTCTTGATTGCCGTGTGGGAGCCCTTTATTTTCGCGCCGTTAAGGAAGCCGGCATCGCAACCTATTAGCAAGCCGCCCGGCACCGTGAGTTTGGGCAGAGACTGCAGGCCGCCTTTATTGACTGCGCGCGCGCCGTAGGCAATACGTTTGCCGCCCTCAAGATACCGACGGATGCGCGGGTGCAGCTTCCAGCGCTGAAATTCGTTGAACGGCGACAAGTACGGATTCCGGTAATTGAGGGCAACAATCATGCCCAGATAAACCTTGTTGCCGGCCGCGTGATAGAGGAAGCCGCCGCCCTCGGTGTGATTATCGAGAGGCCAACCCAAGGTGTGCACGACCTTGCCCTCCTCGTGCAGTGCCGGATCAATTTCCCAGATTTCTTTTAGCCCCAAACCATAATGTTGCGGATCTCGACCCTTGCGCAGATCGAATCGCGCTATTAGTTCTTTGCCGAGGTTGCCATGGCAGCCCTCTGCGAACACGGTGTATTTTGCCTTGAGTTCATAGCCAGGCTGATACGAATCCTTGCGCTCGCCGTTTTTCCCAACTCCCATGTCACTCGTTGCGACGCCCGCAACCAGGCCCTCGTCGTCATAAAGAATCTCGGACGCCGCGAATCCTGGAAACAGATTGACGCCCAGCGCTTCTGACTGCTCGGCCAGCCATTGGCAGACTGCCCCGAGGCTTACGATGTAATTGCCGTGATTTTGCATCGGTGCGGGCACGAAAAAACCTGGCACGGTCTGACCGCCGCGATCGCTGGTCAAGTAATGAAAGTCGTCGCCGGTAACTTCTGTAGTCAACGGTGCACCACGATCTTGCCAATCGGGAAACAGTTCGTTAAGTCCCCGCGGATCGAACACGTTTCCGGACAGAATATGCGCGCCCACTTCGGAGCCTTTCTCAACAACGACCACGTTAAACTCGGCGCCTTTTTTTTGCGCGAGCTGCATGAGTCGGCAGGCGCAAGCCAGGCCCGCTGGACCCGCACCTACGATTACAACGTCGAATTCCATTGATTCGCGTTCTTGAGTTTCGGGCATTCTCGATATTCCGTGCTTTGCAAAGCGAGATTCTAGCAGAGCTCGGCGCACGTTGTGATATGACTGCTGGCGGCTTGCCGGCGCGCACGGTAACCTTGCTGCCGCCGCGATTCGCGCAAAAATGAGACACATGAAGAAACCTTCTCTTTCCGAAATCTACGCAAAACAACCCGGACTGCAGGAAGACCCAGAGCAACTGGCAATTGTGATTCTTTTTGAAGCTTTGCAACGCGCGCTCACAGAAGAGTCCGGCTTTTTGTCAAAGGTGCGCGGCAATTTGCCATTCCTGCCCCGCCCCGCCGTGCCGCGCGGCATTTATTTGTGGGGGGGAGTCGGGCGTGGCAAGACTTTTCTTATGGACTTGTTTTTCGACACGCTGAATCACAAGAAGAAAAAACGCATTCATTTTCACCGCATGATGCGTGATGTGCATCATCGATTGGGGCTGTTGGAAGACGAGCGCGACCCCTTGGACCTCGTAGCGAGCCAGTATGCCCGGGAGGCGCACGTGCTGTGCTTTGACGAGTTTTTCGTCAGCGATATCGGGGACGCAATGATTCTTGGCCGGCTGCTCGATGGTCTGTTTAGTCGCGGCGTGACATTGGTAACAACATCAAATTTGCCTCCGGACCAGTTATACGCCGGCGGCTTACAGCGCGAACGATTCCTTCCCGCGATCGAACTTTTGAAGACCCACACGCAGGTGATTGCGCTGGATGGCGCCAACGACTACAGGCTGCGGCTACTGCAACGCGCCGGCACCTACCTGACGCCACCAGGCCCTGATACGGATGAGCGCCTGATGCGATTCTTTAAAGACGTCGCGCCCGGCAAGGTTGTCGAGTCGCGTCGCATCGACATCAACGGCCGCACTGTCGAGACTCTGCGAGCTGCCAAGGGTGTCGCCTGGTTTGATTTTGCTGAGCTGTGCGAGGGACCGCGAAGCCATGCGGATTACATTGAAATAGCGCGTTGGAATCATACGGTCATCGTTTCAGGTGTGCCGCAACTGGATGCCCAGGCGGATGATGCTGCGAGACGATTTATCGCACTCGTCGATGAGTTTTACGACCGCCGCGTAAAGCTGGTGCTCGCAGCAGCAACGCGCGCTGCGGAACTCTACACCGGCAATCGACTCAAGTTCGAATTCCAGCGGACAATCAGCCGGCTGACAGAGATGCAGAGCCAGGAGTACCTGCACGCCCCTCACCGCGCGTGATAAACAGGGAGCCTCAATATTTGGCTTTTCCCCGGCAATCAGTATGATAAAGACCATTAGCAGCTCAACGCAGGTCGAGGCCGTCGTGACATCACCCGTTCAAAAAAAAGACGAACCTTCGCGCGAACTGCTGCTTGAGAAATTCCTGCCGTACCGTCTGGCCATTTTGTCGCACTCCGTCAGCAATTCGATTGCGACGGTTTATGCGCGGCGTTTCGGCCTGACAATCCCTGAATGGCGCGTCATTGTAATTCTGGGCCGCTACCCGGGCCTCTCCGCGGTAGAAGTCGCGGAGCGTACCTTGATGGACAAAGTGGCGGTCAGCCGTGCGGTCACGCGCCTGATCAAGAAAGGCCGTATCGACCGGCAGTTTGCCGACGCGGATCGACGCCGATCTATCCTGACGCTGTCGGAGAAAGGCAAGACTGTGCTGGACGAGATTTCACCGCTTGCGCTCGGCATTGAAGACACGCTGCTTGAAGGCCTGTCAGAACAGGAAATCATTGCATTGAACCGGATTATGGACCAACTGCTCGAAAAAGCAGATCACATTGGCGCGCCCGCCGACTGAGTCTGGCCGTTAGCTATCGATTTCTGTCCGTACCCGGATTAATTCGGGAAAAAACTCAATATCAATTGCCTTCTTCAGGAAGGAAACGCCGGACGAGCCGCCACTGCCCGCCTTGTGTCCAATAATGCGCTCTACCGTCTTCATGTGATGAAAACGCCAGAATTGAAAGTTATTGGAAATATCCATCAGCGCTTCGCACATTTCGTAATGGGGCCAATGCTCTTGCGGATGCTGATAAATGCCCCTGAGAATCGCAACCACCCCCGGATCTTCAACCCGTTCCACGCTGAAATCCCGCTCCAGCGCCGAATCCGGCACCGGCAGACCTTGTCTGGCCAGGTAGGCCAGGAATTCGTCAAACAGCGCACGCTCGTGTAGAGCCTGCTCGAGGCGAGCGAGCCATTCCGGCTGCTGCTTGAAGACCTTGAGAGTCTGGCGGCTCTTGTTGCCCATCAGGAATTCAAGCAAGCGGTACTGCGGCGACTGAAAGCCTGACGCCTGCCCGAAAACCTGCCGGAACTGCGAGTATTCACTTGGCGTCAGCGTATCCAGCACCGTCCACTGGTTGTACATCTGGTTTTGGACATGCTTGACGCGCGCCAGCTTTTTCACCGCCGGCGGCAAATTATCTGACCGCATGTTGGCCATCGCCGCCTCGATCTCGTGAATGACGAGCTTTATCCACAGCTCCGTCACCTGATGCTGAATGATGAACAGCAATTCGTCATGGTGAGGTGGGTCGCTTAGCGGAGACTGTGCGTCCAACAACTTGTCGAGTCGCAAATACGCCGTATAGTCGCTGTCGCGATCAAGCCTCGTATGGATCGAGGGCTCCATTTTTCGCTGTGTCATTATTCTGCCTGCTGACCGAGAGGCGCATTGTAGAACCTTTCAGACCAAACCTCATACCCTCATCCGTGGAAGAGCCGGAATCTCTGGAAATACATCATCGTTCCGGTATAGAGTCGCAGTCACCGACTTTCGGACCTAACCCTCCGGCCGGAGCGCATTACGTGTCGAAACAGCCGCAACGTCGCGACAGCGACCTGACGGATGAGCTAATCGAGCGAGTTGTTAGCTTGAAACCTGGCTCGAAAACGTTGAAGGACCGCAAGCAGATTAATCGCTGGTTGCGTCTTTACTATGCGAATGTCCCGATCGAAGACATGCTGCAGCGGTCAACTGCCATTATGGGCAGTGCCGCCCTCGCCCATCTCGATTTTGCTGCCGTGCGTAAACGCGGCGAGGCGCTGCTTCGCGTATCAAATCCGAACATGAAATCGCATGGTTATGATTCGGGCTTCACCATTATCGAAATGGTCAACGACAACATGCCGTTCCTGGTGGATTCTGTATCTGCCGCAATCAACAGATCCGACATGACGATCCACATGACGGTTCACCCCGTCGTGCGAGTGAGTCGCGACCGGAAAAATCGAGTCACCGCGATCCACTCATTGACCTCAGATGAGGGTCAGGAGGAGTCTTTTATTCGACTTGCGATTGATCGCGAGTCTGATCCGCAGCAGCTGCGTATTCTCGAGCATGAGATTCGCAAAGTGCTGGGCGATGTCCGCTCTGCTGTCCGCGACTGGCGTGCAATGCGGGAAAAAATGTCGCAGGCGAAAGAAGTGCTGAATTTTGGGCCGGCGGGCATGGACGAAGAGGTACGCGAGGAAAGTCGCAAGCTATTGCAATGGATGGTCGAGGACCACTTTACGTTTCTTGGTTTTCGCGAATACAAACTGGAATCCAAAGGCGAAAAATACCTGCTGAAGTCCGTTGTAGGCAGCGGGCTTGGGTTGCTGTCGAAAGAGGAGCGCGGCGGAGGCACCATAGAATTAACCAACGAAATGCGCCGTCATGCTCGGTCCAAGAGTTGGCTAATCATCACCAAGGCTAATTCGCGCTCGACAGTACATCGCTCAGGCTACCTCGACTACGTCGGTGTTAAGAAGTACAACAAGAAAGGGGAGCCAGCCGGCGAACTTCGATTTATTGGCTTGTTCACTTCAGTTGCCTACAGTGAAAACCCACGCAATATTCCGCTTCTGCGTCTCAAAGTTAATCGGGTAATGGCGCGCACCGGAGTCGATCCGGCAGGCCACCGCGGCAAGTCATTGATGCACATACTCGATACCTTTCCGCGCGACGAACTTTTTCAAAGCTCCGTCCACGACCTCTTGCGCACCACAAATGGCATTCTCAATCTGCAAGAACGACATCGAGTCAGGTTTTTCCTGCGTCGCGATGCATTTCGGCGGTTCTTTTCATGCATCGTCTATGTGCCGCGTGAAAAATATACGACGGCGGTTCGCCGACGAATAGAAGGGATTCTGCTGAACGCCTTTGACGGCCATGCCGTAGATTCCAGTGTGCAGCTCTACGATTCACCGCTCGCACGAGTGCACTTGATCGTGCGGACTAATGTCGGCAAGCGTCCCCGTATCAGCCTGAAAAGCATCGAATCTGAAATAGAAGCGGCAGTAGTCACCTGGCGCGATAAATTGCGCGCCAACCTTATCGAACGCTTCGGATTAGAAGCCGGTCCGCTGCTCTTCAGGGAATACGGTGAAAGTTTTCCGGCTGCATATGAAGCGGACGAAGAGCCTGCAGTCGCTTGCCTGGACGTCAAACGCATCGACGGGCTGTTGCAAGGGTCGCACAACGACTACTTGCTGCTCTATCGACCGAAAGACGCGGACACCGATCAACTTCATTTCCGTACGTTTTGTAAGGATGAACCGTTACTTCTCTCGCACGTTCTGCCGATCCTAGAGGACCTCGGGACAGAGGTACACAGCGAGCGGCCCTACCAGATTCAGCCGCGCAGCTCCGGAAAATTCTGGATTCAGGACTTCTCGCTAAATTTCGCCGGAATCGCAGAAATCGATCTCGACGACGCCGCCAAACGTTTTCAGGACGGGTTTCACCATGCATTGATCGGTGACGCCGAGAATGATGGTTTTAATCGGTTGATTTTGCGTGCCGGGCTTGACTGGCGCCAGGTAACGCTAATCCGCTGTTATGCCAAGTTTCTGCTACAGCTTGGCATTCCGTTTAGTCAAAATTATATGGAAGACGTGCTGTCTGCGCATGCGGGTGTCGCGCACAACCTCGTCGACCAGTTCGAACTGCAGTTCAATCCGGATCTGCCTGCAAAAAAACGAGACGAAGCTTTACAAGCCGCGGTTGCGTCTATAAGCCGTGCCATCGCGCGCGCGCGTAATCTCGATGAAGACCGCATTCTTACGGCGTTCGCCGGCGCGATAAAAGCAACCAAGCGAACCAACTATTTCCAAACGGACGACAATGGCCAACACAAATCGCGCCTGTCTATCAAATTAAAGTCTGGCGAGATTCCCGAAGCGCCGCTACCAAGGCCGCGATTTGAAGTCTTTGTCTACGCACCGGAAGTAGAGGGTGTGCATTTGCGTGGCGGAGCGGTAGCGCGCGGCGGGCTGCGCTGGTCGGATCGCCGCGAAGACTTCCGTACCGAGGTACTCGGCCTGATGAAAGCCCAGGTCGTCAAAAATACCGTCATCGTGCCGACCGGTGCCAAAGGCGGATTCGTGCCGAAGGATCTTCCAGCAGGTGACCGTGACGCGATCCTGAAAGAAGGAATCGACTGCTATAAGACATTTATAAGGGGCCTGCTGGACATCACGGACAATGTCGTTGACGGCAAAATCGTGCCGCCACCTCGCGTAATGCGGCGTGACGGCGATGATCCCTACCTGGTCGTCGCCGCAGACAAGGGAACCGCGACATTCTCGGACATTGCAAACGCAATATCTGCAGAGTACGGGTTCTGGCTCGATGACGCGTTCGCATCGGGCGGTTCGGCCGGTTACGACCACAAAAAAATGGGCATTACCGCTCGCGGCGCCTGGGAAGCTGTCAAACGGCATTTCCGCGAACAGGGCCTCGATACACAATCTGATCCGTTCACTGTCGCGGGTATCGGCGATATGAGCGGCGATGTTTTTGGCAATGGCATGCTGCTGTCACGAAAAATTAAACTCGTAGCCGCATTCAATCACCAACATATTTTTCTTGATCCTGATCCGGACATGGCCAGGAGCTTCAAGGAACGCCAGCGACTATTTAAACTACCGCGTTCAAGCTGGGAAAATTACAATGAGGCACTTATATCGAAGGGCGGCGGGCTGTTCTCGCGGCAGGCGAAAAAGATTCGTCTTTCGCCCGAAGTGCGCAAACTCCTCGATACGAAAGCGACCAGCCTCCAACCTATCGAATTGATCCGCTGCATCTTGAAAATGCCGGTTGATCTCTTGTGGAACGGCGGGATAGGCACCTACGTAAAGGCGAGCTATGAGAGTAACGCGGAAGTCGGCGATCGTAGCAACGATACGCTGCGAGTCGACGCGGACGAATTGCGCTGCAAGGTAATCGGCGAGGGCGGTAACCTCGGGCTAACGCAATTTGCGCGGATTGAGTTTAGTTTGAACGGTGGGCGAATAAATACCGACTTTATTGACAATTCTGCTGGTGTAGACAGCTCCGATCGCGAAGTAAACATTAAGATCCTGCTGCGCGCTGCAGAGGAACAAAAGGGACTGACTCGCGCACGCCGCAACAAACTTCTCGCAGAAATGACCGACGATGTCGCAGCCTTTGTGCTGCGCAGCAACTATTTGCAAACCCAGGCCATCAGCATGATGGAAGCGCGCGCACGTGAGCGCCTCGACGAAACCGCCCGCCTGATCACTAATCTTGAGAAAACGGGCCTGCTGGATCGCGACCTGGAGTTTCTACCAGACGAAGCGGAGATCGAAGAACGCCGACTACAAAAGCAGGGCATGACGCGGCCCGAAATTGCCGTAGTCTTGAGCTACGCCAAAATCGACCTTTACAACGGTTTGATTGCTTCAAAATCAGACCTCGTTGATTTTCTGACAACGGATCCGCAGCGCTATTTCCCGCAGTTGCTGCGACGCCGTTATAAAGATCTGATCCCGGCCCATCGCTTGAGTCGCGAAATTCTGGCGACTTTGATTGCCAACAACATTGTCAATCGCATGGGCCCTGTATTCGTCAAGCGTATTCAACAAGACACTGGCGTTTCGCCCGTAACAATTGCACGCGCATACGTCGTGGCCCGCGAAATTTGTGAGGCCAGTGTCTTATGGCGCGATATCGAAGCGCTCGACAACAAAATTGATGCGACGGTTCAACAATCAATGCTATTCGATATCAGCCGCACACTGCGACATGCGTGCTATTGGTTGATCGAACGTTACGGTGATGAACTGGACATTGTCGACGCCGTTTCCCGCCTGAAAACAGGCATGCACACTGTGTATACGCGTGCGAGCGGCATCGTTGTTGAATCGGGCAAACAACGCCAAAAATCGGCGGCGGCGGATTTGGCCGCTCTAAAGGTCCCGACAACGCTTGCACGCAAAATGGCGGTGCTAATGCTGACCCGCGGTGCTCTGGATATTTCGGACCTGTCAATGGATTTCAAGCGGCCCATCATGGATACGGCGCGCATGTACGCGCGACTGAGCGAGCGTCTCGGAATAGTCTGGCTGCATCGGCAGGTAGAAAATCTGCATGTCGAGGGTCGCTGGCAGGCGATGGCGCGGAGCAATTTACGTGATGACTTCTATCGGGCGCGGCGCGACCTGGCGTCACGCGTGTTGCAATCTGCCAAGAAAAAGAAACCGATCGATGAATACGAGTCCTGGCTGGATAAAAATGCGGCGTCGGTCGAGAAATTTGAAGCCATAATCGAAGAAATGAAACGCCGGGAAGTCGCTGACTTTGCAACCCTGTCAGTTGCTTCGCAGGAGCTTAGAAAACTCGTTTCAATGTAGGCTGGCGCAGGGCAAGCCGCAAAACATCAAATCCTGGAGTGAAAATGACTGGCAAACTTATTCTCTGTCGCCACGGTCAGAGTGACTGGAACCTGAAAAACCTGTTTACGGGCTGGACGGATGTCGGCCTGACCGAGAAGGGCCGACAAGAAGCCAAAGCCGCAGGACAGTTGCTGAACGACCTGGATTTCACGATAGACATTGCGTACACCTCGGTCCTGAAGCGGGCCATACACACACTGTGGATAATGCTCGACGAGATGGATCGGGTGTGGATTCCTGTCGTGCGCGACTGGCGCCTTAACGAGCGCCACTATGGCGCCCTGCAGGGGCTCAACAAGGCCGAAACCGCCGCGAAATACGGCGACGATCAGGTACATATTTGGCGCCGCAGTTACGCGACACCGCCACCCGCCCTGGAACCGGATGACGAGCGACACCCCTGCCACGATCCCCGTTACGCCGGAATAGAAAATCTGCCGGCAACGGAATCACTGGCAATAACTCTGGAGCGTGTCAAACCGAGCTGGCTGGAATGCATCGCGCCAGACTTACGCGCAGGTCGCAATGTTCTGATTGCTGCGCACGGCAACAGCTTGCGCGCTTTGGTCAAGATGCTGGATAACGTTTCGGAGGACGAAATTACCGAATTTAATATTCCGACAGGCATTCCCATGCTCTATGAACTCGACGCCGACCTGCAGCCCAAGTCGAGACGATTTCTGGGCGATGCGGCGGCAGCGGCCGCGGCCGCAGCGGCGGTTGCAAACCAGGCAAAGGCCGGATGATATTTGCTCTCGGCGATAGCAAACCTGAGCTAGACTTAACTGCAAACTTTGTTGCGCCGAACGCAACCGTTATTGGGAAAGTTCGTATGGGCGCCGGTGCCAGCGTGTGGTTCGGCGCCGTCATACGTGGCGACAACGACTGGATCAGCATTGGTCGCAACTGCAATATTCAGGACGGTGCCATTCTGCACACTGATCCGGGAATTCCGTTGACTCTCGGTGACGAGGTAACGGTCGGACACCGGGCAATGCTTCATGGCTGCAATATCGGGGATGGCAGTCTCGTGGGAATCGGCAGCACCGTGCTGAATCATGCGCGAATTGGCAGGCACTGCATAATAGGCGCGCATTCGCTGGTGACCGAGGGCAAAGAGTTTCCCGACGGAGTGCTGATACTCGGCTCACCCGCGCGGATTGTCCGCGAGCTGACGACAGACGAACGTCAATTATTAGCCGCGTCGGCGGCGGTCTATATCAAGAACAGCGAGCGATACCGTAACGACCTGGAGGCGCTTGACGCCTAGGATTTTTACTCCTGCAGGCGCGGCTCCGATCGTGTTCGCCGTTTTTGCTCGTCAATGACTCGAACCAAACCTTCCTGGGCACTGGAGGCAACCAGCGTACCAGCCTCGTTAAAAAACTGCCCGCGGGCAAATCCTCTTGCTCCCGCCGCATTCGGACTCTCGAGTGAATACAACAGCCAATCGTCAACGCGAAAATCCCGGTGGAACCACAACGCGTGATCAAGGCTTGCCATCATGACGTTGCCGCGGCCAAAACGCAGCCCATGCGGCAGGGTACTGGTCCCCAGCAGTTCATAGTCCGACACATAAGCCAGCAAATTTTGGTGCAGCGCCAGCGTGTTCGGTAACTTGTCGACAGCACGAATCCATACCTGCCGAACCGGTGGCAGTTTCTCGACAACGTCGAATCGTAGCGGCTGAACCGGACGAAATTCAAAGGGCCGCCTGTCGGTCAGGAAGCGCTTCAATTTTTCCGGCATCTTCGCCAGTGTATTGGGATCGACGTCGCTCAGGCCCGGTAAACCTTCGGGACCTTTCACCTGCGGCATTTCAGCCTGATGTTCGAGGCCCGATTCCGGTTTTTGAAAGGACGCCGCCAGGTTGAATATCGGACGGCCATGCTGAATAGCAACTACCCGGCGTACGGAAAACGTGCCGCCGTCACGCGAGCGATCAACCTCATAGACGATAGGCGCGTTGACATCACCGCGGCGCAGAAAATACGCATGCAGGGAGTGTGCTACCCGCCCTTCGACTGTCGAATGTGCTGCTGACAAGGCCTGCCCTAGAACCTGGCCTCCGAAAACCTGCGCGCTGCCAATGTCCCGACTTTCGCCGCGAAATATATTGTCTTCGACCGCTTCCAGTTCAAGGAGAACGAGGAGGTCTTTTAAAACGGCGTGCATGTGATGATCCGGTAGATGATGACGCGTGATTCGCCCGGGGACGGTGCTAGCTTGCCCTGCCGCCGTCGACATAAATGCCAGTACCGCTGACAAACGCCGCGTCATCGCTGGCGAGAAACAGTACGGCCCTGGCAACGTCCAGGGCTTCCCCGAGGCGTTTGGCCGCCGAATGCTGGATGCAATAATCTCGCAGCGATTTGTCGGCCTTGAACACCGCGCGACTTTCCGGCGTCATGATAGCGCCAGGCTGCACGAAGTTAACCGTTACCCCGAGGTCGCCGGAACCGGCAGCGAGTTGGCGGATCAACGTTGCGAGCGAATGTTCTGTGTTCTCGCGCAGTATCTGACCATCTCGAGAAAACGCACTGCGCAACATGCCGATCGTGACGAAGCGTCCGGCCGGACTCTTTTGCAAAACAGGAAGAGCGGCGTCGTAGTAACTCTTGACGCGACTCAGCAAGAGACGAGTCTGTTCAGCTTGTGTCGGCGCATCGCCGATCGGTCGCTTGGGCTGCAGTTCACTGCACAGAATCAGGGCATCGATGCCACCCAGCTTGGCAACCGCGGCGTCAATCTCTGCCTGCGGCTCGTCCATGGACATGGCCATGCCGCTGACGCCTGCGACATTGTTGAATCGCACATCGACGTCGGTACTCGTCGTATCGATCGCGCAAACCCGTGCATCGTGACGCACGCAGGTCCGGGCAATCGCCTCGCCGACACCGTTTGCGGCACCACAGATCAACACCCTGATCCCAAACATTCGTCCTGCTTCAGCGTTCATCGAGCCTCACTAGTATTTTCAGTTCTTGCTTGCCTCAGCTACTGCCTTCGGGCAAAGAATAATCTGCAAATTGTTCACGCAGCGCAATTTTCTTAATCTTGCCGGTTGCCGTGTGCGGAATTTCATCAACAAAGACAACGTCGTCCGGCATCCACCATTTCGCAATTTTGCCATCGAGCCAGTCGAACAGGTCCTGTCGTGTTGGCTCTTTGCCCTCAGCCTTGACGATAATCAACAGAGGACGTTCCGACCACTTCGGATGGTGCACGCCGATGACAGCAGCCTCTGCAACGTCAGGGTGGCCTACGGCGACATTCTCGATCTCGATGGAGCTGATCCACTCGCCGCCGGACTTGATAACATCCTTGGTGCGGTCGGTAATCGACATGAACCCGTCGGAATCAATTATCGCAACATCACCGGTGTCGAACCAGCCATCCGCCGTGTGGGTGTCAGCACTCCCATCGAGCTTGTAATAGTCGCTGCATATCCACGGACCGCGCACCTGCAGCGCACCAAATGCAACGCCGTCCCAGGGTAGTTCCTTGCCATTGTCATCGACGATGCGCATTTCGACGCCAAAAATCGCGCGTCCAGCCTTCGCACGAATCTTGTACATCTCCTCGTCAGGAAGCCCCTCCATGCCAACTTTTGGCACCCCCACGGTGCCGAGCGGGCTCATTTCAGTCATGCCCCAGCCCTGGCTTACCCAAACGCCGTGCTTCTGATGGAACTCGCGAATCATCGAGACCGGTACTGCGGCGCCACCAATGGCCGTGCGCTGCAAATTGTCGAGTCGCTTGCCGGATTTTTCACAGTATTGCAGCAGCGCAAGCCATACCGTGGGTACGCCGAGCGCCGCGGTTACCTTTTCCGTTTCGATAAGGTTGCACAGCGTTTCACCGTCGCCCATTTTCGGTCCCGGAAAGACGAGCTTGGCACCGACCATCAGGCAGGAATATGGCGTGCCCCAGGCGTTGACGTGAAACAGCGGGACGACAGGCAGGACGGTGTCGCGATTGCCAATGTTAAGCGCGTCCGGCGCAACGCCGGCATAGGCGTGCAAGACCTGCGACCGGTGGTTGTACAAGACCCCCTTGGGATCGCCGGTGGTGCCTGACGTGTAACACAAGCCTACCGCTGTGCGTTCGTCGAGTTCCGGCCATGCGTATTCCGCGCTGCCCTTCTCCAGCAGTGATTCATAGCAAATCGCGTTGGGCAACGACGATTTTGGCATATGGGCCTCGTCCGTCAGGACGATGAAGCCCTTGACACCCTCTATTTGCGGCGCAATTTTTTCCAGGAGAGGAAGGAACAACGGATCGGTCAACAGCCACTGATCTTCGGCATGATTAATGATGAAAACGAGTTGTTCGGGAAACAGGCGCGGGTTAATCGTGTGGCAGACAAACCCCGCGCCGCCAATCGCATAATAAGCCTCAAGGTGCCGATAGTCGTTCCAGGCCAGCGTCGCAATGCGGTCACCCGCCTCGGCACCCAGCTGCTGCAGCGCATCGGCGAGCTTACGAGAGCGTCGGGCGCAATCTGCAAAGGTATAGCGATGCAGCGGATTGTCCGCGGTGACAGAGACAATTTCCTGTTCCGGAAAGTTGCGTTCTGCGTGCTGCAAAATCGAAGACACCAGCAATGGCGTGTCCATCATCAGACCGTGCATATGTTTCCCCCTACGTTAATAGTTCTTCAGTTACTCGCCGCTATACTTCAGACAGTACAGTTTACTCAGACTTCACAGCGCTGCATCAGCTCGGTTTCGGACCGAGCAAATACCAAAGAATCAAACCCAGTAGCGGCAAGACGACAACGATCGCGATCCACAGCGCCTTGCGGCCGTTGCCGGTTTCCGATTGTGCAATTTGTAGCACCGCATAGACGTCTGCGACGAGGATCAGAAAACCTACTATTCCGCTTACTTCCATAATGCCCCCCTTGTCGAATTTAGCCCTGCTGTCAGTCGGCCGATTTGTTATCGAAAAAATACATGCCGAGCGTCTCGGCCACGCAGGCGGGTTTACGCTCTCCTTCCACCTCAACCCGGACTTCGGACAGGAGGTGCAGGGCACCGGCACGGATGCGAGCCTGCTTGACGATTGCGCGCCCCCGTACGCGGGACCCGACCGGCACCATTGTATAGAAGCGCACTTTGTTACAGCCAAAATTTATGGCTCGAGCGAGATTCTCGAAAGTGACGAATTGGCTGGTTAAGGCGGGAATTAACGCGAGCGTAAGGTAGCCATGCGCGATGGTCTTGCCATCCGGCAACTCCCGTGCGGCGCGCTCGGCATCAACGTGAATCCACTGATGATCGCCTGTTGCCTCGGCGAACTTGTCAATACGCTGCTGAGTTATTTCTTCCCACTCGGACAGACCCACCTCAGTGCCTTCCAGCGCTTTCGCATCCTCAAATGATCGAATGATAGGCAAAATTTCGTTCCTTTTTGTTTATTCGCGGTCCTGCCAAGCGACAACAGGAATACACATAAGCTGCTGACAGGGCAAGTGTCGGGGCAAATTTGCGGCGGCTTGGGGCGGGTTTATACTGCCGTCGCGATGACCCGTTCACACCATTCCCGCCGACAAAACGACCTGCCAGCAAAATCGCAGCCGCGCCTGTTTGCGATCGTGCTGGCGGCTGGCACGGCCAGCCGGTTTGGTGCGATAAAGCAGCTGGCCATCTGGCGAGGGCAAACACTGGTCGCGCGCGCAGCACGCCTGGCGGAGCAATTGTGCGCCGCACGCAGCGTACTGGTCTCCGGTTATGCGAGTCGCGAGGTGCATGCCGCCTGTGCGCCGCTGCAAGGCTACCTCGTGGTGAACGATGACTATCCGAGCGGACTGGGTAGTTCCATTGCCTGCGGGGTCGCAGCGGTAGGTGATGCAAGCGACGGCGTGCTCGTGATGCTGGCGGATCAACCCCGAGTCACGATCGCCCATCTGGAAGCACTGGCTAGCGCTTGGCGGACTGCGCCTGATTGCGCCGTCGCCAGCCGTTACTCCGGCGATATCGGCGTGCCGGCCATTTTCCCGGCCAGCGACTTCGACGAACTGCAGGCGCTCACCGGTGACCGTGGCGCCAGGAAGCTGTTAATCGCACATGGGACGGCGTTGCGTATCGTTGATTGCGAGGCAGCCGCCCTCGATGTTGATCACCCTGCCGATCTCGACAGCCTGTAACGACTTCTCCACGAGACTCAACCATGCGCTGCGCAACGCTCGCAGTTGACCCACCCGGAGGTACCGTTGGCGTAGTGTTCTTTCTTCCAGATTGGCAGCCGTACTTTGACCTGATCGATGACGTAACGGCAGGCGAGGAACGCAGCATCGCGGTGCGCGGCAGATACGCCGACCCAGACGGCACATTCACCTATCTCGAGTAAGCCGCTGCGATGCACGCAGCAGGCGCTGAGAATATCGAATCGTTCCTGCGCTTCGCGGATCACCTGCGCGCCTTCGCGAATTGCCAGCGGCTCGTAGGCTTCGTATTCGAGGCGCGTCACGACATGTCCATCGTTGTGATTGCGAATCCAGCCCTCGAACGAGGCAAATCCTCCGGCCTGCGGATCGAACAACTTTTCGCGCAGCGATTGCGGATCGATAGCGGATGCTGTCATCTGCATCATGTCAACCTCCGGCAACCGGTGGGAACAACAGCACTACGTCTCCATCGTTAACCGGCGTTTTCCAGTTCGCCATTTCATCGTTAACGGCAACCTTGCAGTGGCCCAGCGGTTCCGCCGAACCATGGCGCTCTTGCAGGGCATGAAATACGTCGGCGGTCGTCAACACGTCGAGCTGCACGGTCTCCTCGTCGCGGCCGGCATTTTCGCGAAACGCGGCGAAATAGCGCACGGTCAGGGACTTCATTGCGCGGTTTGCTGCAACGGGCTACGCGCAAGGTCCTGCGGCGTGTTGATGTTGTCGAGCGAAGCCGGGTCAGGTTGCGATAGCAAACGAGTATTGGAGCGAATCATTACTTTCCGCGGGCAATTGATACCCTCAGCGATGAATCCGTCCAGGAGCTGACGCGCGCCGGGCTCATAGATAGCGCACAAAGGCTCCGGCAGGTCATTGTGGCTACTGCGAAAGGCCGTAAACGGTTGATTTTCGGCGCGTCCGGCAACCAGCGCACGCAGCGTCGACGCCGTAACGTTTGGCAAATCACAGGCAAGGACCAACCACGCGACCCGCGGATCGTGGTCCATCGCCGACAGAATGCCCGCAGCCGGCCCAAGATTTTCATAACGGTCAAGGATGAGCGGATACTGCGCGCGCTCGGCGCCGCCTTGTGACTTGCGAGCTGAAACCCACGTTTCAGCAACCACCGTGCTGACCATGCGTACCGCGTAGTCGAGTTGTGATTCGTCGCCGTGCCGCAGCAATGCCTTGTCAACGCCCATCCGGCGACTCTCGCCGCCTGCAAGCACCAGGCCGAACAAAGGTGGCGCCTCATTTACCATGAAAATCCTGTTTGCCGCCGGTCTTTTCAATCAGTCGGACCTCGGTAATTCGAATATGGTGCGACAGCGCCTTACACATATCGTAGATCGTCAGCGCAGCAATACTGGCACCGGTCAGTGCCTCCATTTCAACGCCGGTCCGGTGATGCACTCTGCAATGGCAGTCGATAACAGCGCGTTTGTCTTCGTCCACGTGAATTTCAATTTTGCAATTGCTCAGGCCGAGCGGATGACAGAACGGAATTAATTCATGTGTGCGTTTTGCACCCATGACGCCGGCGATTATTGCCGTTGTAAAGACCTGCCCTTTAGCTGTTTGAATATCACCATCGATCAGGCGCGCCGAGACCTCGGGCGGAAATTCGACATAGCAGCGGGCATGGGCTTCGCGCAACGTCGCAAGCTTGTCGCTGACGTCGACCATGGCCGGTTGATTGTGCTCGTCGATGTGACTCAGTTTGCTCATAGAGAAGGTTCCGGAAGTGCGCGGATTCGTGCCGCATGTCGGTGGTCTCGCGGGTCCGGGCGTCAACCGCCCATGCGGTACATTTCTACTTTTCTCAGGGGGTACTCTGTCGGGGTTTCGTTGCCACGCAATTCACTGTAGCGGTCCTGTCTTTGGAGCCAACAATTCCGCATCAGTTCCTCGAGCTCAGCGTCGCTGGCGCCAGATCGCAACGGATCGCGAAGTGACATGCCGGCTGTTGCGAACAGGCAGGTGTACAACACCCCGTCGGCTGACAGTCGGGCTCTGCTGCAGTCGCCACAGAATGGCTCCGTCACGGACGAGATAAAACCGACTTCACCGGCACCGTCGGAGTAGCGGTAGCGGCTGGCTACCTCCCCTACGTAATCCGGATTTACCGGTTCAAGCGGCCAGCGCGCAGTGATCTTGTCGCGCAATTCGCGGGACGCGACGACCTGGTCAAGGCGCCACCCGTTGCGATTGCCTACGTCCATGAACTCGATAAGTCGCACAGTGTGGCCGGTGCCGCGAAAATGATCGAGCACGTCGAGCACATTGTGATCGTTGACACCGCGCTGTACGACAGTATTGATTTTGATCGGCTGCAAACCGGCCGCCTCGGCTGCCTCGATACCCTGGAGTACTGACTTCAGGTCACCGCGATTCCCGCTCATTTGCCGAAACAGCTGTTCGTCGAGACTATCGAGACTTACCGTAACCCGGTCGAGCCCCGCCGCTGCCAGAGCCTCTGCGTAGTTGGCAAGCAGCGTGCCGTTCGTAGTCAGCGCGAGGTCGTCGATTCCGGGTACCCGGCGCAAACTCGCCACCAGTTCAGGAACGTTTTTGTCGAGCAACGGTTCACCGCCGGTCAGGCGCAGCTTGGTGACGCCCAGTTTTGCCGCAATCGTTGCGAGCCTGACAATTTCCCCGTAGTCGAGACGCGCGTCGCGCTGCAAGAATTTGTAGTCTGCATGAAAGGTTGTCTCCGGCATGCAGTAAGGACACCGGTAATTGCAGCGATCGAGTAGGGAGATGCGCAAATCTCGCACGGGTCGACCGAGCCGATCGCGCGGTTCGGCGCGGGCGAAAGTGTCAATGGGGGTCGGCCGCAATGTCATAACGGTATTCTGCACCAATACCTGAACCCTGATAAGCGCTGTCGGACCCTGTTGCTGCACCGATAGTTCCTTGTGTGCGGGCAGCCGCGAGCCGCCCGTGGCCTCCTCTAAACAAGCCTTCAAGCGCCTGTAGCAATTGAACGTAGGGCAAATTTATCCAAGTAGCTCAATAGTTTGCCTGCCAGGACTCCGGTTGTGCATTGCAACATCAGCCGATATACTGCGTGCGCGCGACCAGTCTGGTCCAGATGGTAAGTTCCAGGTTCAGATCAGCGCGACCGCGCCCTCACCCTCCCAGTGACGGTCGCCGAACTAGCCATTTCCCATTGCCGTAATGGAGTTGCCATGCACGTAAACCTGAATGACGAAGAACTGGCCTTTCGCGAGGAAGTGCGCAGTTTTTTTCAGGACAAGTACCCGGATGACATTCGCCGGAAGCAAAACAATGGTGTGCATCTGTCACGAGACGATTACGTTCGCTGGCAAAAAATCCTGTTCGAGCAAGGGTGGTCGGCGACCAACTGGCCAGTGGAACACGGCGGCACCGGATGGACTGCAGTTCAGCAATACATCTTCGCGACGGAGATGGCTGTGGCCAATGCGCCCGATATCGTGCCATTTGGCGTCAAGATGGTTGCACCGGTCATTTACACTTTCGGCAACAAGGCGCAGCAAGAGCGTTTCCTTCCCGACATCCTCGAGAGCAACGTGTGGTGGTGCCAGGGTTATTCTGAACCAGGATCCGGATCGGATCTTGCGTCATTGAAGACGCGAGCAGATCGTGACGGCGATCACTATGTTATTAACGGAACGAAGACCTGGACAACACTGGGTCATTTCGCAGACTGGATATTTTGCCTCGTCCGGACGTCGAGCGATGTCGCACGCCGGCAGGAAGGGATCAGTTTTATCCTGATCGATATGGCGACGCCGGGTGTCAGCGTTAAGCCGATCATCACGATTGAAGGCGAGCGTGAAGTCAACGAGGTGCATTTCGAGAACGTCAGGGTACCCGCTGAAAACCTGGTCGGCGAAGAAGGCAAAGGCTGGACGTATGGCAAGGTGCTGTTGCAGCACGAACGCACCAATATTGCCGGCGTCGCGCGTTCCAAGTACCGCTTGGCGCGGCTATATGAAAAGGCATCGCAAGCCGAGCATGGCGCAATGCGACTGATCGATGATCCGAGTTTTGCACGTAAGCTGGCAGCGTTGAGGGCGGAACTGCATGCACTGGAATTTACCGAACTGCGCACACTTGCCGCTGTCGCTGTTGGCAAGGCGCCTGGGCCTGAATCGTCTATCCTGAAAATTCGCGGTACCGAAATTCAACAGGAACTCGACACCTTGTTTGTTGAAGCCGCAGGCTATTACGCGTTGCCGTATATCCCGGAGCAATACTCAGTAGATTTCCCGGTCGATGACCGGGTCGGTGATGGCAACGACACCATCAGTTCGCTGCGCTACTTCAATAACCGCAAAGCATCAATTTACGGCGGCTCCAACGA
>JABDKF010000022.1 GCA_013003155.1 Woeseia sp. | reverse complement strand
TCGGTACACAGGCGGTCCACGGCATCGGCACGGTAGCCGAACACCGGCCGGATCAGGCCTGGCGCCGGCAGCATGCGTTCGATGTCAACCCGCAATGTGCAGCAATGCCCGGCGTTGCACCGAACCCGCGCATGCCGGAATTGCTTGCTGACATGCAGCGTACGCAGCGTTTGTTGTTACGACGGCCATTATGGCTGCTCGAACAACCCGAACCGCTGAAGAGTCACGATGGACGACCGTATTACCACGGGTTGCTCGTGCTGGAGAACGGGCCGGAACGCATTGAGACCGGCTGGTGGGACGCGGCCAGCGTCACACGCGATTACTACGTCGCGAAAAGTCAGCACGGTGCCTACCTGTGGGTATTTCACGAGCGCGCGAACGGCAACTGGTACCTGCATGGGCGTTTTGGCTGATGCACATGCGAACGCGGTATTGCACGGCAGCGCCCGTTGAAGTCTGCGTTTACCCAAACCTGTCCGGCAGGTGCGGTTGAGGTGCCGGCGTATGCGGAACTGCACGCGCTGAGCAACTTCACGTTCCTGCGCGGCGCGGCACATCCGGAGGAGCTAGTTGAAACGGCGGCAGAACTTGGCTACAGCGCACTGGCCATCACCGACGAATGTTCCATCTCCGGCATCGTGCGCGCGCACACAGCGGCAAAAACCTGTGGGCTGAAGTTACTTATCGGCGCGGAATTTGTGCTGGACGATGGTTTGAAACTCGTCGCGCTGGTGCAAAACCGACAGGGCTACGCAGCGTTATGCCGTCTCATCACGACCGGTCGCCGGGCAGCAGAGAAAGGCAGCTATCGGTTGACGAAAAGCGACTTCGGTGACGGATTGCCGCATTGCCTGCTGCTGTGGATTCCCGATAATCGCCTGCGGCTTGCGCCACATCAGCAGTGGGTACGCGATACGTTCGCCGGTCGTCTGTGGATTGCCGTGGAACTGCATGCCGATGGCCTGGAGCGTGCGCGCCTTAATCGCCTGCAGGATCTCGGCCAGCAGCTGCAGTTGCCGTTGGTTGCCAGCGGCGATGTGCACATGCATTGCCGTGCACGCCGTGCGTTGCAGGACACGGTTACCGCGATTCGCATGAACGTGACGATCGACCGCGCCGGCTATGCGCTGTACCCAAACGGCGAGCGCTACCTGCGTTCGCGGCCAGCGTTGCGGGATATTTATCCGGCCGCGCTGCTCGAGGCGACGCTCGAACTTGCCGAGCGTATCGATTTTTCGCTGGATGAGCTCAGGTACGAATACCCGCACGAGCTTGTCCCTTCCGGTGAAACGCCGGCAAGCTTCCTGCGCCAGTTAACCGAGCAGGGCATGCAGCGTCGCTGGCCTGCGGGTGTGTCGGAGAAAGTGCGCATACTTGTCGAACATGAGCTGCAGTTGATTCGTGAGCTCAGCTATGAATTCTATTTCCTGACTGTGCATGACATCGTCGCCTACGCACGTTCGCAGCACATCCTGTGCCAGGGGCGTGGCTCGGCGGCGAACTCGGCCGTGTGTTTTTGCCTTGGCATTACGGAGGTTGACCCCGATCGCATGGCCACACTGGTTGAGCGCTTTATTTCGAAAGAGCGTAATGAGCCGCCTGACATCGACGTTGACTTCGAGCACGAGCGGCGCGAAGAAGTCATCCAGTACATCTATCAGAAGTACGGGCGGGAGCGCGCCGCACTGGCCGCTACCGTCATCACCTATCGCTCCCGCAGCGCGCTGCGTGATGTCGGCAAGGTACTTGGCCTGTCCGGCCTGCAGGTTGACCGGCTGGCCCGTTCGATGCAGTGGTGGGACGGTCAGCAGGTCGATGACAGCCGCGTGCGCGAGGCAGGTCTCGACCCCGAGAGTCCGGTCGTCCGCCGCCTGTTGTGGCTGACGCGGCAGTTGATCGGGTTTCCGCGCCACCTGTCGCAGCACGTGGGCGGCTTCGTGATCTCGAACGGGCCGTTATTCGAACTAACCGCGATTGAAAACGCATCGATGCCGGATCGCACCGTCATTCAGTGGGAAAAGAACGATCTTGAAGACCTCGGCCTGCTGAAGGTCGACGTGCTCGGTCTCGGCATGCTGACCGCGATCCGCCGCAGCTTTGACCTGATTCGCGATTTCGACGGCCGCGAGTTCACGCTCGCCAGCGTCCCGGCCGAAGACCCGAAGGTGTACGACATGATCTGTGAAGGCGACACGATGGGCGTGTTCCAGATTGAGTCGCGCGCACAGATGGCGATGTTGCCGCGTCTGAAACCGCGCTGTTATTACGACCTCGTCATCGAAGTCGCGTTGATTCGGCCCGGCCCGATCCAGGGTGACATGGTGCATCCTTACCTGCGCCGACGGAATGGCGAAGAAGCTGTCGAATACCCGAGCGAAGAAGTGCGCGAGGTGCTGGAACGCACGCTCGGCGTGCCGATTTTCCAGGAGCAGGTCATGGCGCTGGCAGTGGCGGCCGCCGGATTTACGCCAGGCGAAGCCGATCAGCTGCGACGGGCAATGGCAGCGTGGAAACGGCGCGGTGGACTGGGGCCGTTTGAGGAAAAGCTCACGAACGGGATGCGCGCACGCGGTTACGAGGAGGAGTTCGCGCAGAAGATTTTTCGACAGATTCAAGGCTTCGGTGAGTACGGTTTTCCTGAATCGCATTCCGCGAGCTTTGCCCTGCTGGTGTACGTTTCCTGCTGGTTGAAATGTCATGAGCCAGCGGCATTTTGTTGCGCATTGCTGAACAGCCAGCCGATGGGTTTTTATTCTGCGTCGCAATTAACACAGGACCTGCGCCGTCACGGTGTCGAAATTCGGGCAGTTGATGTGAACGGGAGCGGCTGGGACAACTCGCTGGAGCGCGCGCAGGATGGCGCGGCCGCAATGCGCATTGGCTTGCGGCAGATCAAGGGGCTTTCAGAAACGGCAGGGCAGCGGCTGGTTGCGGCACGCGCTGCGGCACCGTTTATCAGTGTGCAGCAGTTGAGTGAACGGGCATGCCTTAACCGCAGCGATTTATCGGCGCTTGCGGCTGCCGGAGCGCTGGCGCAAATCGATGGGCATAGGCACAAGGCGCGCTGGCACGTTGCGGGCGTTGAGGCGCCGACACCCTTGTTTACCTCAATGGAGCGTTACGAGCCGGCACCGCTGCTGAAAAAACCGACTGAAGGGCAGGACATCGTTGCCGATTATCGCAGCCTGGGCCTGACGCTGGGGCGTCACCCGCTGGCATTACTGCGGGACACGCTAGGTGAACAGCAATTCCTGCAGGCGCGCGATTTGCCGGAACTGGCGAGCGGTCGGCGGGTACGAGTGGCCGGCCTGGTGATTACCAAGCAGCGTCCAGGCACGGCAAGCGGCGTCACGTTCGTCACGCTGGAGGATGAGTCCGGTCACACTAACCTGGTGGTATGGAAAAAAACCGCGGAAACCCAGCGCAGCGTCCTGTTGAACGCACAGTTAATGGGTGTCGACGGTGAGCTGCAAAAGGAGGGTAAGGTGATTCACGTAATCGCACATCGTTTACTGGATTACAGCGCGCTGCTGGGTGAGCTGCGCGTGCGCTCGCGGGACTTTCACTAATGTCGCGGCAGGTCAGTCCTGTCCATTCATATCAAACGAATAGGTATCTTCTACACTGCGAAGTTCCTGGATCTCCTCAAGACGACGACGAATTTCCTTCTTGCGTCCAACGTCATTCTTGTCGGTCTTGTCCATCTCGGCCATCAACTTTTCGACGTTGACCTCCATCGACACGTCCAATTCGTCATCGCCGTCGTCATCATTTGACATGATGATAGTTTCATCCGGGGAAAATTCCTCGATCTCATCGTCGTCTTGGTTTTCAACAGCGTCAGGTTGCGGTTTCGTCGGCATAGACACGACCCTCAGTTAAATCCAGTTGCCCAAAATTTCTGCGCTTACAACATAATGATGCGATTCAATGCTTGTATACCTCTAATGCCAGGGGCGCGCAACTACCGAACCGACAGTTTTGAAAATCTCTAACAGATTGAAAAGATAGGCTCTTTTGGACGGCAGTCAAAAAGCATCCCATCAGCCGATGAGATTATTGATCTCGAAGATAGGCAGCAGTATGGCGAGCACAATGAGTAGTACGACGGCCGCCATGACGATGACCAGCAGCGGCTGCATGATGCCCAGCAGCGTTGCGATCAGGCTGTCTACCTCGCGCTCCTGATTGGCCGCGGCACGGCCCAGCATTTCTTCAAGCCTGCCGCCGGCTTCGCCACTGGAAATCAAGTGCGTGGTCATCGGCGGAAACAGACGGCTTGCGGCCAATGATTTGCTGATCATAGCGCCCTCACGAATACGCAGGGATGCCTCTTCAACGGCCTCGCGCATCGGTACGTTGGCGACAACCTGTGCGGCTATTCGCAGCGATTCGAGAATGGGTACACCGCTGCCTGCGAGGATGCTTAGCGTCTGCGTAAACCGCGCCGTGTTGATACCGCGAGTGAGCCGGCTGACAACGGGCAGCTTCAACAAGAGATGATGGTAGCGTCGCTTGGGCCCTTCTCTTTCCAACAATTTACGCAGGCCGAAAATGAGGACGCCAATGCCGATAATCAGCATTAGCCAATGATCGCGCAGGAAGTCGCTGGAACCAATCATGATGCGCGTTAACAGCGGCAATTGCTGGTTGTAGCTTTCAAAAACGTACACTACTTTCGGCACGACGTAGGCGAGCATGAAGCTGATGATCCCGATTGCCGTTACCACCAACGCGATTGGATAAATCATTGCGTTACGAACCTGCTGCTGCAGGATCTGGCGTGACTCTGTGAATTCTGCAAGGCGCTCGAGCACTGCGTCGAGGTGCCCCGACTGCTCACCGGCTGACACCGTTGCCCGATACAGTTCAGGGAACGCGTTTGGAAAATCGCCGAAGCCGTCTGCGAGCGTATGGCCTTCCATTACGCGCGAGCGCACCCCGAGCAATATGCTTTTGACACGCGGATTTTCGTTCTGCTGGCTTACGGCAAGCAGCGCTTCTTCCAGCGGCAAGCCGGACTGGGTCAAGGTCGCCAACTGGCGCGTGAGCAACGCAAGTTCAGATGCCGAGATGCCACGTCGCAAAGAGAAGGACTTGGATTTCTTGCTTTCCTTGCGCGCGACCTCGGTAACTTTAACCGGCAGCAACGCGCGTTCACGGAGCAGTTGCCGCACGTGTTTGGGCGTATCGCCTTCCAGTAAGCCGCGAGATTCCTTACCCGCTTTGTCGATTGCGACGAACTCAAATGCGCCCATTAGTCGCTGTCTGCTATTTTAATCAGCGCGGGTAACACGTGAGACTTCTTCCAGCGTGGTATCGCCATTAAGCACGCGTCGGCGTCCGTCGTCCCGGATGCTTGGGGTCATCGTCCGGGCATGGCGTTCCAGCTGCTGCTCGCTCGCGCCGTCATGGATCATCGTGCGCATTTCGTCGTCGACGCCAATCACTTCGTAAATGCCGGTACGGCCATGAAAACCGGCGCTGCCATCCGTACCCGGGCGGTACAGCGTAGGTGGGTCGGCAGGATCGACTTGTAGTGCACTGCATTCATAGTCGCGTGCCGTGTAAGGTTTGCGGGTCGCAGGATCCATGACGCGCACCAGCCTTTGTGCGACGACGCCGATCAGACTCGAGGACAACAGGAACGGTTCTACACCCATGTCGCGCAGCCTTGTGACCGCGCCCACGGCGGTATTGGTATGCAGTGTCGACAACACCAGGTGACCGGTCAGGCTTGCCTGTACCGCAATTTCTGCAGTTTCGAGATCTCGAATCTCGCCGACCATGACCACGTCAGGGTCCTGCCGCAGTATGGCGCGCAACCCTTTTGCGAAGGTCATGTCGACCTTGGTGTTGACCTGCGACTGACCGATACCGTCGATGAAATATTCGATCGGATCTTCGACTGTCATGATGTTGCGGCTGTGATCGTTGATACGTTCCAGCGCCGCGTACAGCGTAGTCGTCTTACCGGAGCCGGTTGGGCCGGTGACCAGGATGATGCCATGGGGTTTGTGGATCAGCTCGTCCATCAGGTGCATGGATGCGTCCGCCATGCCCAGAGACGTCAAGTCGAGGCGTCCCGCCTGTTTATCGAGCAGTCGCAACACGACACGTTCGCCGTGACCGGAAGGCATGGTTGATACGCGCACGTCAACAGCGCGACCCGCGATGCGCAATGAAATTCGGCCATCCTGCGGCAATCGTTTCTCAGCGATGTCGAGCTTTGACATTACTTTTATACGTGACACGACGAGCGGCGCCAAAGCGCGCCGAGTCTGCAGTACTTCCTGCAGTACGCCGTCAATACGAAATCTTACGCCAAGTCGGTTTTCATACGGCTCGATGTGGACGTCCGAGGCATTCTCTTTAACTGCCTCGGTCAACACCGCGTTTATAAAACGGATTATTGGCGCGTCGTCGTCGCTTTCCAGCAGGTCAGAGGGTTCGGGCAATTCCTGCGCGACTTGCAGCAGGTCGGTGTGGTCGTCCAGGTCGCCGACCATCTGCATTGCCTTGTTACTGCCCTGTTCATAAGCTTGTTGCAGCAGTGTGTCGAAAGTCTCGGGCGTGACGCGCAGCATCTTCATGCGCTGCCCGGCAAAGCGCCGCGCCTCGGCAAGGCTTAACGGCGTCGCGTTGCTCCGGTAAACGGCTTCCAGATCACCCTCGTCGCTGGGTCGAATCAGCACGCCGTGACGTTTTGCGAACGAAAAAGGGAGTATGCGCAGGTCTCCCTCCTGAGGCACCGCCGGCTCCGCCGTCAAAGGCGGCGTATCGTCCAGCACCAGCTCGGAGATGTCTTCCATCAACGCCCGTCAATTGCCGTCATAGTTCTTTTCGCCATCGTCATCTTCATAGCCACCGACTGCGTCAAGCGGCGGAATGACAGGGCGTTCTACGCCACGCAATTGCGGGACCCTGTCACTGCGCTGCATGTCGCGGATGTAATTGTATTTTGCACCCGTTTCAATAGCAGTCTGTGATGCATCCCGCAGTATCTTCGGTCGAATAAAAACCATCAGGTTGGTTTTAACCTTCTGTACGCTGCGATTGCGAAACAGCGCGCCCATGATCGGGATGCGGCCCAGAATCGGCACGCGCTGCGTATTTTCGCGCAGCGTGTCTTCGATCAAGCCGCCGAGCACCAGGATGCCGCCATCTTCGACGATGACCGTCGTATCGATGGTGCGTTCGTTGGTAATGAGGTCCGCCGCGCCGGCAGTGGCCGATTCCGCGATACTTGAAATCTCCTGGGAAATTTGCAGCAGAATTGCGTCGCCCTCATTGATCTGCGGGGTGATCGTCAGTTTGACGCCTACCTGTTCGCGCTGAATGGTCTGGAACGGGTTCACGCCGCCCGTATTGGAGCCGGTGCTGGAGAACGAGCCAGTGACGAACGGCACTTCCTGTCCCACCTTGATGCTGGCTTCCTCGTTGTCTGTTGTTACCAATGTCGGTGTGGAAATAATATTGGTATCGGCATCGCCTTCCAATGCGTTCAGAATCGCAGCAAAACTGGTGCCTCTTTCACTGATACGGCCAACCGCAGTGGTAATTCCGTCGCTGATCAGACCAGTTGGATCAGCGCCGGTCCCGGTACCCACCAATCCTGCCAGATCGACGACATTGGTACCGGCCCCGGTAAAGCGGGTCACGCCGACGACGCTGTTGCTGCCGCTGCCATCGACCGCCCAGGTAACGCCGAGTTCGGAGGCCTTGTCGGCTGTCACTTCAACAATGATGGCCTCCACCAGTACCTGCGCACGGCGTATATCGAGCTTGTCAACGATTTGCATTAACGAGCGCATCATCTTCGGCGGCGCATTGATGATGAGCGCATTCGTTTGTGGATCCGACCAGACGCTGATTTGCTGGGCTCCGGCAGCCGCCTGGCCGCCCTGGCCCTGCGCGCTTAACTGCGCGGTGAAGTGCTGCTGCAGCTTGGTGGACAGTTCCTCGGCATCTGCATAGCGAAGGTAGCGAACCTGTGTATCGCCCCCATCCTCCAGTGGCGTGTCCAGATGTGCAATCAGCGCGCGCAGGCGCAAGCGCTCGCTGCGATCGCCGCCGATAAGCACACTGTTGGTCCGCGGATCTGCGACAAGGCTGGTGGTGACAGGCATTCCGTCGGTGCGCGGTGTCTGCGTCAAAGTCGTCAGAACCCGAACAATCTCCGCCGCGGAGGCATGTGACAAAGGCACTACCTCGATGTCTTCGTCGTTTGACTGATCGATACGGCGAATGATGCTCAGCATGCGCATGACGTTTGCGGCACGGTCGGAGATGATCAGCATGTTAGACCCGGGATGCGCCGCCAGATGACCGTACTGCGGTATCAGCGGGCGTAATATGGGGACAAGTTGCGCGGCCCCGACGTTTTTTACCTGGATTACCTGCGTGACAAGATCGTCACCCCCGGCGCCACTTGTGGAACTGTAAGCCGGGTATTGGCGGGCACTGGCATTGGGAAGAATCTTGATGAGGTCGTCCGACGGAATCGCTACGAATCCATGAACTTCAAGAATAGAGAGGAATGCTTCGTAAAATGCGTCGGGCGACATCGGCGTCGATGACAGCATCGTCACTTTGGCATCGACCCGCGGGTCCAACAGGAAATTCTTGCCCGTTACCTCACCCACGGCCTCGACGATCTGCCGCAGATCGGCGTCTTTGTAATTTGGCGTGATGGTGGGCTCTTGCCCATGAGCCACGGGCAATAAAATGAAACTGATTGCCAGCATCGAAAGGCAAAATTTGCCAAGCACGCGAATTGTCTTACAGCAATTATTCAAACCGGTTCCTATTCTTCGTCGTCGAGTTGAAGTTGATTGGTATTCAAAACCAGTGTTTCCGGCTGGCCATTCCGCTCTACTGTAACCGACACTTGTTCTGCCGTGCCCAGGCTTTGGAATATTTGCATCGCCTGTTGCGGATCAGTGAGCGCCGCGCCGTCAATGTCCTTGATCAGATCGCCTGGTCGGAGGCCGAGCGCTGCGAACTGCCGCCGATTGCGACCTGGATACACGCGATAGCCTTGTTGCTGGCCATTAACAAAGTACGGTGTCGGGCGGATTACGTCTGCGAGCTTGGTGACGTTCTGCGCGACCACGTTCTGAATGCTGCGCTGCGGAGTCGCTCTTGCAGAGGAGCGCGTGCGCTGTGCTGTCCGACGTGCGGGCGGCCGGGATTCTGGAAATTCGCGCGGCAGTTTGAGCACTTCGAGCGCGCCACTGCGATTCAGCACAACGCGATCCATGTAGACGGCGTGCAGCTTCGTCCCGGAGGCCACCGTATCGCCAATACTGTAGATTTTCTCGTCGTTCCGGCTATCGGCAATAATAGCGATCGATTGGTCCTCAGATGCAGCGGCGATGGTGCCCTTCAAAACCAGGCTTAAATCCGTTTCCTCAAGATCTTCAAGAGGCTGAAGGTCGGACGGTTGAGCCTCCACATCTAGCGCGTTGGCCTCGCCAAACAGGTGGGCCGTCGCGATCGATTGAACATCGGCGCTATTGTCACTTTGCGCTGCCCGCTTGCTTACTTCGAGCGGAGCGATAATCGCATCACCTGTCGATGATCCGGGCACCAGCAGCCAAGCCAGCCGCGCTAATTGCCACGCCAGCAGCACAACGAGTCCCAGAGTGACCCAGTAAGGCAAGGTCCTGGAGGCCGTCGCGATCAAGCGATCAGCATCTAAGTTACTGAAATCAGGCCACTTTGCATTGATGGTCATATTGGATGTCATTACCTTGGGACACTGCATCAGCAGAGCACTGTGGCGCTGTCTCTTTATATAAACGCAGCTGCGTGATGATACGGTTTACGGGCTGCCGCAAACAAGCCCGGATTCAAAAAAACCCATACTATGCAGGTATATATGTGAACTTTCTGTTGAATCGCGGGGCTGGTCGCTGCGATCGGGCGGAAGCCACCAAAAAATGCGACCCAGCCTTTAAATTCCTGCCGCACAGCCCATATATAATGTCCGGGCGCGGCTGTTGATTATCCAGCAGAATTGCTAGCGCCAAGGGTCGTAGGTCACGCTGTTTTTTTGGTTTACTACAAGAGCTTATGTCTGCAGATCAAAACGACTATTCGCCTTACGACGGTCAGGAACTTGCCGTCGAAGAGTCCAGGCCGAAGGTAAAGCGGCCACCGATGTATCGGGTTGTCCTGGTCAATGATGACTACACACCCATGCAGTTCGTCGTGGGAATTCTTGAGTCGGTTTTTGGACTTGAGCGTACTGCGGCTACGCGCGTGATGTTGGAAGTTCACACTAAGGGTAAGGGCGTGTGTGGGGTGTACAGCTACGAAATTGCTGAAACCAAGGTCGCGCAAGTCATGACTATCGCACAGCAGCAGCAGCATCCGTTGTTGTGTACGCTTGAGGAAGCGTGAAGATTGCTCATGCAATGCAACGATCAATGAGAGAAATTATTCGATGTTAAGTAGTGAACTTGAATTTTGCCTGAATGAGGCGTTTCAGAGTGCGCGGGAAAAACGGCACGAATTTATGACCGTCGAGCACTTGCTGTTGGCATTGCTGGACATCCCGCGCGTACACGAAATACTTAAGGCTTGTAGCTCAAACGTGACCGACCTGCGCCGGCAGCTCACGGACTTTATTGACGAGGCAACGCCGCGCATGTCCGGCGATGACGAAAATGATGTGCAACCGACGCTGGGCTTCCAGCGCGTTTTGCAGCGTGCCGTGTTCCACGTGCAATCCAGTGGCAAGAAAGAAGTTACCGGTAGCAACGTGCTGGTTGCGATTTTTAGCGAGAAGCAGTCACAGGCAGTTTATTTTCTGGCGATGCAAAACATTACTCGTCTCGATGTCGTCAATATTATTTCTCATGGATTGCCGAGCGTGCAGGGTGATGTCGGTGATGAGCAAACGTCTGAATCGGTCGAAGGGGATGCCGAGAGTGAGGCAAGTGCGCTATCGAAGTATGCGAGCAACCTGAACCAGCTCGCGATTGAAGGGAAGATCGACCCGTTGATTGGCCGTGACCTTGAAATAGAGCGTACTGTGCAGATTCTCTGCCGCCGCCGAAAAAACAATCCGCTATACGTCGGGGACGCCGGCGTGGGCAAGACGGCGCTGGCGGAGGGGTTGGCGCGATTGATTACCGAAGAGCGTGTGCCCGAGGTACTCCGCGACAGCACAATTTACGCGCTGGATATGGGCACGCTGATTGCGGGCACCAAGTACCGCGGTGATTTCGAAAAGCGCCTGAAAGGCGTGCTTGCCGAGATTAAAGAAGATCCGGGCGCGATTCTGTTCATTGACGAGATTCACACTGTGATCGGTGCCGGAGCAGCCTCAGGTGGCGTCATGGACGCATCGAATCTGATAAAGCCGGTTCTGGCGAATGGCGAGTTGCGGTGCATCGGCTCAACGACGTATGCAGAGTATCGCGGCATCTTCGAAAAAGATCATGCGCTGGCCCGACGTTTTCAAAAGGTCGACGTCCCGGAGCCGAGCATCGACGAGACGATTGCAATTTTGCACGGGCTGAAGACGCGCTTTGAAGAGCATCATGGCGTGGTTTACGAAGACGCCGCCCTGCGCGCGGCGGCAGAGCTTGCCGAAAAGCATATCAATGACCGGCAATTGCCGGATAAGGCGATCGACGTTATCGATGAAGCGGGCGCGAGCCTGCGCCTGAAACCGGAGGGTGAGCGCGAAACCAGCGTATCGGTAACCATGGTCGAAAATATCGTTGCCAAAATGGCAAGAATTCCGCCTAAGAGTGTCTCGGCGTCCGACAAGGATGCGATGCGTACCCTGGAGCGCGATCTCAAGTTAACGATATTTGGTCAAGACAAAGCGATCGAAGCGCTCAGTGCTGCTATCAAAATGTCGCGATCCGGATTGGGCGAGGAAGAAAAGCCAATCGGTTCGTTTCTGTTCGCCGGCCCGACGGGCGTCGGCAAGACGGAGGTCACGCGTCAGCTCGCGATGATTCTTGGCGTCGAGCTTATTCGATTTGATATGTCCGAGTACATGGAGCGCCATACCGTTTCACGACTCATTGGCGCACCGCCCGGCTATGTCGGCTTTGATCAGGGTGGTCTGTTAACTGAGGCTGTCAGCAAGAATCCGCACGCCGTAGTGCTCCTGGATGAGGTCGAAAAGGCTCATCCGGAGGTCTTTAACCTGTTGTTGCAGGTGATGGATCACGGCACGCTTACCGACAACAACGGGCGCAAGGCCGATTTCCGCAACATCGTGCTCGTAATGACAACCAACGCGGGCGCCCAGGAAATGAGCCGTCGTTCAGTCGGTTTTGCGCCGCAGGACCATTCGAGCGACGGAATCGAGATACTCAGCAAGATATTTACGCCTGAGTTTCGCAACCGGCTGGACGCAATCATTCAGTTCGCTTCACTGGATGCGCATTCTGTGGCGCGTGTGGTGGACAAGCTGGTTGTGGAACTTGAAGCGAAACTCAGCGCGAGCAACGTTACACTTGAACTCGACGACGCCGCCCGTGCCTGGATTGCCGAGCGCGGCTACGACCCGAAAATGGGCGCGCGGCCGATGGCCCGCATCATTCAGGAGCACATCAAGCGACCGCTGGCTGAAGAGCTGCTATTTGGCAACCTGGCAAATGGCGGGCACGTGCATATTGGCGTCGGTTCCGGCGACACGCTCGAGCTCAAAGCCGAGCCGACTCTGAGAGAGTTGACGCATCAGCCAACCGCTGAGAGTTAGCGGCTCAAGGCGGGTTAAGTCGTAATTCTACGGAGCCGATTGCCCGGGCAGGGCAACGCTCAACGGCCGCGATAAACGATGCGGCCTTTGCTGAGGTCGTAGGGCGTTAATTCCACGGTTACCTTGTCGCCGGTCAATATGCGGATGTAATTCTTCCTCATCTTGCCGGAGATATGGGCGGTGACGACGTGGCCGTTTTCCAGCTCAACACGAAATGTCGTATTGGGCAGCGTTTCGGTCACGACGCCTTCCATCTGAAGTGCTTCTTCTTTTGCCAAAATTCCTTTCTCTACTGTTTTAGGCCCGCGCATTGTGCAGAAACAGTGGCACCAATGCAACGCGATAAGCCCCCGATTTGGCGAGAAATCCGGACTAAATTAGCGACTTGGGCGCGACGGCAACCCGCGGCAGGTCAGTAAGCGGTGACGCGCTGGCACAGGCATTCATCAGAATGCTCCGAAATTCGCTGCGCGGCATGCTGATTGCACCGAGCGACAGAAGGTGCGGCGAGACGACCTGGCAGTCCAGCAGGGCAAACGAGCGTGCCTGCAATTGCCGGCACAAGGCAAACATGGCGAGCTTGGAGGCATTCGTTTCGCGGCTGAACATGGACTCACCAAAAAAGACCTTGCCTATTGCGAGGCCGTACATGCCGCCAACAACCGCGCTGCCACTCCAGATTTCTACCGAGTGCGCCCAGCCGGAAAGGTGCAGCTGTCGATAGGCGGCCATCATCTCGGCGGTAATCCAGGTGCCGTCCTGCCCGAATCGCTGCTCGGCGCAGCCGGCCACGATTTGGTCGAAAACGGTATTAAAACGAACCTTGAACGTGCTGCTTGCCAGCCAGCGCCGCAGTCTGCGTGCGACGTGGTATTCGCCTGGCCGCAAAACACAGCGCGGCTCTGGCGACCACCAGAGGATAGGCTCACCTTCACTGTACCAGGGAAAAATGCCGTGACGGTACGCGTACAAGAGCCGCGCCTCGGACAAGTCGCCACCGGCGGCCAACAGTCCGTTCGGTTCACTGCAGGCGTGGTCAATATCCGGAAACGCATTCGGTGCGGCGCCGGGCTGCAGAAATACGAGTTTTGCGGGAGCCGCGCCACTCATTTGCGGGCAACAGGCTTGCGTCTATAGGGGCTATGCTCATCGACCGCGACGATGTAGCGCTCTATGTGCTCTTGTTCTTCGTCCAGGTAGCGCCCGATCGCATCAAAAAATGCATCGTGGGCAAGCCAGTGGGCAGACCACGTCGTTTCTGGCCTGAAGCCGCGACTGACCTTGTGCTCCCCCTGCGTGCCCGGCTCAAACACCTTGAGTCCGTGTGCAATGCAATATTCGATGCCCTGGTAATAACAGGTCTCAAAATGGAGCGCGTCATAGAAGCCATCACTTCCCCAGTAACGCCCGTAGAGCCGATTCTCGCCGACATAAAAAATGGCCGCCGCTATGGCTTTGTCCTGCCGCTCGGCGAGTATTACCAAAACGTTGTCCGGCATGCTCTGGCTGATCGCCTGAAAGAATGACTTTGTGAAGTAGGGCTGCGCACCTCGTTGCAGGAACGTGCCGCTGATCAGCTGATAGACCGTGTGCCAGGTAAGGGCATCGATGTCTCCACCATGCAGCCAGCGAAACGAAATACCTTGTGCCTGAACTCGGCGCCTATCCTGGCGAGTCTTCTTTCTCTTCTGCGAGCTGAATTGCCCGATGAAGTCCTCGAAGCCTCCGTAGTCGTTATTGTGCCAGTGAAACTGGCAGTCCTTTCTTAGTTTGAGTCCCGCACGTTGTAGCGTTGGTAGTTCCTGCGCCACGGGAAACTGGATATGCAGTGACGACAGGTCGCGTTCGCGAGCCATGGACAGCGCAGCATCGATCAGCACCGCACCGGCCGGGCCGCCGACTTCACCGCACAACAGGCGCGGGCTGCCCGCCGGAGTAAACGGGACTGCCGAAACCAGCTTTGGGTAATAGTCGAAGCCGGCCTGTTGGTAGGCGTTCGCCCAGGCCCAGTCAAAGACAAATTCGCCCCAGGAGTGCGTTTTCTCGTAAAGCGGAAGCGCGCCGATCAGCTGCCTGTCAGTGCTGCGCAACAACAGGTGGCAGGGCTGCCAGCCGGTGGCCGGGGCGACGCAGCCGGTTTGTTCTGCGGCGAGCAAGAATTCGTGTTTCAGGAACGGGTAGTTGGCGTGGACCAGTTGATTCCATTCCTGCGCGCCGACGCTATCCAGCGAGGCAATGCTGGCTACTTGCATCGTATAGCCGCCTGCCCGAATCAGGCCGCAGCGTCGCTGGCCGTATCGCCTGCTTCCTGGGCGTCGAGGTACTTTTCTGCATCCAGTGCCGCCATGCAGCCGGCACCTGCCGAAGTGATGGCCTGTCGGTAGATCTGGTCGGCAACGTCGCCCGCGGCAAAGACTCCGGCAACGCTGGTCGCCGTCGCATCGCCCTGCAATCCAGCCTTGATAGTGATGTAGCCGTTTTTCATGTCCAGCTGGTTCTCGAACAGGCTGGTGTTCGGGCTATGGCCGATAGCGATGAACACCCCCGTCACGGCCAGCTCCCGCGTCAGGTCAGTATCTCGGGTGTTGCGAACCCGCAGCCCGGTCACACCGGCATCGTCGCCAAGTACCTCGTCAACGATGTGATCCCAAAGCAGCTCAACCTTGCCATCTTTCGCTTTCTGGAAAAGCTTATCCTGCAATATTTTTTCGGCGCGCAATTCATCTCTGCGATGCACCAACATGACCTTGGAGGCAATATTGCTCAAGTAAAGTGCCTCTTCGACAGCGGTGTTGCCGCCGCCGACGACCGCGACTGCCTGGTCGCGATAAAAAAAGCCGTCGCAGGTTGCGCAGGCAGATACGCCTCGACCTTTGTAGGCTTCTTCGGAAGGTAGTCCGAGGTACATTGCCGTCGCGCCGGTGGCGATGATCAGGGCATCGCAGGTGTAAGTGCCGTAGTCGCCCTGTAGCACGAATGGCCTGACCGAGATATCGGCCCTGTGAATATGGTCGTTGATGACTTCGGTTTCATAGCGTTGCACATGATCCAGCATCCGCTGCATCAGTTCCGGACCCTGCAGTCCTTCAGCGTCTCCGGGCCAGTTGTCGACGTCCGTGGTCGTCATCAGCTGGCCGCCCTGTTCGACGCCGGTCACGATGACTGGCTTGAGGTTTGCGCGTGCCGCATAGACCGCGGCCGAGTATCCGGCGGGGCCGGAGCCCAGAATCAGTACTCGGCAATGTTTCGTTTTGCTCATGTATACTTCGCCTAGTTTCGCGTAGGGCGGTTGCGCTAGTCTCGCTGATGGGGAGTTATTTGCGTCCGCTGCGACAGAATTCAAGTCCATTCGCCACGCCAGCGTTGGGCCGGGAGCGAGCCGCCAGTGTAGGCAAAAGCCTGTCAGTGGGCAAAGTGGTCAAGATGCCGTTGTGCGGTGCCACGACGCAAGGTGCGGCGCACTTCCTGTCATCATCGGCCCAAATTCCCTTCCAAGAATCTATCTATTCTTTTTAATATATTCATTACCTTAGACAGCCTTTATAGTAAATTACCTGAATATGGCAAGAACAACGACAGCAGCAAGATCCAATGGCGCATTGTCGGCCCAGGTCGCGCGGACGTTGCGTGAGGGCGCGCTATACGTATTCGGCGCAATTGCCTTGCTGCTTTGGGTTGCTCTCTTTACCTATCATCCGGACGATCCCGGATTCACGCAGGCGAACAGTGCCACCGAGATTCACAATGGCATCGGCAGCGTAGGGGCCCACATTGCTGATCTGCTTTTCAACCTGTTTGGTCGACCCGCGTACCTGTTTACCCTGATGATCCTTTACGCCGGCTGGATGATTTACCGCGGCCAGCGCACCCAGCAGCACTTGACCAGGCTCGATGTTGCTTTGCGCGCCATCGGTTTTTTCGCGACGCTGGTTACGAGCTGTGCGTTGGCGACTCTGCACTTCTCATCCGACGGATTTCGTGAGACAGCGGGCGGTGTGATCGGCCAGTTGGTCGGTACGAATCTGTCGGATGTCATGAAGTTGCTGGGTGCCAGCACGTTGCTGTTCTTTTTATGGATGGCGTCATTTTCGCTTTTCCTCGGTATTTCATGGCTCAAAGTCATGGATCATGTCGGTCGTTGGTGCCTGAACGGGTGGGACGCTCTGCGCGTTCGTTTTGCAGAGCTCAAAGACCGTGCGGAAGGGCGTCGGCAGCAGGCGGCCCGGGCCGACGTTTTCAAGCAAGAGCAAAAACGCACGGCAAACCGGACGCCGCCGCGAATCGAGCCCGTCCTGCCAACCGTGGAGCCGAGCGCGCGAGCTGAGAAAGAGCGGCAGGTTCCGTTGTTTGATCCGCCGTCGGCGGGCGAATTGCCGCCCTTGTCATTACTCGATGACCCGCCGCCCCACAAGAGCGGTTATTCGACGGATTCACTCGAGGCAATGTCGCGGCTCGTCGAGCTCAAGCTGAAAGACTTCGGGATCGACGTTGAGGTCATATCAGTTTCGCCCGGCCCGATTATCACGCGCTTTGAGCTCGACCCGGCGCCAGGGGTCAAGTCGAGTCAGATTTCAAATCTGGCCAAGGACCTTGCTCGATCGTTGTCGGTCGTGAGCGTGCGGGTCGTCGAGGTAATTCCCGGAAAATCCTACATCGGTCTTGAGATTCCGAACGAAAACCGGGAACTCGTGACGCTCGGCGAAATTCTCAAGTCGAAAGCCTACGACGATATGGCGTCGCCGCTGACCCTTGCGCTCGGTAAAGATATCGGAGGCAACTCTGTCGTCGCGGATCTGGCGCGCATGCCGCATTTGCTGATCGCGGGTACGACCGGCTCAGGCAAGTCGGTTGCTATCAACGCAATGGTGCTCAGCTTGTTGTACAAGGCGCAACCGGAGCATGTGCGACTGATTATGGTCGATCCAAAAATGCTGGAGTTGTCGGTTTACGAGGGCATTCCGCACCTGCTGACCCCGGTCGTCACCGACATGAAAGAAGCGGCGAATGCATTGCGCTGGTGCGTCGGTGAAATGGAGCGCCGCTACCGCCTGATGGCCGCGCTGGGGGTGCGGAACATCGGCGGCTATAACCGTAAAGTGAAGGATGCCATCGCCGCGGGTAAACCCATTAAGGATCCCACCGTGACGCCGCCGCCGCTGGAAGACGACGATAAACCTTTTGAGCACCCGACACTGACACCGCTGCCGTTTATCGTTGTCATTATCGATGAGCTTGCCGACATGATGATGATCGTTGGCAAGAAGGTTGAAGAATTGATCGCCCGCCTGGCGCAGAAAGCGCGTGCGTCCGGCATTCACATGTTGCTCGCAACGCAAAGGCCTTCCGTTGACGTCATAACCGGATTGATCAAGGCCAACATCCCGACCCGCATCGCGTTCCAGGTTTCGGCGAAGGTCGACTCGCGCACTATCCTGGATCAGATGGGCGCCGAGACGCTGCTCGGTCATGGCGACATGCTGTACCTGCCGCCCGGCACCTCGTTACCCGTCAGAGTGCACGGCGCATTCGTCGCCGACCACGAGGTGCACTCGGTGGTGCGACAACTAAAGAAAAGTGGTCAGCCGCGTTATATTGATGAAATTGTTGAGGGCCAGGCCGGTCAGATACCGGGTATTCCAGGCATCGACAGCTTGCCGGGTGATGCAGGAGACGCCGAGCAGGACCCGTTGTACGACCAGGCTGTGCAAATTGTGCTGGAAACCCGCAAGGCTTCCATTTCCGGCGTCCAGCGGCGCTTGAAGATTGGCTACAACCGTGCCGCACGCATGGTTGAAAGCATGGAGAATGCCGGGCTTGTAGGGCCGCTGCAGTCCAACGGGTCGCGAGAGATCCTGGTGGCTGCACCTGCCAAGGAATAAACATTGATGGATGTGGGTTCAATGCAAAATCGATTGAAAAGAGCCCTGTCCGCTCTTTTGCTTTGTTTGGCGATGAGCGGCGCGCAGGCTGCAGCAGAAGACGGTCAGAGACTGGTAAAAAGCTTCATCGATGACGTTACGTCGATGTCGGCGCGGTTCGAGCAAACGCTCGTTGATGCCGACGACAATATTATCGAGGAGGCTTCGGGCTCGCTTGAGATTCTCAGGCCCGGTCGCTTTCGCTGGTCCTACGAAGACCCCTATGAGCAGCTGCTCATCGCAGACGGACTCAATGTCTGGAGTTACGACGCGGACCTCGCGCAGGTTACCGTCAAACCGCAGGCAGAGGTGCTCGGCAACACGCCGGCCTTGTTGCTCGGTGGCGCGGGGGACGTGCTCAGTGAGTTTGAGCTGGTCGAGAGTTTCACGGATCGGGACACCGTATGGGTGCGGCTCGCACCGCTCGGTGAAGATAGCGGCTTTAGCAGTGTCGACCTGGGATTCACTGACGAGCAATTGTCGCGCATGATATTTATCGATTCCCTTGGCCAAAGCACGTTGATTGCGCTGTTTGACGTTGGCGTTAATCAAGCTATTAACGAGCAGCGTTTTGCGTTTACGCCGCCTCCTGATGCCGACCTTGTCGGGACTCCGCTAAGCGCGAACAAAATCGATCACTGATGTTGCCATTACGCTATCTCTTTCGCTGGCGCGTGGCCGGCGTCGCGTTATTGATATTTGTCCTGCTTTGCACGTTGCTGCCGGCAATATGGTTCCGGACTCATTTCAGATTCGATACCGTGGGCATCGACAAAGTTGCGCACATGCTGGCGTTTCTCACGCTGGCGCTCTGGTTCAGTGGCCAATATGCGCGCGAATCCTGGTGGCGGATCATTCTGGGTTTGTCCATTTTTGGCGTGATTATCGAGGTATGCCAAATGCTCACCGTGTCGCGCTCAGCAGAATGGCTTGACCTCCTTGCAGATCTCGTTGGCATCGCGGTTGGGCTGCTGATCGCCCGCGCGGGTATCGGTGGCTGGAGTTTGCGTCTTGAGAACTGGCTTCTCGAGCGTGGTCGAGCGCGCTAGTTTTGACGGACCTATTCGACGATGAGCTAGTTAACGAGGGGCGGCCGCTTGCCGACAGAGTGCGGCCGAAAAACCTGACGGAATTTTCAGGCCAACGACACCTGTTGGGCGAGGGCAAGCCGTTGCGCAGGACCATAGAAAGCGGAAACGTGCATTCCATGATTTTCTGGGGTCCGCCAGGCACGGGCAAGACCACGTTGGCGCGAATCGTGGCCGGATCGACCGAGTCGCACTTTATTGCCCTGTCCGCGGTAATGGCTGGCGTTAAGGATATTCGGCTTGCCGTAGATGAGGCGCGACAATATCGTGCGCAATCAAAGCGTGGAACCGTTTTATTTCTCGACGAGGTTCATCGCTTTAATAAATCACAGCAAGACGCTTTCCTGCCTTTTGTCGAAGACGGCACGCTGATTTTTATCGGCGCAACGACTGAAAACCCGTCGTTTGAATTGAATAATGCGCTGCTGTCCCGCGCCCGTGTATACGTGTTGAAATCCCTGCAAGACGACGCGCTCAGTGAGATTATGGATCGAGCGATCTCGGGATTGCAGGAGCGCCTCAAGCTTGATCGTATCGAAGTCGACGATGACGCACGTCATTTGTTAATTGACGCGGCCGATGGTGACGCCCGCCGCGTGCTCAACCTGTTGGAAATTGCAGCCGATCTTGCTGAGCCGGTTGCCGGGTCGATGCAGATTGATATTAAATTGGTTCGTGATATTGCAGTCGGCAATAAGCGTCGCTTCGACAAGCAGGGAGAGCATTTCTACGATCAGATTTCTGCGCTTCACAAGTCCGTGCGGGGTTCAAACCCGGACGCTTCGCTTTACTGGATGCTGCGCATGCTCGATGGTGGCTGCGACCCCTTGTATATCGCGCGTCGTCTGGTCCGAATTGCCAGCGAAGACGTGGGCAATGCGGATCCGCGCGCATTACGGATCGCGCTCGACGCATGGGAAGCCGTCGAGCGGCTGGGCAGTCCAGAGGGTGAATTGACGCTCGCTCAGGCGGTCATTTTTCTGGCCTGCGCCGCCAAAAGCAATGCCGTCTACAGCGCGTTCAAGACGGCATCCGACGACGTCGGGGCTTTTGGTTCCGCGGAGGTGCCTCTCCATCTCCGCAACGCCCCCACGGCGCTCATGAAAAACCTCGGTTACGGTGACGAGTACCGCTACGCTCACGATGAGCAAGACGCTTACGCCGCGGGCGTTCAGTACTTTCCTGACGACATGCCGCGCCGAACATACTATCATCCGGTCCCGCGCGGTCTTGAGCGCCAGATCGGCGAAAAACTGCGCAATCTTGCTGAACGCGACAACGCGAAACCGAAACCGCCCCAGCCCAGCGACTGAAACAGACCTATGATCGATCCTAAATTATTGCGTCAATCAGCCTCCACCGTGGCCGAGAATCTTGCGCGCCGCGGTTTTCGGTTCGATTCCGCTGCCTATTTGTCGCTGGAGCAGGAGCGCAAGTCGCTGCAGGTTGAGGTCGAGTCATTGCGCAGTGAGCGCAACGCCAGTGCCAAGAAAATTGGCCAGGCGAAGGCGCAGGGCAAGGACACCGCGCCGCTGCTTGCGGCGGTGCAAGACCTGGGCACCCGGCTGGACGAGCAGGACGGTCGTTTGCAAACCTTGCAAGCGACACTGCAGGACATCGAACTGGGTCTGCCTAACCTTCTGCATGATGATGTTCCGGATGGCGCTGGCGAAGAAGACAACAGCGAAGTCAGGCGCTGGGGTGAGCCACCACAATTTGACTTCAAGCCACGCGACCATGTCGACCTTGGAACCGAGCTTGGCTTACTGGATTTTGCAGCCGCCGCAAAAATATCCGGCGCGCGTTTTACTGTCTTGAAAGGGCCGCTCGCCCGGCTGCAACGCGCATTGATCCAGTTCATGCTTGACCTGCACACCACAGAACATGGCTACCAGGAATCTTATGTCCCGTATCTCGTGCATGCGGATGCGTTGCAGGGCACCGGACAGCTTCCGAAATTTGAAGCGGATCTTTTCAAGACAACGGATGAGACGCCGTTTTTTCTGATACCGACGGCGGAAGTGCCGCTAACGAACCTCGCACGCGACCAGATTCTGGACGTATCGGAATTGCCGCGTCGTTACGTCGCACACACGCCCTGTTTTCGCTCTGAAGCCGGTTCACACGGGCAAGATACTCGCGGCATGATCCGCCAGCACCAGTTTGAAAAAGTCGAGCTCGTGCACCTGACAACGCCGTCGACATCCGCAGCGACGCTTGAGCAATTGACGCAACATGCCGAGACCGTTCTGCAGCGGCTGGGCCTCGCCTATCGAGTGGTAATTCTGTGTGCCGGTGATATTGGCTTCGGTGCAACCCAGACCTACGACATCGAGGTGTGGCTGCCGGGGCAGGGACGCTACCGTGAGATTTCTTCGTGCAGCAATTTTGGGGATTTTCAGGCGCGCCGCATGCAGGCACGCTGGCGCAACCCCGATAGTGGCAAGCCCGAACTCGTGCACACGTTGAACGGCTCGGGCGTAGCAGCGGGCAGGGCGCTCGTCGCTGTGCTGGAAAACTATCAGCAGGCTGATGGCAGCGTGCTCGTGCCGGACGTCTTGCAGCCCTACATGGGCGGGACAACCCGCCTGACCGCAGTCTGAGTTCTATTTCGGTGACAAGTACTCTTTAAGTTCCTCAAGCGCCGTGTGCCAACGGTCTTCGGTGCGGCGAAAATCCATTTGCCAGTCTTCTGACGCGGGGATTCCGGCGACAATGACAGTCAGTTCAGTCCGCTTGTCGTCCTCGATTTTCTTCACGATAAAATCGATGGTTATTGGGCCGCTGGCAAGGGGGTTTTCGTTTTCGCGCGGCGCGATCACGAGTCGCATGCGCCGCGGTGGCATAAAGATGTCAATGCGCCCGCTCATCTCGGTTTCATCTTGTAGCTGCAAAGCAAAGGGACCGCCGATGAACGGCCGGAATTCGCCATCGGTTGCCAGCCACTTCTTTAGTGCATCGATGTCGGTCAGTGCGCCCCACACTTCGTCTGCGCCGACGTTCAATCGAACGTCTTCCCGATGACTTCGAGTCACCTGGTCGGGGTCGTGAATAATTCGCGTCCGAATCGTCTCGTCGACGGGTTTCCGCTTTTGCGGCTCCGTTTTCGTCTCGCTCGGTGGGTAGGAGACCAGGTGAAGGTCGCGCTGCGGGAATGGAATAGTAATATCCTCTTCGCGGAATGCCTTGTCGATTGCAAAATTCAGATCGCTTAGTACGGAGAAGCGACGTTCAATACGTTGAATTCGTACGCGCAACTCAAAATCGAGCGATGAGTCACCAAAGCCCATGAACAGCGCGCGAGGCGGTGGCGCACGACCGTCGGTGATTACTTCAGCATGCTCGCTGCCGATGCGCTGCAGTATCTCTTTAACCTTCAATACATCGCTGCCATACGCCACACCGACCCGAATCAACAGGCGGCCTTGCGGATCGCGCAGCACCCAGTTCGTAACCCGTCCGGAAACGAGTTCGGAATTCGGTACGAGCACGTTTTGATTATCCAGCGTCTCAATTTCCGTCGCGCGAATTCGAATGCGCCGTACGAATCCCTCGATATCACCGACACTGACGAAATCGCCGGCGCGGATAGGCCGTTCGAATAGCAGGATAAGGCCGGACACGAAATTGTTGGCAATCTCCTGCATGCCAAAACCCAAACCCAAGGCGAGCGCGCCGCTGACGATGGCAAGACCGCCGAGGTCGACGCCAGCCTGGATCAGACCGATAATCACCGCGACGACAAATCCGACGTAACCGATGAGCGTGACCAGTGCCTCGCGAGCGCCACGTTCTGCCACGATGTGCTGCAGCCAGCGGCTGTCGATCCAGCGTTTGATCCAGCCGATCAACACGATAACGCCGGCAAAGACGAGGATGCCTCCGATAATGTTGATGGGCACCAGGCGAATATTGCCGACTGTCCCTCCGATCGTGACGAGTTCCACCAGCCGGTCCAGCGTCGTGCCCGATTCGTCCCAGACGTAGATCAGGTAAACGACAAAGCCGACCCAGAGGATGAGGTCGGCAACCAGTTGCAAGAAACCGATGCCGGAGCGGGAGCTCTGTTTGCGAACGCCGAGATTACGCCGCAGCCGGGTCGCGGCGCTCGAATCAGGCTGCACCAGGAACTCGAACGCCTGGTAAATCAGCCACAGGAGGATCCAGAGGATCAAGAGCGCGAGAGCCGTGCGGGTTGCGCCGTGAATAAGGTAGCCGGCGAGATTCTGGTAGCCGAGGAGAATTGCAATGATTCCCGAAGCCAACGCCAGGCTGCCACCGTATCGGACCATTCTGAAGCGATGCCGCAGTCCCGGAATCTCACGCAAATACGACAGCACCGCGAGCAATGACAGCGCGACGAGGAAAATCATTGTGGCCCGACCGCCGACGCTCGGATCAAGCAGTCGGATCGACAACCAGTCCGTTCCCAGCACCACGAAACTTGCGACCAGCATCAGCGCAAAAAAGCGCAGCCGCCAGCGCAATGGCCGGACATGGTTGGGAATAAGTCCTTTGATATTAGCCGCCGGAGAAATCGGTCCGGTCGACCAGTCGATAATCGTGCAACCCAGGCCGAACAGCATGATGCCGGCGGCGAGGCGCACGACAACAAGATCAAAGGATGCATTCTTCAGGCTAAGCAACAGCACAACAAGAAGTGCAAGACCTTCGAGAATCAACGGTGCATATTGCGCAAGCGGCTTTGGAAACAGGTATTTGAGCCGTGGGTCTGCGGCAGCACCACCGCCGGCTTCAAACCACTGATGAAATAGATGTCGAACGTAGAGCCCCAGGGCTGCCGCGCCGACAGCCGCGCCGAACAACAACCAGAGCAAAAAGCCGGTGGTAATGCCATCCTCGAGCTGCAGATCGACGGCGCGTTGTACATTGCGTGGCCATAGTGAGAGCCGGTCCGGCAGCGATCGGGCCATCCCAAAAACGGAGTCGCTGCGGTTGAACAGGAAGCGTTGCGAAATTTGTGTCTGCGTTTCTGTAATACGCTCGATCAAAGCGCTTGCGTCGTCACGGACACCGGCACAGCGTGTCTGCCGCTCAATTGCTGCATTTAGCTGGTTCAGTATGGCCGTGCGCTGATCGAATACTGTCCCCTCAACGGTCGCATCGATATTCGCCAGCGGATCGAAGCGCGCCTGCAATCTTTCCCGATCCGCGGTTGCCTCAACGTTGCACGCGCCCGCATCCGTCGCGATGTCGACTGCGCGGGCGCGCGCATCATCCAGAAACGAGGCATCGACCTGATCGCCATCAATGCGTGTGCTCAGGTCATTGATCTCGCCGCCGGCCGTTATAGGGTCAAACGACTCGGCAACTTCCTGCGCGAGCAGCAACTTGGGAGCTGCGAGTAGCAGCAGCGTGAAAATAACCAGGGCGGAATAGCGGCAGGAGAGCAAATTGGAAGCCGCGACGTTCATTCGGGGGACGGGTCCGCGCTGCCCGGCATCGCAAGCTTGCAACGTGGGGCAGGCGTCAGAAGAGGGTTCGCAGCAGGCATGTGCGCGGAGTATACAGCGTCCCAGCGCAGGGATGAACGGCGGAGGGCGGGTAAGATCCGTCCTCCGCCGGCCAGGTCTTCTTTAGTCGCGACTCATGAAGAGTTGCAGGATGTACCAGAACATCAGCGCTATCGACGCAAACAACGCCATCGAAGCAGCAACGTAACGGTCTCGAGGGTAGTGATGCATGATGTTTGAGGTGTCATACAGCACGGCTGCACCGGCAAAACCAATCATGCCGACTGAGAACCACGTACCCAGCTGAAAGCCGAATAGCAGGCTCGCCACGATACCGACCATCGCGAGTATGCCGACCCACATAAGCACCCCACGCAGGAATGAAAAATCCTTGCGGGTGATCATCGCAACCGCGATCAGGCCTGCGCAGCCGAGCACGGTGACGCCTGCTGCGCTGTCGATTACGCCAGGTTGGTAGGTGTAGGCAATGTAGAGGAGCGGCGCGAAAATAAGCGCTTCGACGACGATGAAGAACGCGAACGCGGCATACTGCGCCTGCGTGGATTCCAGACGGTGTGCGACGTGACTGGCACCCCAGCTGGCCAGCATGAAGGCGCCGAGGACGAGCAGCCAGTTTTGCATCATTGGCTGCGCAATTCGCTCGGCGATACCGCTCTGGATCAGGTACGCCTCGATTCCGGCAAACGCCAGAATCGCGCCAACCACGTGGGCGTAGCACCGCCAGATAAACTGTGACCGGTCTTCAACGGAAGCTGCAGCAACGGGCGGCAGGTAATTGACGTTTTCGTTCATTCAAATAACTCCAATGTGTAGCAAACCACGCAATTTTAGCATTTGCAGCCTACAGAAGGCTGCCTGTTTATAGACAAGTATTGGCCGCCCGGGTTCGGCAGGTCGTCAGGCTAATTTACTGCGGTACGTACTTTTTTAACGCTCGGGGACCGACCTCCGCGCCGTAAATATTGCCGGCGGCATCAACCGCGACGCCCTCGGCGCCACTGGTACCGCTATTGTCCTGGTCAGGCTCCGGGTCGGGAATGAATGCGGTAACAAAGCCGTCTCTGGCGCTACCGATGCGAATACCACGCAACCAGCCCTGATTGCGCCCGGCATTCGATTCGGAGTCGGCGGAGTAGAGCACATCGTTGGCGTCGATGAACAGGCCGCTCGGGCGACCAAACTGCGTCCAGGTCGCGAGATGCTTGCCGCCCTGGTCAAAAATCTGCAGTCGGCTGTTACCTCGGTCGGCGACGAACAGGCGCCCTTGCGAATCCATGGCCAGCGCGTGGGGGTCCCTGAACTGGCCGTCGTTGTCACCGGTCGTGCCCCATTCGCCAATGTAGTTGCCCTTGCGGTCGAATTTAACAATTCGATTATTGCCGCCGGCGTCGTGCCCATCAGCGACAAAAATGTCGCCATTCGAAGCGACGACAATGTCGGAGGGCTTGTTGAACGCGTCCGTCCCGCTGCCAGCAACGCCTTCCTGGCCGAGCGTCATCAGCAGCTTGCCGTTCGGGCTGAATTTCTTAACAGTATGGCCGACGCCATCCGGCACCGGCGCATAGCCGACTGCATCCGCAATCCAGACATTGTCCTCCTTGTCCACGAAAATCCCGTGGGGCCAAACGATCTGGCCGGCGCCAAACTGGCGGACCGGCTTGCCGTTTTCGTCAAACAGGATGACCGGGTCGAGGTCGCTTCCGACACACAGGTTCGCGCCACAGCGCTCAGCGACCCAGACATGTTTGCCATCGTTGGCCGGGTAAACCGCGCTCGTCGCCCCCCAGATACGCCCGTCCGGCAGCGTCGCCCACCCTTCGGCAGTCGAATACGGATTCGGCGCATGGTTTTGTGCAGTGGCCACTGACAACGGCAGCACGCTGCACAGCGATACGATCAATACCGACGTAAGGCTCAGTACTTTCATTGAATATCCCCTCGATCCTGCAGATTGTTGACTAAAACTCACCGACAGTGTTGCGCAGTATGCCAACGCCCTCGATTTCAATTTCTATTTCGTCACCGGGCTTCATTGCGCTCGTTTGTCCTGGCGTGCCGGTAAAAATAATGTCGCCGGCGTACAGCGTCGCATACTGGCTGATATGACTGACGATCGCATGGGCATCGTGAATAAAATCGCGCGTCCTTTGCGACTGCATCACTTCACCATTGAGCCGTGATTGCACCAGTACATCATTGTAGTTCAGACGCGTGACAACAGCCGGGCCGATCGGGCCGAAATTATCCGAGGCCTTGCCGCGGAACCACTGCAAGTCATCTGCCTGCCAGCGTCGCTCGGAAATATCGTTGCCCGCAGTGACTCCAAAAATATAATCAGGCGCACTCGCGGCCGAAATGTTCTTTGCGGTTTTGCCCATGACGACCACGAGCTCGGCTTCGTAATGCAACTCTGTGGTGCCTGCTGGCGGCGTGATCAGGGTATCAGTTCCGGTAATTGTTGTTGGCAGTTTTAAAAACACCGGCGGGTGCGCCGGAAGTTCTCGGTCGCCGCGGTGGCTGTCGTAATTGAATCCTACTGC
>JABDKF010000339.1 GCA_013003155.1 Woeseia sp. | reverse complement strand
GCACCTCGTACATGCGATTTTTCTCGAGAAAATCCGCCACGCCGTCAGCGAGCCAGACCATTAGCGCCGCTCCAATAAATATTGAGGTGGCCATGACTGCGAACACATCGGTCAGCGCGATTGCGCTTAGAATACTGTCAAACGAGAAAACGAGGTTCATCAGTACAATCCAGAAAATCAGGCCCGCAACAGACTTCGGCTTCCGGTCTTCCTGACCGAGGTGCTGGACCTGCATCATGTGCCAGATCTCCTTCGTTGCGGTGTACATGATAAAGGCGCCGCCGAGCAGCACTACCGTGGAGTGAAAATTAAATTCACCCTCGACGACTCCGGTCCAGTGCAAGTCGAACCATGGAGTCTTGAACATGTCGATGACGTTAATCAGCAAAAACAAGAGTCCGATACGCAGGACCATGGCCAGGCCGATGCCGATGCGACGCACGAGAGCCTGCCGGTGCGGCGGCGCGCGCTTCGATTCGAGGGATATATAAAGCAGATTGTCGAAGCCCAATACGGCCTGCAACAGAGTTAGCATGGCCAGCGTAAATAAGTTGTCGAGAGATAACAGCTCCATTAATCAGCTTCCTTGAGATTTTTCCGGAAGGCGCATTCTAACGGTCAACCGGGGCATTTTGCAGCTACTCTCTGGGACTCATACACAGGTCGGGTCCTGGCAGCGCTGCCACAGGTATTGTTTACCACTCGTCCGACGCCACACTGCGCCAATCTGTTTCGCATATTCTTGAAACAAACCAAGTTTCAGTTTGATCAGCATGTCGAACGCAAGAGTAAGCCAAACCGATTTCAGTCAACCATTTCTCAAGAACACAAGTACCACTGGACCATCATAGATTTACTCGACAGTCATCGATTTCGCCAGGTTTCGCGGCTGATCTACATCAGTACATTTTGAAGCCGCAACGATATAGCACAGCAACTGCAAGCGTCACTCGCTCCATCGGAATCAGTCCAAGCGGTAGAGCCTCAATTGCCCCTTGAACAACAATTCCTTTTCATTGTCGAAGTACGGAGCATAGGTAGTGCGAAGGTAGCGGGCAATTCGTGCATCCGCAGATGGCCGATTTGCCAGTACGTTGCTCTGGGTCATGAGGAAACCGGTGAAATGCTCAAGGTCCATGGTGTGGAATTTTTCGAATCGAAACTGCGCGCAGTAGGTCAGCCCACCAAGGAATTGTCGGCTGGGAAACTCTGCACCTCTTCGTGGTGATGGCAGGAAGGTCTCCCTGTAGAACTTTCTGTGGAAGGCCTTGAAGGCGGTGTTCGATCTCATCGTACCTTCGAAGCCATAGTTGTTGACGCAGAGATAACCGCCGGGCTTGAGAACCCGCTCGACTTCGCGCAGAAATCGTTTTTCGTCGAACCAGTGGTAACCCATGGAAACGCTGACGAGCGAGAAATGATGGCCTGCGTAGGGCAGCGTCTCGGCAGGGCTCAACTTGAATTCGACGCCCGGAGTAGCGGGGGCAAGCGCAAGCATAGCCGAGGATGAGTCGCACCCGGACACCAAATTACAGATCGTCAACAGCGGCAAGGTGGAAGTTCCGGTTCCACAAGCCACGTCCAACCCCCTGTCAAGGTGCCTTCCCAGGTGTTCCCTTAACATCCGGAAGGGAATCTCGTGATATTCTGGCCTGTACCGCTGGTATCCGGCCATCGTCTGACGCCTGTCAAATGGATTCTTTAAGAGGCGAGGACGCAACAACGACAGCAGCTTGCCAGCGCCAGACCTGGCGAGTTTCGCATAGGACGCGCACGCCGGCATCGGGTCGGTCAGGCTCCAGGTGGGATGAACCCGCGCCGATACCAAGGTTCGCGCGAGGGTTAGCGCGATCCCCGGTATGTCTCCTACGCCGGCCTCGCCCGAACGAAGCGCATGCAACATGCCCTGGATATCGCCATACAGCCAGCCAAACCGGACGCCCCGTCGATACTCGCCCGGTTGCTCGTGGGCCGGTGGCCTGCCAAGGGTTTGCTCGATAGCGAGCTTTGGGAAGTCGACACCGCAAGCACAGGGAAGCGCAATGTTGGCGCCAAGCCTGGGATTGATCTCCAGGAAACACTTCACATCGCCAACTTCGTCTACCAGGAATTGCGTGCAGCCAAGGCCTGTGTAGTCAAGCTGCCGAGCTAGAGTGTTGCTGGCCTCGACAATTGCGACGGTGGGCTCGACGGAGACACTGTCGACGGCCAGGCCGGTGCCGTATGGCCGGTCCGTACGCAGAACCTGCACTTCGACATAGCGTTCGAGTGCTCCGTGTCTCGCGATAAAGTAGAGATTGTGGCGCGCCCCACGTACATATCGCTGCACCAGGCGATTCGTTTCGCGTACGTCCGGGTCAATATCAAACTCCGCGGCATCGGCAGGCGAATGACAGAGGAGCACTTTCTCGCCCCGCAAGCTCACAGACTGGTCTCTTGGTCGTATTACACATGGATAGCCCACTCGTTCGGCAGCCCTCGCCAGTTCCTCGCCAGCTTCTACAGTTTCAAAGGAAGCCTGCGGCACGCCGACCTCTTCGACGAGGCGGCACATAGCCAGCTTATCTTGGCAGATCTCGATGAGTTCCCGCGCCGGCGTGACGACTCGAACCTCCTCAGGCAGAGCGTCACGGTGTTGAGCCAGAGCGCGAATTTCCGTATCGCCAATCGGAAACAACAGCGTGACGTGCGGGTTCCGTCGTAACCATTGACTCAGGGCTTCGATAAAGTGGCAGCCGTCTTCGATGGCCGGGTGTGTCCACTCCGCCGTGCAATAACGGGACGTAAGGGCGTATCTCTCGCCGCCGCCCTGACCGACCGTGATCCGGAATCCTGACCGTGCCAGCGACCGAACTACTGTCAGAGTCTGACGATAATCGCCAAGGATCAGTACGTCTGCAGGCCCTGAACGCCGCTTCGATAGAATTCGGCTATCTCCTACTTTCGACTTGTCACTGGCATCCACAACTGAACAGTGTCTCTCGGTCCGATAAATTAGGCTTCAGGTTTATTTTATGGGATCTGCATAGTTAAAGATTTGGAGTCTCCAAATTTTTGCTTCACTTGCTCATCGGAATCGGTGCGTGCCATTTCTTGTATCGCCGTGAGCGGCGACTAGTGGATTCGCGAGAATGAGGGCTGCTTCTGGCCGAAAGTGGTAGTTTGCATGGTCTGAGTGCGCGCTGCGACTCAAGTGAAATATAGAGCAGATTGTCGAATCCCAATACAGCCTGCAAGAGTGTCAGCATAGCCAGCGTAAACAGGTTGTCGAAAGTCAGCAGCTCCATCGATCAGCATTCATGTGCTTTGCGCCAGGGCCGCATTCTAGCGGGCATGCCATCAATTTGGCAGAGGGAGAGTGAAGTTTCATTGTGCATCCTTGTGCCGCGAATACCAGGCTTGTGCCCGAAATACCAGAATGGAAGACGGTGCTACTTTTATGGAGTAGCTGCTTTGGTGATTGCCCGAACTGCACGCCTGCAATTGGCGCGCCTGTGGGAGCGGCTTCAGCCGCGATTGTAGAGATACAAGAAAACGTGGATAGCTCGCACCATCGCCCAACTACGCATGCACAGCATCATAGTGTGTTTCAAATTAACGCATCTATATAGATGGTTAATCTGGATCGCGGCTGAAGCCGCTCCCACAGGTTCTACCGGTCCCAAAGGGTTTCCCGTCCCCACAGGGTTTTCTGGACCCAAAGGTTTTCTGGACCCAAAGGTTTTCTGGACCCAAAGGTTTTCTGGACCCAAAGGTTTTCTGGTCCCATAGGCGGTCCGATCCCATAGGCTTTCCGCTCCCGAAGGTTTTCTAAGTCCCGAAGGTTTTTCCAGACCTAAAGGGTCTTCAGCTTGCACAGAATTCTCGCCGGGTCAGCGCGAGTGTTTAACCCAGGTTTGCGGCAGCTGTTCTTGGTCCATCAGCACAGAAGCCGCCCTCGGCCAGATGCACCCTTATGTTTCTCGCGCCGCAGTTCTCCAGCTTTGCTTCATGATCACGCCCAACAATAGCGTAGCAACCAACGTCGCGATGCTCATCGGTATGTTGCCCTCTATAAGTAGAACTGCCAAAGAGATCAGGAACGTGATCGCAACAACGGCAGCTCCAACGAATCGGGTCCTCCTAAACACGAGCAAGACACCACCGATTAATTGCACAAGCCCATAGATTATGAGAATCGCATCAGAAAATCCGTACTTGCCGAAGAAATTCACATCCTGCTCCATCAACATCACTTTGCTGATGCCAGACGACACAGCAAGGAAAATTGATACGACCAAAATTATCGTAGAGACGATTTTCATTTCGTTGTTACCCTCTCGCTTTGGCCAGCACTAGCACATGAATCGAGGTGTCTAATCCGGGTTAGGAGCAATCGTTTTTTATTCTACCAGCCCGCGAGCTGTTTTCGACCATCATCTATTACTGTACGTGTGCCATTCCGATTGTGAGTACATACCTGGCAACACGTTTTTTTTGCACATATACCGATAAAATTGTCATTGCATGCATGCCAAAGTGGTACAAGCTGCGCCTACGTCAACCAGATATTCATTGCATGTGCGCCAATTAGTGAGTCCTTACATGCTTGCCAATTAGTGAGTCCTTACATGCTTGCCAATTAGTCGGCCATTGTGAGTGTTTCAACCAGATTATCTGTGGGAGCGGCTTCAGCCGCAATCCAGGTTAACTACCTATATAGATGCGTTAATTTGAAACACACTATGAAGCTGTGCATGTGTAGTTGGGCGATGGTGCGAGCTATCCGCTGCTTTTTTTGCATCTCTACAATCGCGGCTGAAGCCGCTCCCACAGGTTCTTTCATTCCCACAGGTTCTTTCATTCCCACAGGTTTTTTCATTCCCACGGGTTCTTTCATTTCCACAAGTTTCTTCAGCCCACAGGTTTTTTCAGTTTCATAGGTTCTTCCGTGTCGGCGGGTTCTTCCGTTCGCACAGGCTCTTCGTTCGCACAGGATCTCGCCGGGGAAAAGCGAGTGACGGCTCCGGGTCATCAGTACTTACTCAGGGTATGTCACTCACGCGGCAGCATTCGGGGGCATGGCCGCCTTGCGTCTTCTTCGACACTCTTGATTTTGTTCCGCTATTTCTAATTGCCGAGCCGCAACGCTCAGCGGTACTTGCACTACTCTACGGTCACCGACTTCGCGAGGTTACGCGGCTGGTCGACATCTGTGCCTTTAAGAACCGCGACGTGATAGGACAGCAGTTGCAGCGGCACGGTGTAAATAATAGGCGCTATAAGGCGATTTACATGGGGCACGTTGATAACCTTGATGCCCGGCTCATTCTCAAATCCGGCCGCATTGTCCGCGAACACGTATAGCTGTCCGCCGCGCGCGCGAACTACCTGCATATTCGATTTCAACTTAGCCAGCAGCTCGTTAGTGGGGGCCACGACAACAACCGGCATTTCTTCATCGATCAAAGCCAGCGGGCCGTGCTTGAGTTCACCGGCGGCGTAGGCTTCCGCATGGATATAAGAGATTTCTTTCAGCTTTAGCGCGCCTTCCATGGCAATAGGCCACATCGGGCCACGCCCGAGGAACAGGGTGTGATGTTTCTCTGCGAAATCCTCGGCAAGCAGCTGAAGTCCATCGTTCATCCGCAGCGATTTTTCTGCCGCCGCGGCGACATGATAAAGGTGTGGCACCAGCTCAGCTTCGCGCTCTTCGGTCATGCCGCGGAAACGTGCCAGCATCAACGTGACGATCAGCATCGACAACAGCTGTGTGGTGAAAGCCTTGGTACTTGCTACGCCGATTTCCGGACCGGCCTGCGTCATCATTACGAGGTCGGACTCGCGCACCATGGAACTGTGCGCGCTGTTGCAAACCGTGAGCGAACCAATATAGCCCGCCTTCTTTGCAATCCGTAAAGCCTCCAGTGTGTCGGCAGTTTCGCCAGATTGCGATAAGGTAACGAACAGCGTATTCGGCGTCACGACAACCTGGCGATAACGGTACTCGCTCGCAATCTCCACGTGACAGGGAATGCCGGCAATGGACTCTATCCAGTACTTGCCGACGCATCCGGCGTGATAACTCGTGCCGCAGGCGACAATGTGCACTTGTTCGACGCGCTGCAATAACTCGGCCGTTTTGGGGCCGAGCGATTCAGGGATGACTCGATTATTCGACACGCGACCGTACAACGTATCCGCCAGCGCGGCGGGCTGCTCGAAGATTTCCTTCAGCATGAAGTGGCGGTAAGGCCCTTTCTCTGCTGCGTCGTTCGTCCAGTCGGTTTCGTGAATCTCGCGGGTGACTTCCTTGCCCGTCGCGTCATAGATTGTGACTTTGTCGCGGCAAATCTCGGCCAGGTCGCCCTCTTCCATGTAGATAAAACGTTGTGTAACCGGCAATAGCGCGGGAACACCACTGGCTACGTAGTTTTCACCTAAGCCCAGGCCGATAACGAGCGGGCTCGCCACGCGACTGACTACAAAACGGTCGGGGTCTTCGTTGTCGACAACCAGCAATGCGTACGCACCCTCGAAACGCTGCACGGACAATCGCAAGGCTTCGACAAGGTCGACTCCGGTCTTCAGAAAATCATGCACCAGGTGTGCAGCAACTTCGGTGTCCGTCTCGGAATGAAATTCATAGCCTTTGGCCAGCATCTCGTCCTTGATAGGCTGGAAATTTTCGATGACACCATTGTGAATTACGGCTACGCGGTCACCCGACATGTGCGGATGTGCGTTTTCCTCAGTCACTCCGCCGTGCGTCGCCCAGCGCGTGTGAGCGACGCCGAGACGGCCATTGAGTGGATCAGCGGTAAGCTTTTCGTCAAGCTCCGAAACTTTGCCGACGGTCCGGCGCAAGCCGATACTGCCGTCCTGCTGAAGCACCGCGACGCCCGCCGAATCGTAACCACGGTATTCGAGGCGGCGCAGGCCCTCTACCAGGATAGGAACAATATTTCTTTCAGCGATAGCGCCAACAATTCCACACATGTCACGAAACTCCGGATTTGCTGTTTGTTATTGGTAATGCAACGTACAGAGCGCTGCATTGTCACAGACTCCGGCGTCCTTCACCGTGTCTCAGTTCCCACTATCGACCGGTCTTACGTCTCAAGCCGCTGATTACCCTGGGAAATAAGGCACGGAAATCACGATTTACCGGCGGGTTTCGGGGTCTTTTTCGGTTTTTGCCAGTTTTCGATCGTCACCTGGCGGGCTCGGGCGAGGGTGAGTTTGTCGACCGGAGCCGCTTTCGACAACGTGGTGCCGGCGCCGACTGTGGCCCCGGCGCCAACCTCCACCGGTGCAATCAGGTTCACACCTGAACCGATAAATGCGCCGTCTCCGATTTTGGTCAGGTGCTTGTTGGCGCCGTCGTAATTACAGGTAATCGTGCCGGCTCCCACATTCACGCCCGATCCCATTTCCGTGTCACCGATGTAAGTCAGGTGATTAACCTTGCTGCCGGGGCCAATATTGCTCTTCTTGATCTCTACAAAATTGCCGGCCTTGACGTTGTCCGCGAGGTTCGCACCCGGTCGCAATCGAGCGTACGGGCCCAGCTCGCAATTGGCGCCCATTGCCGCACCCTCCAGGTGGCAATTCGGATGCACCACAGTTCCAGCCCCGAGCTTGCAATTTCGGATGAGGTTGTTTGCTTCGATCACGACGTTCTCCTCAAGAACGACATCGCCTTCGAATACGGCGTTTACATCGATGTAAACATCGCGACCGCACGTCAGTGTACCGCGGATGTCGACACGCGCCGGATCAGCAAAACCAACGCCCTTCGCCATTAACGCCTCGACACGACGTTTTTGCAGGGCTCGTTCGGCCTGCGCCAATTGTGTCTTGTCGTTTATGCCCATGACCTCATCTACGTCCTCGGCCTTAATACCGTGCACGGCCACGCCGTCTGCAACCGCGAGGGCTATCACGTCGGTCAGATAGTATTCGCCCTGACTGTTGTCGTTATCAAGCTGGTCCAGCCATTTTTTTAGAGCATTCGCATTGCAGCACATGACGCCCGAGTTGATTTCTCTTATCTTGCGCTCGGCCTCGCTGGTGTCTTTCTCTTCGACAATGCGCTGCACGCCTTTGTCATCGCGCACGATGCGGCCATAACCCTGCGGATTCTCGAGATCCACCGTCAGAATGCCAAATTCATCGTTGCCGCAAGCATCCAACAGGCGTCGCAACGTTGTCGCCCTTAACAAGGGCACGTCACCGGCAAGGATCAAAACCTGGTTACCGCCGGGGGTCTGCGGCATGGCCTGCATCACGGCATGACCCGTGCCCAATTGTTCTGACTGCAGCGCCCAACGCAGAGACTCGCCCTCGAATGCCATTGGTACGGCATCACCGCCGTGTCCGTACACCACGCAGATGTCTTCTGCGGTTAGTTCGCGCGCGCAGTTGACGACATGCCGCAGCAATGGCTGACCGGCTAAGGGCTGCAGCACTTTCGGCAGCGACGAGCGCATGCGCGTGCCCTGACCGGCGGCGAGAATAACGATACTTAGCGGCAAATCTTCGTACCCCTTTAAATTGCGTCGGCGCATGATACCGCATGCCGTCGATTGATTTTTGGGTGACCCCGGAGTTAGTTTGGCTAGTCCTTCTGGCCGTGAAGAAAGACGCACATGACCCTGTTTCGCCTCATTGCCCTATGCGTCCTCGGCGCCGGCTGCAGCGGCGAGATATACCTGCGCGACGGCGTGACCGACGGCGATACCTTCTACCTGCCCGCGCGGGCGCTGACGGACGATGATCCCGTGCTGCAAAGCTGGGTCAGCTACAGCCTGACGTTAAGCGCCTGCAAGCTGGCGATTGGCGGCGACAACCCGGCACGCGTAAGTTCCTATGATTGCGAGCTGACGGCGCGGCGGCATCTCGTCGAAACCTGGGAGGAACAGCGGGCGCGCGGCCACGACGAGTACCTCGATTCGCTATTGCGGATTCGTGATGCGGGATGGCTACCGGAATACGTGGCCACGGGTTTTTTCCGCAAGCACTGGACGCTGCCGGGCGACCTGAACCTCGCTGGCTATCGCGAGTTCTCGGTCAAGCAACTTGTGGGGCACCGTCCCGTTACGCGGCTCGTCGGTTCGTGGAACTATGCCCGCAACGTGCGGCTGGCACGCTAAGCAGGGCACGCCCGCAGCCGCGGCATTGCGAACACCGTTCGGTCGTCACGCCGACTGAGCTTTTTGCTGACCTGCCGCGGCAATGGCCAGTGCAACAAAAAACGGAACTAGTCTCTCGGCGACATCTCCAGGCGTGTCCGGAAACAGCGATATGAAAACGGTGAGACCAAAACCGGTAAGCATCGCCAACCGGGTTGCCGCCGGCGAAACCGACCGACCCAGTAGTCGCATAATGAGCAAGGGTCCAAACGCCGAGCCGGCAGCCGACCACGCAAACAGCACGCGTGAAAAAATATCCGCTTGCCAGACCAGCGCCAATACCGTTGCCAGAATCAACACAGCGACGACCGTCGTGCGTGTCCGGCGCAGGCCATGTTGTTCCTGCCGCGAGGTAAGATTCCAGTCGTAGGAAATTGCGGAAGCCGCCACCAGCAGCTGACTGTCCGCCGTCGACATGATTGCCGACAGCACGGCGGCAACCATCACGCCGGACACCAGTGCCGGCAACAATTCGGTGGCAACGTGGAACAGCACCTGTTCGGAGTCACCGAGATCGGCGAACAAAACCCGTGCACTCAAGCCGAGTAGCAACATGCCAGAGTAAACAACCACCGCCCAGCCTATCGCGATCACTCGACCCTGATGCAGCGCTTGCTCATCTTTAAGCGCCATGAATCGATTGACGACATGCGGCTGACCTGGATAGCCGAGCCCGATCCCGAAAAGGCCAAGCACAAAAAAAACGCCGACAAGCGTGCCGGTTCCGATGGGCGAGCCGCCTGCACCCATCACATGGAGCCCGTCAAGCAGTGCGCCAAAACCGCCAACAGCTGACAGCGCCACAACTGGCAATGCCACACTTGCGACAACCATCAGGATCCCCTGGATGGAGTCGGTGACGCTTACGGCCCAGAAGCCACCGAGCAACGTATAGGCCAACACGATCGCCGCGCCAATCATAATACTGGCATGCTTCGAGAGCTCGAATACAGATTCGAATGCCTTACCGGCTGCTTCGAATTGGGACGCAATATAAAAGATGAAACAGAAAACAATAATGGCAGCAGCGATGCGTAGAATCTGTTTGCGTTTTGGACCCAGCGTCGCCGGTACGACCACTTCGCTAAGTGTGACCGCGCGTTCCGCTTGTGCGAGTTCTTTGAGGCGTGGTGCAACCCACAACCAGTTCAACATGAATCCGCCAACCGTTGCGGGAAAGATCCACAGGGCCGGCAGGCCCCATGCGTAGGCCGCGCCGCTGACGCCGAGCAAAGTCCATGCAGAGGACGAACTCGCGGATGCGCTGATCGCCGCAACCCAGGGTCCGAGGCCGCGGCCGGCCAGGAAGTAGTCCTCGACGCCTTTGTTTCGGCTCCGCGCCCACAGGCCAACACCAATCAACACGGCGTTGTAGACGATCAGCGTCAGAAAAACAGAGTCGGTTCTATCCATCCGGCTGAGACCTGTTCTTCGCTGAGGCTCCCGGGCGGACGTCGCATGAGGCGTGCTTCGCTGCAACAGACGATAATAACGGGTCCGGTTTGTTCACTGGTGATGTCCGTTTGATCGCGTTCATCTTTTTCTTTGCAACCGTGTTATTCCGGAGTTGGGAGTCGCAATGAATAGTACCGGGATTGGCGTGTGATATTGCCCTTTTTCCGTTACCTTGACGTCCGTGGGCAAGAGCAAGTGGCAATTCTGGATCGACCGGGGCGGAACGTTCACTGACATCGTGGCGCTGCGCCCGGATGGCGGTCTCGTAGCAGCGAAACTTTTGTCCGAAAATCCCGCGCAGTATCCGGACGCAGCGGCCGAGGGCATCCGGCGATTCCTGGCCGCATCGGATCCGGGTTTTGATCCGACCGGCATTGCAGCGGTCAAAATGGGCACCACGGTTGCGACGAATGCGCTGCTGGAACGCCGCGGCACTCCTACTGCGATGGTCGTAACGCGCGGTTTCAAAGATGCGCTCGCCATCGGCTATCAAAACCGTCCAGACATCTTTGCGCTGGATATAAAAAAGCCCGAGCCGCTCTATGCTCGGATCATCGAAGCAAACGAGCGTGTGAACGCAGAGGGCGACACGTTAGTCAATCTGGATGAAACTGATATCAGGCGATCGCTGCAAGGGTGCTTCGATGAAGGCCTGCGCTCCGTAGCCGTCTGCCTAGTACACGGCTATCGCTTCCCGGCACATGAAAACGCAATTGCACGTATCGCGACCGACATTGGATTTTCCCAGGTATCCGTGTCGCATGACGTCGAATCTCTGATCAAGTTTGTCAGCAGAGCAGAAACGACGCTGGCGGATGCGTATCTGACCCCCGTGCTCAACAATTACATAGCCGGGCTGCAAAACGAGTTGTCCAGGATCGCGTCGCCCGACCGACTGCTGTTTATGCAAAGTAACGGCGGCCTCACGCTCGCGGAGCATTTTCGCGGCAAAAACAGCGTGCTATCCGGGCCAGCGGCCGGTGTTGTCGGCATGGTTGAGACCGCGTCGCGTGCCGGCTTTGATCGCCTGATCGGCTTTGACATGGGCGGTACTTCGACCGATGTTTCCGCGTGGAGTGGCGAGTACGAACGCAGCAACGAGTCGGAAGTTGCAGGCGTCCGTTTGCGCGCGCCGATGATGAAGATACACACAATCGCCGCAGGTGGCGGGTCGATCCTTACCTACAAGGATGATCGCTTCCAGGTCGGCCCCGATTCTGCCGGTGCGAACCCCGGCCCGGCCTGCTACCGGCGCGGCGGTCCACTCGCCGTAACGGATGCGAATGTTCTGCTCGGGCGCATCCCGGTCGATCATTTCCCCCAGGTGTTCGGCGAGGACGCGGACCAACCGCTCGATCTCGAAATTGTAAAACGGAAATTCGATGAATTGATTGCAAACCTGCCTGTGACATCGCCAGAAGAAGTCGCCGAAGGTTTTCTTGCCGTTGCGGTCGAGAGCATGGCCAATGCTATCCGCAAGATTACCGTCGAGCGCGGCGAAGATGTCCGCGACTTCGTGCTGTGCTGTTTCGGTGGCG
>JABDKF010000045.1 GCA_013003155.1 Woeseia sp. | reverse complement strand
CGTGAGCTGGGTTTAGAACGTCGTGAGACAGTTCGGTCCCTATCTGCCGTGGGTGTAGGATACTTGAGAGGAGTTGCCCCTAGTACGAGAGGACCGGGGTGAACGATCCACTGGTGGACCAGTTGTCATGCCAATGGCAGTGCTGGGTAGCTATGATCGGAAAGGATAACCGCTGAAGGCATCTAAGCGGGAAGCCCCCCTCGAAACAAGGTATCCCTGAGGGCCGAGGTAGACCACCTCGTCGATAGGCCGGAGATGTAAGCGCAGCAATGCGTTCAGTTGACCGGTACTAATTGCCCGATAGGCTTGATTTGATCCAGAAGAAGGCTGGCTCGATCAAAGCATACACAATGTAAGTAACTGACTTGGAACGTGTTTCTTTCTCGGTTTGGTGGTCATAGCACGAGCAAAACACCCGATCCCATTCCGAACTCGGCCGTTAAGTGCCGTAGCGCCGATGGTACTGCGTCTTAAGACGTGGGAGAGTAGGTCACCGCCAAACCTAGTAAGAAACACGCTTGTATCTCTCGACGATGTTCCAGACAAAAACGCCGCCCTTCGGGGCGGCGTTTTGTTGTCCGGCGATGTGTGCGGACGTCTGCTTTGCGGGACTTTGCAGACTTTCGTCCATCTTTGCTGAACTGGCGTGACCTGCGCGTAACGCCGCGATACCATCTTGTCGGCGGGTTGGCGTGTCGGGTCGTTTTAGTACAGTGGATCCGCGGCATTTGGCAGAGCAACGCACCTTGGACGGACGTGGGTATCTGCTAGTGTTCAGCCCCGTCGTCGAGGCGCATGATGCACTCGAGCTTTGACCATCCAAAAGGAACGAGAATGACCATCACGCTTTACCATGCACCAGGCGCATGTTCGATTGCCGCTTATGTTTCTCTCTTGGAGGCTGGCGCCGAATTCGAAGTTGAGTTGATCAGCCTGGCAAAAAAGGAGCAAACCTCTGAAAGCTATAAGGCACTAAATCCGAAGCAGAAAGTTCCGTATTTGATCGTTGAAGGAAAGGGTCTAAGCGAGAATACTGCGATTCAAACCTGGATTGCGAGTGCCTATCCCGAAGCCAATCTGTTGCCGCAAGACAAGTTCGAACGGGCACGCGCCATTTCACACATGAACTGGTTTTCTTCGGGGATGCACCCGCATATCACCCGCCATTTCCGGACAGCCAAATTCTGCGATATCGAAAGTGCGCATGACGACATCAAAGTCAAAGCGAAGGCGATGTTCTTTGAACAGATGGCTCTTGTCGAACAGGAACTTAAAGGTCGTACTTGGTTCTTTGACCATAACACGGCATGCGACTCCTATTTTTTCTGGGTCTATGACCGTGGCCTGCGTGAGGAATTCGACCTAGCAGAATTCAGCAATTGCACAGCGCATTACGAAGCTATGCTAAAACGGCCAAACGTCCAGAAGGCGCAGGCGCATACTAAATAGGGGTTTTTGAGTTGCGTATTGTGATCCTTCGGTTCGATCACATGAGACGACCTCAGGTGCGCCGTCGAAATCCGACCCCGAGATCATAGCGAGAAGGCCAAGGCTGCCCACGAGCTTACCAACGAACATGTGGCGTATGTGGGTAATGAACGTCTGGCGAAGGCGCCCTGGCGACGTGGTGGATTTGGTGGTTACGCTGCTAAAACGGCGTAACGCCTGATCGCATCATCCGGGCGCAGTGTCCGTTTCTCGCGCATTGCGTTGGATTTGGGCAGACTAAAGAAGTCGCTTAGGGCTCTAAGCAGACTTAAGTTTGTTCGCCTTTTCCGGAGACCGAACTCGTCCATGAAGTGCCGAAACGACGTCGGCGACTCCCATGTTTGCTGGGCAAACCCACTTGGTTCACCGCCGAACCCGGCAAGAAACACGCGTATCTCTCGACGTTGTCGGCCCCCATCCCCTGACAGGCACCAGCGCGGCTCCTTTGACGGATCGCGCCTCGCCCCTTACGCTCCGCGTCATGCCAATTCGGAGTGCCGCCGATGCTCAGGTTCCTTGTCCCCGCCATACTTGCTGCCGTCCCCGCGAGCGCCACCGAATTCACGTTTTCCGTCCCGATGAAATCCGGGCCGCTTCTGGGGGAGATCGCCACCGGCACGATCGACCTACAAGACGGCGTCTACACCGGAACCGGCACCGAGATTTTCGCCGCGCC
>JABDKF010000041.1 GCA_013003155.1 Woeseia sp. | reverse complement strand
TGGGCGCGCTACCCGAGAGCGAACGGGTTCGCTGGAAACGCCACAAGGTCAAGAATGGCGAGGCGCTGTCGCAAATCGCCGAGCGCTATCACACCACGCTGCAGGCGGTGAAGAAGGCGAACAACATCAGTGGCACCATGATTCGCGCCGGTCAGTACCTGATGATTCCGGTGGCCAGCAAACCGCTATCCGATTACAACCTGAGTGCGAATCAGCGCCGTGCCGCCAAGCAATCCCAGCCGCGCGGCGGCCAGCGCGTCGACCATCGGGTCAGCGCCGGTGAAAGTTTCTGGTCGATCAGTCGCCGCTACGGCGTTGGCATGCGCGAGCTGGCGAGCTGGAATGGCATGGCGCCCAGGGACACGTTGAGCGTCGGTCAGAAACTGGTCGTCTGGACTAACGACGCGCCGGCCGCGGTGGCCGCGAACAGCAATGCAACGACGCGCAAGCTTCGTTACACGGTGCGGCGCGGAGATTCACTCTATCGAATAGCCAGCCGCTTCCGGATATCCATTGCTGATCTGCTGCGCTGGAATAACCTCGACAAGAACAAGATCCTGCGGCCGGGACAGAAGCTGACGATGTACGTCGACGTAACGTCGCAATCCAGTTAGCCGCTATTTTCCCGCCCTGCTCTTTGTGCAGGCACCGTCCCAAAATGACGCCGGGCGCTCGGTCATTTTGCTAGAATTACGAATCCAAGAACCACAATAACAACGCTATCCAGGGGGAACAGCATGGGATTCATGGCCGGCAAACGTGCTCTGATCGTCGGGCTCGCCAGTAATCGCTCAATTGCATGGGGCATCGCGCAGGCATTTGCGCGCGAGGGCGCTGAGCTCGCGTTCACCTACCAGAACGACAAACTCAAGCCACGCGTGGAAAAGATGGCGACAGAACTCGGTTCATCGATGGTGTTTCCGCTGGACGTCGCATTTGATGAGCAGATCGATGACTGCATGGCGGCGATCGGCGAGCAGTGGGATGGCATGGAAGTGCTGGTGCACTCCGTTGGCTTCGCTCCGCGCGAACAGCTGGCCGGAACTTACATTGAGAGCGTCACCCGTGAGGGTTTCCAGATCGCGCACGATATTTCGAGTTACAGTCTTGCCGCATTGGCGAAGGCTGCGTTGCCGCTCATGCAAAACCGCAATTCAGCGATCCTGACCCTGTCCTACCTCGGCGCCGTGCGTGCCGTACCGAACTACAACGTGATGGGCCTTGCCAAGGCCAGCCTCGAGGCCAACGTGCGGTTCCTGGCAGCGGACCTGGGCCCGCGCGGGATACGCGTGAACGGCATTTCGGCAGGCGCTATCAAGACGCTGGCCGCCGCGGGTATATCAGGATTTCGCAAAATGCTGACGCACATGGAGCGCGTGTCGCCCATTCGCCGCAATGTCACCCCCGAAGACGTCGGCAATGCGGCTGCATTTTTGTGCTCGGATCTGGCGGCCGGTATCGCCGGAGAAATCATGTACGTCGATGGCGGCTACAACACGATCGGCATGCACCTCGAGGAAGACGGCGACACTTAACCATTGCCGCTAAGCGTCGACGTTGCTTAGCATGCTGCGGTAGATTCTCTCGTACCGATCCGCCATTGCCGCAGGACTGTAATCAGCCGCTTTCTCTCGATTCGCCGACTGCATCTGCGAACTTAAGGCTGGATCGTCGACGATCTTGCAAATGCCGGCCAACAATTCTTCCGCTTGCTCCGGCTCAATCAGGTAGCCATTGATGCCGTCCTCGACGATGTCGGGGATACCGCCCACACGGGTCGCGACGATCGGCAAACCGAAACTCATCGCATCGAGCAACGTCGAACCCAGCCCTTCGTGCAGTGACGGGAACACAAACACATCAAAAACGGACAGGTAGTCATCGACCTCCGTCACGTAGCCGGTGAATTCAATATTATTTAGCCCCACCGCATCCTCGCGGAACTGTAATTCGTCGCGCCCGTCACCGACCAGAATGAAATGCAAAGCCGGAAAGCGTGTCGCCGCGAGCCTGGCTGCAGCGATAATCGTTCCCTGACCCTTATGGCTGTGATCAAGCGCGCCTATGTGGCCGACCAGCGTCTTGCCGGCGTAGCGATTCAAGAGTTCTGTTGGCTGCCGGTGGTCTTTAGCAAGGCCCGCATGCGCATCCGCAACCCTGTCGACGCCCACCCCGGGGTACTGATTTTCTATCTGCTGGCAAATCGCTTGCGACACCGCAACTCGCCGCGTTGCCGCCCGATACGCATGATCACGGAACCACGAGGCTTTGAAAGGGTTATCCACGCGGCGGGTCAGCAGCCAGGGCGCAGCCGTGAGGCGGGCGGCAAGCCAACAAGCGTAGATTGCGCGTGCCTCATGCGCATGCAACAGGTCCGCGCCGCGGATTGCTAACGCCGCCGACAGTGGCTGCGACGAGGTGCCGCGTATCTCAACATTGGGAATGTCGGCACAGCGTGCCGCCAGCTGCCCGCCTCGCCGCGCAACGAGGCGTTGCGCGTAACCTCGCTCCGCGAACTGCTCCATCAGGAGCTGTGTCTGTCGTTCGCCGCCACGAAAACCTGAGGCAAGATTGACATGGCACAGCAACGAATTCTCTTGCCGCACGTTGCTCATCCGCTGCACCGCGCCGCCGTGCAGACTCGGCCTATTCTTCGGCCAGGTTGGTCTTTTCGCCGCTCAAGCGCGCCACGATCACGGCACAACACGCGTCACCGAAAATATTCAGGCTGGTGCGCATCATGTCGAGGAGCCGATCAAAGACCAGCAGCACGCCGACCGCCTCCATCGGCAACCCGACGGCACCCAGAATAACGGCAATTGCCACAAGCGAGGCAGACGGCACACCGGCAACGCCGACTGACGTCAGCAACGCAATGACGACTATCGAGAACTGAATGGCAATTGACAGGTCGAGCCCGTAGGCCTGTGCGAGGAACAGCGCCGCCGCGCACTCATACAGTGCCGTTCCGTTCATGTTGACGGTTGCACCCAGCGGCAACACGAAGCTCGAGATCTTGTTGGACACGCCAGCGTTTTCCTCAACGCACTTCATCGTCACCGGCAACGTACCTGACGAGGAAGCAGTCGAAAACGCTGTCAGCATCGCGGGCGCCATGGCCGGGAACATTTTATACGGCGACACTTTGCCGACAAACTTCAGCAACAACGGCAGCGTAACGGCGGCATGAAGAACCAATGCAGCCGCTACTGTTACTGCAAACCATGCAAGTGGCTCCACCGCATCGAAGCCGGATTCCGCAACGACCTTGCCGACGAGTCCGAACACACCGATCGGAGCAAACATCATGATCCACTCGGTCATGCGCATCATGATGTTGAACACGCCGTCCCAGAATCGATACATTGGCTCAGCCAACGCGTTATCGAGGTGCGTCATGAAATAGCCGAACAGGAGCGCGAAGAAAATGATACCGAGCATCTGGCCATCCGCGGCCGCTTTGACAATATTGGGCGGCACCATGCCTTTGAACACCTCGGCAATATCGCCCGGACCGCGCCCTTCGGCTATTTGGGCCAACGCTGCGCCGCCGGGGTCGAGGCCGAGCAGGTCAGCGGCGGGCTCACCATCAACATAGCCCGGACCGACGAGGTTTACGAGGACCAAACCGAGCAAGATTGCCGCAACCGTCGTGGCGAGATAGAAAAGAAGAGTCTTGCCGCCGAGAGCGCCGAGGTTTCCGCCGGAACCGATGCCGGCAACGCCAACCGTAATCGACGAAAAGATCAGCGGTACGATGATCATTTTCAGTGCGTTGAGAAATAGGTCGCCAATGTAGCCCAGCACCGCGATAACGCTGACGCCAAGCACGCTTGGGTCCTCTACGCCCTGCGCAATAAGGTAATTGACAGTACCGCCGACCAGACCCGCTAACGCGATAGCGATCAGAATCTGCCAGTGCAGGGCCATCTTGGTCATCGTGTTCCCCCGATTAGAATCGACAGCGGTAATCCGGTGCGTCGTGCTGCGCATTGCAGCAGTTGCGCCGTGGGCCGCGACAAGGCCTGCATGTTACACCAGATCGAGAGGACCCTTTATCGGATTACTGATACAGGCTTTGCTGCTCGAGCGCGTCGTCATTGCGGACAATATCAGCCTGCCGTTCGAGCTCGAAAACGAGCGCCGCATAGTCAGCCTGGCCCACTTGCCCAGCAAGTTCACGCTTGCCGGCATCCCGTTGCTGAACAGGAATAGCCTCCGGGCGACCGGGCGCGTAGGCGGTTACGGCGAAAACCGCCTCGTCTCCACTGGCGGTGCGCACGTTGCCGATACGTGGCTGGTCAGGCTGCGGTTTTTTGACGCCGAAAACAGCGGTTCGAATATTTGCGTCAACGTCAGCATTGTCCCGAGTCATCACGACCGAGGTCACCGACGTTGCGTCAAATTCTTCAGCCGCGGCAGTAAAATCTTTGCCATTTTGCAATTCGGCTTTCAGCGCAGCGGATTTTTCACCGATTTCTTCTTGCGCGCGCTCAGTCCTGATCGCATTCTCGATACTGTCGCGTACCTGAGCAAGCGGCAGGCGCTGCGCTTCCTCGTAGCGCGTCACCTGCATGGCCACTGATCTGTTGGCGTCAAGTTCGATAATGTCGCTGACACGACGCTGGTTGAGCACCATGTCGCTGAAAGCGGCATCAATAATCGCCTGGTTGGAACCGAACGGTGCGCCACCCTGGCGCGTAAATTCCGTTGCGGTCTGTACCGTCATATCGAGATCATCGGCGATACCCTGGATGTTTTCGGCATCGAATAGCGCGTCAGATAACGCCCGCACTTTCTCGCGCCACAGATCTTCAACTTTGCGCGCCCGCAATTCCTGTTCCAGTTCGCCGCGCACCTGGTCCAGCGGCAGCGGGCCACCCGCCTGCACGCTAGCCAACTTGATGACGTGAAAGCCGAAATCGCTGCGAACCGGACCGCGTATTTCACCGTCCCGCATGGCAAAAATCGCGTCGCCCAATGCGCCCGGCAACTGCGATTGGACCAGCAGACCCAGGTCACCGCCCTGGTTCGCAGTACCGCTGTCGGCCGAGTATTCACGCGCGAGGTCGGCAAACGGCTCACCGGCATTGACGCGGGCCGTCAAGCTGGCAGCTTGATCCTTTGCAGCATCCTCATCCTCACCAAACGGTATAAGAATATGACTCGCCTGGCGCTGCTCATCCTGCATGTAGCGATTGCGTGATTGCGCGTAGTAATCCTGCAATTCGTCGGCACTGATTTCCAATTCACTGGCCA